>NZ_JBXCIY010000002.1:0-445659 GCF_056786395.1 Paenibacillus sp. Y951 | reverse complement strand
CTACCTTTCTTATGTCGTTTTCCTAAATCTATTAAAACATGGTAGATTATGTTTTGGCAATGATTAACAAGGACATAGCGAAAACCACCTAGCCTGCGAGGAGGATAGGTGGTTTTCTGTGTTTTATGAGGGAGACGGCTATAATTGGGTAACGCAACAACGTTCCCTGCAGTCTCCGTTGGGCAAACCAATAGGTAAAACTCAAGTGTGAACCATGTCCTTTTATTTTATGGGCAGATTTTACCGTACAAGATTGGTAGCCGTCAAGATGGGTATCATCAGTCACCTTGCCAAGCGAATAGGTATTGGAACCACAGCCAGCTCTAGTTTACCCCCAATTGTTAAACCAAACATTTTCGTAAGGCTTAGCATCGCAAGTGAACCTCTCACTCCTTGGGAAGGGTGCAGTCGCTACTATGTGCTGACATTGGTTTACGAGGCATCTTTGTAGGATTGCCCAGCATGGCACTTTTCGAGCTTCTAGCATGCCAAGAAGATATATTCGCATAGGGATGAGTAGCTGGAGCGACTGGAGTAGTAATGAGGGGAATCCAGTTACGACTGGGGACGCAGAGAAGGAGTAAACTGAACTGAATAGTAGTATATAAATTCTGAATACAGAGCATGACGGGGGAATACCCCAGTTGCTCTGTATTTTTTATGTTCGGAATCAACAATCAACTTCGTTTTGCATCATCATATCGTTAAAAGGTTTGTCCTTTCTTTGCTATGAAAAATCCCCTTCGGTAGTTGAGTCTATCATAACTGTCTACCGTTCGGCTAACTCTTAAGTTCACTCTATACTTATTTGTTTGTAACCTAAGTTACAGAAAAATATTAAAAATGAAATTATAATATTTTATAGGAGTAATTTTCCAGAGGTTTTTTTATGGTAGGACAACCAAAGTGGGAGTGATATAAAAAGTGAAGATAAAATTTGGTAAAGGGAGATTTAAAATGATGAAAAAAAATTTAAT
This sequence comes from Paenibacillus sp. Y951, assembly GCF_056786395.1. Taxonomy (NCBI): domain Bacteria; kingdom Bacillati; phylum Bacillota; class Bacilli; order Caryophanales; family Paenibacillaceae; genus Paenibacillus; species Paenibacillus sp. Y951. Next base: position 444,682 of record NZ_JBXCIY010000002.1, on the reverse strand, counting down.
CGCACTACTTGTATTTGTATTAATTGCATTCAGTGTATCTGCTTTACCCGCAGCTGCGGAAACAGTAAGTAAGCAAGGGAAAGTAACATATACACCAATCTACGTTGATGGCAAGAAAACAGAAGCGGATATTCTATCGATTTCAATCAATAATTCATTATATTTACCGCTTCGGGCAACTTCTCAGTTACTTGGATTCAAGATAAGCTGGAATCAAGAGGATCGAGCGGTTTATATTACGACTGGTTCTACGACATCGGTGGCTTCTACAAACAACGAGAAGGGGATGAAAGTAGGCGCAACAGTATCGGTATTGAAATCCACCCCCTCAATATATGTTGACGGAAAGCTAGTTCAATTATTGGACACGAATCAAAATCAAATTTATCCGATATCATACAAAAATAGCATATATTTACCAATACGAGCATTAGCTACTTCACTTGGACTAGAAATCAAATGGGACAGTATGAATGGGCAAGTCAATATTAATACTCAGACAATTGAAAAGCCAAAGGGAGAAAAGGGTGAGACAGGTCCGCAAGGTCCAGAGGGTGATAAAGGAGATAAAGGTGATCCGGGGTATTCAGGCTCACAAGGTTCCAAGGGTGATCCGGGATCAGCGGGCACGCAAGGAGATAAGGGTGATAAAGGCGATCCGGGAGCAGTAGGCACGCAAGGAGATAAGGGTGATAAAGGCGATCCGGGAGCAGTAGGCACGCAAGGAGATAAGGGTGAAAAAGGCGATCCGGGAGCAGTAGGCTCGCAAGGAGATAAGGGTGAAAAAGGCGATCCGGGAGCAGTAGGCACGCAAGGAGATAAAGGTGAAAAAGGCGATCCGGGATCAGCAGGCTCGCAAGGGGATAAAGGTGATAAAGGCGATCCGGGATCAGCAGGACCGCAAGGAGATAAGGGTGATAAAGGCGATCCGGGAGTAGTAGGATCGCAAGGAGATAAAGGTGACCAAGGCGATCCTGGAGCAGTAGGCTCGCAAGGAGATAAAGGAGATAAAGGCGATCCGGGAGTAGCAGGTCCGCAAGGAGATAAGGGTGACCAAGGCGATCCAGGAGCAGTAGGAGCGCAAGGAGATAAAGGGGATAAAGGCGATCCGGGAGCAATAGGACCGCAAGGAGATAAAGGCGATAAAGGCGATCCGGGAGCAGTAGGACCGCAAGGAGATAAAGGTGACCAAGGAGATCCAGGGCCAGAGGGTCCTGCAGGCCCGGCAGGGACTGGGACTTCTGTTACCTCGGAAGGATTTTCTGCTTCGGGTACGACAACCTCCATCGCTAGTAGCACGGAATTCACGAATTGGATTGATGTATCCCCTTATTACGGAAGCCTTGCATTCGATCCTGCTACAGGGATATTTACGGCACCAGCCACTGGTAAGTATGCGATACATGCTACTGTTAACTACAAGACTAACTCTTCAGTTAGTGCAAGCATAGGAAACGGCATTGATCCAGTTTTTACTGTGAGGAAGAATGACAACACTGATTTAATAAAAGGTTATATGCCTATCTTAGACGTCAATATAGCACTGATGTTAACTCTAAGGACCGTACTAAGTAGTGCGACGGTGACGCTAACCGGTAATGTAGAGCTACAAGCTGGTGATGACGTTAGATTATATTACGAAGCAGACGGTCTAACCCTTGGTTTCAGTACGGATATAGTCTGGTCGATTCATCAGCTACCCTAATACAAGATTGCATGAGGGGCAGTTGTATCTTGGATAATAGAAACAGCTCTTAACAGAAATGGAGTCGGGCTATTCTCTTTGGGAGAATGGTCCGACTCTATTTTCAAATAGGACTCTTTAACGAGGTGCCATGCCGACAACTTCTTAATATGCTCCGATGTAGTTACACTTTAAAGTTGATGGCGCCGGCTACATTTTTGACTCCACTACAAGTGACGCGTAGCTTCGGAGATGATTACTGGAGATTGACAGCTATTGAAATTGCATTCTCTGTCGGTATGAGGGCTGACGGAGCAATTATTACATCATGGGACGCATATTTGGCGTGTTCGGTATGATATCAACTTCCATGATGCCTATCGGGATGCTAATATTCGGTCCGCTTGCGGATATAATTGAGATTGAATGGCTACTTGTCGGAACAGGGTTATTTATTGTAATACTGTCCATTTTCTTCATTCGTAACAAACGATTGGTTGAAGCTGGGATGCCGTTAATAAAGGAAGCATCACAAGAGTAGGAGTAAGAAATACGATCTCATTGAAATCCATTAAGAATTCATTAAGATTTGACGAATTAATTGATGTTAAAATTATTCCGTATGAAGTAAGAAAAAATATAGAAAGTGGGTTGAATAATAATTATGAAAAAGAAATCATTTATTAGTTCTATCTTATTGTCTATTTGTTTAATCTTTGCAATGTCGTTTGGCGGCAACATGATTACCGCAAAGTCGTCGGATGATTTCACTGACCTGAAGGACTTGGATGCAGCGACGAAGGCTAAGTTTGATGCATTGATATCAGCAGGCGTCTTCAACGGTACATCCGATACAACTTTTGGATTGAAAGAAGAGATGAATCGTGCCCAATTTGCGAAGGTAGCGGCGTTAATTACTGGTCTTACGGTTAACCCAGATCTCAAGACATCATCCTTCACAGACGTAAAGGCAGACGATTCCGGAGTGGGATATGCATTACCTTTTATCGAAGCGCTAAGGAAAGCTGGAATAACGGATGGCGTGGGTGGCGATAAATTTGACCCTGCAGGCGAGGTGACCAAAGAGCAATTAGCGACATTTCTAGTTCGTGCGTTGGGCAAAGAGGATGAAGCGAAGGCAGCGACAGGCAATCATCCGACTGTTTCCGCTTGGGCTCAAGGTTATGTTGATATGGCTCTCCAACTTGGATTATTTCCAAAGGATACAGATAATACGTTCGATGGGAAAACACCATCAGACCGAGAAGATCTAGCTGCTGGAGCCTTCGTAACCGCTAAAAAGATCGAAGAGATTCGACCTCTGTATGTGATTGGAGCGCAATTTGCAGCAGGAGATATTTTGCATCTGACGTTGACGGCAAAGGTTGATCCGAAGTCCATAGACCTGTCCAAGATTAAAATTGATGGCGTGCCGTTCGATCCAGAATTATACAGTTTTGAGCTGTCCGATGATATGAAGACGATCATTATTAAGTTGCGCAACGCACTACCGTTTGACCCGGATAACATGCCGTTAGTCGATGTAAGCGACCTTAACCTTAAGACGCTTTATGGTAACCCGGTGAAGAATGAGGATCCTAACTTGAAACCAACTCCGACTCCGATCCCGACTCCGAGTCCAAGCTCAAGTCCGAGTCCTAAGCCGAGCGTGAGTCCAAGTCCGAACCCGAGCGAAAGTCCGAACTCGAGCGAAAGTCCGAACCCAAGTGAAAGCTCGAACCCAAATCCAAACCCTGGCATTTGAAGTTACGATTGATGTCGAGAATGGAACGGCGATTGTTAAGCAAATAAAAGGTATGAAGTCAGTATTTTTATATGCTCCCCTTGTGGTAGACAGGTTGAATAATAAAACCTATCTACACAAGGGGAGCTTTTGTATGTCCAAAGATTGTAATTCAGACATCAAAATTGTTTGAATTAATTTCCTATATGCTTATGCGAGTACATAAGTCCATAAAAGCCAAAGGCTGTATAACGTTTGAAATAATCCATATTGTCAGGGATTTGGTTGATCGAATCGAAAAAAAATTATTAACAAAATACCCTTGTATTATTTGGCTAAATTGTAAATAGTAATATTACAAATATTGTACTGGAGGGCTCTATTGTGGGCAAACTGAAAAACAAAGTAGCAGTAATTACTGTTGGAGCTTCTGGTATCGGTGCAGCAACAGCACGTTTATTCGTTTCAGAAGGAGAAAAAGTGGTTCTAGTTGATCTAAATGAAGAAAAAGGAAAGCAATTTGAGCAAGAGCTAAAGGCGCTTAATGCTGAAGCTCTATTTATAAAAGCAAATATTACTAGTGAAGATTCTTCATTTATGACTGGAAATAGCTTAACTGTTGATGGTGGATATACAGCGCAATAATTACATTGACTAACGTTTTGTAATTCAAAAGATTGTATTTTTAGGAGGCATTTATTCATGGGAAAATTGATGGTTTCTTCAATAATGCAGGGATAGAAGGAATTACTGAAAATATTGAAGATTATCCAACAGAGACCTTCGAATTAGTGTTTAATGTCAATGTTAAGGGCGCTGTCCTCGGACTGAAATACGTTGTTCCTGTCATTAAGAAGCGAGGGTACTGCAGTACCTATGGGAAGATATGGAGAAGCAGAAGAAGTAGCAAATGTAGCAGTCTTCTTACTATCAGATGACGCTTCATATATGTCTCAATCGATTTATACGGTGGATGGCGGTCAATTAGGGCAGTAAAATTTAATATATGAATTACAGTAAATAGCCACTTATCCGAGTAGCTATTTTTTTGTTTTAAAGCTATTTTGAGTGAATTGAATTTCATTTAGAAATGCTATAGAAACAAGTAAGGTACATAAATGGTTAAAAGTTAAAAAATTTAATGTTTAGCTTCTGTCATTTTTGCGAAAGATAACAGATAATCTTTCAATATAAAAAATGAGGTGCTGAATATGACAAATACACATGAATTAGATCAGGAGGCAATTGAAACGGTAAGGAATTTAATTATAGGAATAGACATAGCCATGCTAACATCAGCCACGGAGCAAGGTCTAGTATCGCGTCCTATGAAGACTCAAGAGGTTGATTTTGATGGAGACTTATGGTTTATGACAATGAAAGACACCAATGTATATGATGAACTCGTTAACTATCCGAATGTGAATGTAGCATATGCGGGTAAATCCTATGTTTCGATACGGGGAAAAGCTGAATTAGTGGATAGCAGGGATAAGATAAAAGAATTTTGGAATATTGCTTACGAAAAGATGCTGAAAACGACTAGTGATGATCCTAATCTAATATTAATCAAAGTTAAAGCGGACACTGCGGAGTATTGGGAGATGGGAAACTGGACTAAGGTAGTAAAGGAGTTAATGAACAAACTAACAGGTAAACAGTCTGAGGAATCAGCTTTGAATCAAGTTGTCGATCTAAGTAACTAGGACATGATAAAAACCATCGTGCTGGATAAACTATTTATGAAAATATAGCTACAAGATATAAAATTTTTTCTGTATTTCGTAAAAGGGATTAATGAGGAGGATTAACAATGTTAAATGAAGAAGTGAACCATACGAAATCGAAAGACGGTTCCAATGCAAAAGGAAATAAAGCAAAGAAGAGTCATAACAAACAGAGTTTCAAAAACACCAACGAAGAGTTTGCTACTGAATTAGGAGTTAATGATAATTCTACCGAGAGAAATCCTGTAAGCGAACGATCTGCATGGAATTAGATGCAGAAATCGAATGGTTCGTTCATTTCATTTAAAAAAACCAAATTTTAATCCAACTTTGCTCAAATTAAATATAGGCATTCACCTAATTCCTCTCAAATGAATACGTTATTGTTATCAAGAATATCATTATCGGAGGAGTTAGCGTGGGAAACTATGTAACCGTAGAACCAGGTGTAAGTGTTTATGTTGAAGATATTAATCCTATGGGAAAGAAAACGATTCTATTTTTACATGGATGGCCATTGAGTCATAAACAGTTTGAATATCAATATAATATTCTTCCTGCGATGGGATATCGCTGTATAGGTATGGATTGGAGAGGCTTTGGGAATTCAGATAGACCATTCACTGGATATAGTTTTGATAGACTGGCAGACGATGTTCGTGCTGTAGTTGATGCTTTGCAATTGAAAGATTTTGCCTTGGCGGGTCATTCCACGGGCGGAGCGATATGTATTCGCTATATGGCGAAGTATCAAGGATATGGAGTAACTAAGCTCGTACTTATAGATGCTGTGTCTCCACACGCATTACCTGCAGATACTGCAAATCACTTCATTGCAGAAACACTTAATGATAGACCCAAAATGTTGTGGGGTTTATCTGATCTCTTTTTCTTTCAATATATAACGCCACCATTATCGGATTGGTTCTTTCAGCTAGGATTGCAAGCTGCTGGTTGGTCCACTGTTGCAATTATGGAAACACTAAGAGATGAGAATGTGAATAACGATCTGGATAAAATAGAAGTACCTACACTAATTATTCATGGTATCCATGATCAAGTCATCCCATTTTCTAATGCTGAGGAAACAAGTAAACTGATTAAAAATAGTAAGCTTGTCCCTTTCCAATATAGTGGTCATGCGACGTTTTATGATGAACGTGATAAGTTTAACAAGCTATTGATGGAATTTATTTAGTGAGACATTTGATTAGATTTGACTACTTGATGTTCCACGATCAAGTAGTCTTATTTCATTTAAATTCCAAACAGAGGTCCATATCCCATTTAGTTGAAACATTATACGGGTCATTTATTCCCATTAACGAATGAATCGATATTTTATATGGCTAGTTTTCTTCCTTTACTACTATTATGATATTTGCTATATTAAAAATGCAATAACAAGCAAAAAAAAGGATAAAGAGGCGGTTTCATGTTAGCGTCAGAACGTCATCGTATAATTTTACAAGAGCTTGAGGAACGTGGAAATGTAACAGTTAAGGAACTAAAGGATACAATCAAGGTCTCACTTGATACTGTAAGACGAGATCTAGATTATCTGGAACAAGTAAATAAATTACTGCGTGTGCACGGTGGAGCTGTTGTAGTTGATGAAGCGGTCACGAATAAATCTTTCCATAAGAGAACGGTTACCTATCTACAAAGAAAAAAGCAAATAGCGACAAAAGCGATATCCCTAATTAAAGAAAATCAAGCAATCGCATTAAATGCAGGAACAACTAATATTGAAGTGGCTAAGAAACTAGTAGAGAGTTTTAATCGATTAACGATCATTACTAATTCGCTTAAGGTAGCTGAAGTATTAGCTGAAAACCGAAACTTTACAATTATTGTTCCAGGTGGAATATTAAATGCTGAGGAGTATTCTTTATATGGCAGATCGTTTGAACAGGAATTATCTCAATTTAATATTGATGTTGCATTTATTGCAGTTAATGCTATTTCTTTGGAGAAGGGACTTACTGATTTTAGACAGGGCGAATCTGAGGTAATTAATGCAATGTTGCGTTTTGCTAATCAGAAGATTGTTGTTGCTGATTCAAGTAAGTTTGAATCCATGTCTTACCTCAATATTTGTCCGATACAGGCGATTGACTCGATCATTACGGACTCACATTTAGATGCTAGCCTACATGAAAAATACATAGAGCAACAGGTCAATATTATTGTCTCAGATTAGCTGCATAAGAAATTAAATACCTTTACACAAAAATGAGCATTCGCTATAGAATGCTTTTTTTTATTGCGATTATTATATAAAACGGCAAAATAACTTAAAATATTGTAAAACTTATGTAAATAAACGCAAAATACATTGAATTATATTTTGAATTATATATAATCCGAGGAGTAAGATAAAAAATCTTGAGAGGAGGTTTAATATGAACAAGAGTATACAGGCAGTTATTTTTGATTGGGCAGGAACGACTGTAGACTATGGTTGCTTTGCACCAGTTCAAGCCTTTGTTTCTGCTTTTGCAAAAAAAGAAATTGTTGTTACAACTGAAGAGGTCCGTAGACCAATGGGACTTTTAAAGATTGATCATATCAAAACAATGCTTACATTTGAACGGATAGAAAAGCTATGGCTTGACAGATATGGGAGTTCACCAACGGAAAAGGATATTTATGAGCTATACGACTATTTTGAGCAGGAGCTAATGCTTTCCTTAGAAGACTATACAGATCCAATACCTGGTGTGTTAAATCTAATAAAAAGACTTAGAGCAGACGGAATTAAAATCGGATCAACTACAGGCTATACTAAAAAAATGATGGAGGTTGTAGCGCCTCATGCAGCTTTGAAAGGATACCAGCCTGACTACTTAGTATGTGGAGATGAATTAAAGGCAGGTCGTCCTTATCCCTATATGATTTATAAAAATATGGAAGAGCTTGAGGTGTTTCCACCACATGCAGTGATTAAGATTGGGGATACGATTTCAGATATTCATGAAGCAAAAAATGCTGGTGTATGGAGTGTAGGCGTAATAAAAGGGGGAAGTGAGCTTGGTTTAACAGAAGCAGAGGTTCATGCATTGAGTAAGCAAGCACTTTCACAAAAAATGGATGACGTTCGTGCTCGTTATATTGCTGCCCAAGCAGATTTTGTTATCGATGAAATAGGAGATATATATAGTGTCATTATGCAAATTCAACAAAGGTAAATGATTGGATTGAAGGAATTGGAGTGATGCAGGTGAGTAAATTTTTCAATCCAGTATGCTTATATTTTGAAGCGGATGGAGCAAAGCAACTAGCGGCAGCAATAGAAACATCCTTTTCACATATCAACAATGTTCTGCTTTTAACTAGGGGAGCAAGTGTAGAGAAAATGGAAGTTTTAGCGCCAATTATGGAGCAGCTATATCAAAAAAAGGTGTTAATTAAGGAGATTACACTATCTAATCCTAATTTAACAGACATTGTCGAACTTACTAATCAAATCTCTAAGTTCAATTATGAGCTAATTATATCAATTGGCGGTGGTAGTGTACTGGACATTGCCAAAACATTAATTGCGACAAAATCTCAAAAAATTAAAGATGCGAATAGCTTGCGAACTATTATTATGGAGCAAAGTTATTCAGAAAAAGATTTATCGATTCCTTGGATTGGAATTCCTACTACTTCTGGTACAGGTTCTGAACTGACAAAGTGGGCAACGGTTTGGGATACTGAGTTGGATTTGAAATATTCTGTATCACATGAGAAATTGTATGCTCACAGTGCATTGATTACGCCACAGTTAACACAGCATATGCCATTAAAGTTAAGTGTAATCACGTCCCTAGATGCACTATGTCATGCGACGGAAGCATATTGGTCTATTAATAGTAATCCTAATACGAGAGTTTATTCTCTACAAGCAATCCGAGAGATTATGATGTATTTACCTTTACTAAAGCATGATCCAACAAGCTTAACGATTCGTAATAAGCTTGCACTTGCAAGTGCATATGCGGGAATGGCCTTTAGCAATACGATGACGACGGCATGTCATTCCATTTCTTATCCACTAACACTGATGTTTGGCATTGAGCACGGCATAGCAACAAGTATTACACTAGGCTCTCTGTTTTTTATTAACGCTAAAAACATTGAAGAGCTTGAACCGTTATTGCAAGCATTTGGTGTTGATAGTGCTGAACACGTAGAAGATAAAGTGTTCAAGATATATGAACAATATGAACTTTCTACAAAGCTTCAAAGCTACGGCGTAAGTGAAAGCTCACTTCATGACATTGTAGATCGTGCATACACAAAGGGACGTATGAACAATAACCCAGTTATTTTAACGAAGGATCAACTCATCACAGTTTTACAACGATTACTATAAAACTTTGTCCATCAATAAGAATGAATGGTAATGTGTATTTTAAGGCAAATGTGTACCATCTTAAGTTTGATAACTTTGGGGATAAGTTTTATAACGAAATGTCCAATATTTATAACTATCAATACAACTAAATTGGAGGAATCATAATGAAAAGTCCACTGGTTAACAAGCTATTGATTCTACTTTTCTGTATTTCGATGTTAGCAGCTTGCGCGAATAATGCCCCTAACAACAAGACATTATCATCTAACACGTCTAATCAAATAGATTCGGAGAGTCCAAAACCTAACACATCAACAGCAACGGAAACTGGGGAAATTGAACACTTACGAATTGGTACGAATCAGTTTACCGCAGGTCTTGAAAATACAAGAACGTCAAATGCTGATGCACAATTTCAATACAATATCTATGATACTTTAATCCTGCGAGATCCGCACTCTAAAGACTTAGTATATTTGCCTGGTCTAGCTGTGAGTTGGGAAAAAGTAGAGCCTACAGTGTGGGAGTTTAAACTACGCGAAAACGTAAAATTTCATGATGATACGATAATGGATGCAGAGGACGTTGCCTATTCGCTAAATCGTATTTTCGAACAAAGTGAAGAACGTTTTGACAACGCTTATGGACGCTATTTTAATACGTTCGATAAAGTTGAAATTGTTGACAGCTTAACTGTACGTGTACATACATTAGTTGAAGATCCACTTGTGGAAATATTTATATCAGATATTAGTGGTGCTATTACTTCAAAGGAATATATCGAGCAGGTCGGGCTAGATGCGGCTGATGCCATGCCAGTAGGAACAGGGCCATACAAGGTAACTTCTTTTGTACCAAAGGAAAGTGCCGTGCTAGAACGCTTTGATGATTTCTGGGGTGAAAAGGCTCAAGTGAAGAAAGTAACGTATACTTTTATCTCAGAGATTGCCTCTCGTGTCACCGCCTTAGCTAATGGTGAGATTGACATCGCTGTAGGTATCCCACCTGAGCAAGAACAAGTATTAGCAAATCAACCGAATGTTCAGTTAGTAGAAGCTGCTTACCCACTATTCCACGTTTTAGTGCTGAACATGAATAATGAATTTATGAAAAATAAAAAATTACGACAAGCTTTAGATTTAGCTGTCGATCGTGAAGCGTTAGTAAGTGCACTATGGAACGATAAAGCAAAAGTCCCAACATCCTTACAATTTTCCGATTATGGGGATATGTATTTAGATGACGTGAAAACAGTTGAATATAATGTTGAGAAAGCTAAACAATTAGTTGCTGAGTCAGGCTATGATGGCACCCCAGTTGAAGTTGTCATTCGTGCAGATTACTATACTAATGGTGATTTAGCTGTTCAAGCTATGATTGAAATGTGGAAGCAAATTGGTGTAACTGCGACATTGACGCAAGTACCAGATGTTAATGCCATTCCAGATTCAGAGGTAATGGTTCGAACTTGGTCCAACCCGCTTTACTACCCAGATCCAATGGGTTTAATTGATGCTTCTTGGTCAGATACGATTTGGGTAAGCACTCGCGGATTATGGGACCCACAAAATCCTGATTGGGATGTTTATATGGAAAAAGCACGTTATTCGACTGACGTAACAGAAAGAAAGGACGCAATTCGTCAATTGAATGAAATTGCAAAAGATGAAGCAGGATTTATTTTAATGTACCAACCTTTTGAATACATTGGAGTTAGCAGTTCTTATGAATGGGAGCTACCTAAAAATTATCGTGCGTATACAATCTCTTTACGCTCTGGTGAAATTAAGTTAACAAATGAATGATAAAATGAATGTTTAGACTATAGAAAAGTCAAATGAAAGCTATTATGACGGTTACCTTCATAGTAGCTTTCTTATTCTAAATGGAAAGAGTGATAGTAGAGTGTATAGTTATCTTTTACAACGAATTGTAAAAGCGATTGTTACCGTATTGGCTGTACTTGCATTTGTTTTTATAGGTGCACGCTTAACAGGTGATCCATTTAGTATGATGTTTCCAGAAGGCTTAACATTAGAGCAAGGACAGGCGTTAAAGGTAAAGTATGGTTTAGATAAACCAATCTATGAACAATTCATTATTTATATAAAAGAAGTATCGCATGGTCATTTTGGTAACAGCATTCATGATGGTCGTGATGTTACGCTCATATTTAAGAATGCAGCCATAGAAACATTTAAACTCGGCATTTGGGCATTTTTGGTGAGTGCAATCATAGGTATAGCATTAGGATTTTTGGCAGCATTTTTCAATAATAGTAAATATGTTAACGTCATTATGTTCATCGCATGTCTCGGATATGCCATTCCTGGTTTTGTGATTGCAATACTATTAATTGTCGTATTTAGCTTTCATCTTAATCTTCTTCCATCAATGGGAATGGGAAGCTGGAAGAGATATATTATGCCTGTAATTGCTATTTCTATTCATCCCATTGCGACCATTATTAGATATGTTTATACGAGTTTAACAGAAGTACTTTCTCAAGATTACATTCGAACAGCAAGAGCAAAGGGATTAAAGGAGATTGTTGTTATATGTAAGCACGCCTTTCGCAATGCACTGATTCCCATTACAACTGTGCTCGGTATGCTCGTTATAAATATTTTAGGAGGCGCTCTTTTTGTAGAGAGTGTATTCTCATGGCCTGGCTTAGGGAAGCTATTAGTAGATTCTGTAATGAATAAGGATTTTCCGGTTATACAGTTTGCAGTAGTAGGGTTTGCTATCATCGTAGTTATTGTTAATTTATGTGTTGATTTATTGTACGGGATCATTGATCCAAGAGTTCGAAAGGCGGGATAACTTGATTAAATTAACTAGATTTTGGACCTCCTTATCTTGGTATATGAAGCTTAATATGCTTTTGCTAGGCGTGCTTATTTTTATAATCGTTTTTGCACGTTGGATTATTCCATATGATTCTAATGCGACAAACCTTATGCATAATAATTTACCCCCAGTATTTTTAGGCGGTGAATGGGCTCATCCATTGGGCACTGATCAACTAGGTAGAGATTTATTAAGTAGAGTTATTTATGGTATGCAAACAACGATAGGTATAGCTATTATCGGGCTTGTTATTGGCTGTATAGTCGGCGTTGCAGCCGGCTTATTAAGTGGTTATATGGGAGGGATTGTTGATCGCATAATTATGGCTGTAGTTGATTTTCAATTCGCCGTTCCTTATACCTTAATTTTATTAATGGGTATTGTTATTTTTGGTACAGATCCCATTGTTTTTATAGTTTTATTAGGACTTGCAAACTGGGAAAATTACGCGAGGATTGTACGAGGTCTTGTATTATCTCTTCGTGAAAATCAATATATTGAAGCCGCTCAAGCTTCTGGAGGATCTACTTTATATATTATTCGCAAACATATTCTACCTAATATTTTACCAACAGTATTAGTAATGATCACTTTATATTTTCCTGCAATTTTAACGATGGAATCTTCGCTATCATTTTTAGGATTCGGAATTCAGCCACCTACAGCGAGCTTAGGTCGGATGGTCGGTGAAGGTAGAAATTATCTGATGACCTCATGGTGGATCTCAATATTACCAGCGCTACTAATCGTATGTATGTCCTTTATTGTACAAAACATCGGTGATTATTTTAAAGAACGCATGCAGCTTTCGAGTCACAGAGAATAGAGGAGAGTGATTATATGGAGCCATTACTAGAGATAAAACAACTAATGGTTAAGTTTAGAAAGGACAAAACGGACATTCATGCTGTACATGGTGTTAATTTAACGATTCATAAGGGTGAAATTGTAGCAGTGGTAGGTGAATCAGGCTGTGGAAAAAGTCTAACTGCTTTAGCTATTATGGGGCTAATTGGTCAAAATTCGAAGTTAAAAAACACCCGTATTGAGGGAGAAATGCTACTTTATACTGACAAGGACCCTATCTCTTTAACGCAACTTTCAACAAAGGAGTATGAGCAGATCAGAGGCTCACGTATTTCAATGATATTTCAAGAGCCTATGACAGCACTAAATCCTTTATTGACTATAGGTGATCAAATTTCTGAGGTGCTTATTAAGCACAAAGAGATGTCACGTAAATTAGCTAAGCTAAAATCTATTGAATTACTTGAACAGGTAGGCATACCAGAAGCGAAAAATCGCTATCATTCTTACCCCTTTCAATTTTCCGGAGGTCAAAAACAACGAGTTATGATCGCTATGGCAATGGCTTGTGATCCACAGCTGCTCATAGCAGATGAGCCAACGACCGCTCTTGATGTAACGATTCAATCACAAATATTATATTTATTGAAAAAAATAAAACAAGAGCGTCAAACGTCTATGATGTTTATTACGCATAATTTGGGTATTGTTGCTCAATTTGCTGACACGGTTGCAGTCATGTACCGGGGGATAGTTGTTGAATCTGCTTCGGTGATGGAGCTATTCACTAACCCAAGTCATCCTTACACCCAGCTTCTTCTCGGATCAATTCCGAAAAAAGGCCAGAGAGCTTCACAGGGGGAAAGACTTTTAGCTATTCAAGGTACCGTTCCAAGTGCCACTATAACCGTGACAGGCTGTCCATTTCATACAAGATGCCCATATGCTAAAGAAAAATGCAACTCTGAATTACCTCAATTATCAACGCTAAGTAGCTCCCATCAAGTTAGATGTCATTTATTGGAGGAGGAGAAAATGGTTGAGCTTAAATACGCAAATAATAGCTAGCGCACAAAATTTAAGTATTCATTTTGATTTCTCTACTATTTTTAAGAAAAGAAAATTAAAGGCAGTTAATCAGATAAATTTAGATATTTATCGCGGCGAAGTTTTAGCTATAGTGGGGGAGTCTGGCTCAGGAAAAAGCACACTAGGCAGAGCATTATTAAGACTAAATGAGCCAGTTGAAGGGAAAATTTTTTTTGAGAAACAAGAGATTACTTCATATAATCGTAAGCAAATGCAGCCATTACGAAAAGAAATGCAAATGATCTTTCAAGATCCCAATAGCTCTTTAAATCCAAGATTAAAGTTATTGGACAGTATCAGAGAACCTTTAGCAGTTAATCAGCTTGGTAATAAGAAGGAACAAGAGGAACAGATTCGCTCTATTATTGAAAAGGTCCAACTTCCTCAAGATTTTTTGAATAAACTTCCTTATCAGTTATCAGGAGGCCAAAAACAAAGAGTAGCGATAGCTAGAGCACTTGTCTCACACCCAAAATTATTAGTTGCTGACGAACCGGTATCTGCATTAGACGTCTCTGTTCAGGCTCAAATTATTAATTTATTATCTGATTTAAAAGAAGAGTTGGGTCTAACTATTGCTATTATTTCACACGATTTATCCGTAGTACAATATTTTGCTGATCGTGTTGCAGTTATGTATTTAGGAAATATAGTGGAGATTGGTAATGTAGAAGATGTATTTTCAAGCCCTAAGCACCCATATACGCAAGCCTTACTCGATGCCGCTCCAGAACCCAATCCTTTTACAAAACAAACAGAGCAGCCAATTTTAGGGGAAATACCTAGTCCATTTCACATTCCTAGTGGTTGTGCCTTTCGCTCTCGATGTCAAAAAGCTTTAAAGGAATGTTCGTTGTTCATGCCTGAACTAAAAATCAGTACGAATGGTCATCAAGTGGCATGTATGCTATATAAAAATTAGGATGTGAAGCTAAATGTGCATATTTTCTTTTGCAGTTATTCCTGACACGCAAAAAATAACGAGATATTATCCTGACCTTTTTAAGCGATGTACAACATGGATTCAAAAAAATGCAGAGTCACATCAAATAAAATTTGTCCTGCATGTTGGGGATATTGTAGATCAAGGAGCAATTGAAGAGAAAGAATATCAAATTGCAGAGGCCGCAGTGAAAGGTATTGCGGATATGAACATACCCTTTCTGATTTCGCCAGGCAATCACGACTATGACGAACCTATTGTTTCGACAAGTGGTCCTATTTCACCCGAGAATAGACGTTCACTACATATGTTCAATCAATACTTTGGAACCCACAAAATTGAGGAGCAGGAATGGTATGGCGATACATATGAAAGATACAAAACTGAAAACATGTATGCTTTAATTCAAATTGAAACGTCGAATATATTAGTTGTAGTATTAGAATTTATGCCAAGACGAGAAGTGCTGAAATGGCTAGATAAAGTAGTAAAAAAACACCCAGACTACGAGCTCATCATTGTTACACATAGTTATATGAACATAGATGGGCAACGTGTTCATGAAAATAAAAAAACCAATCCGAAGTATAAGTATGAAGCTGTTTCAGATGGATTAGATGGAGAAGAAATGTGGCAAATGCACTTTAAATATTATGCAAAGCTAAGAGCAATATTTTCAGGACACCATCTTCCGATTAATGTTAGTTACAAATTTGATCAAGGAGTACATGATAATTCAGTGTTTCAATGTATGTATAATTGGCAAGGGGAAGAGCGGGGGGGAGAAGGAAGGTTTTGTCTTGTTAATTGGGACATAGAAAAACAAAGCATGCAGTTACGTGTATATAATCCTTATCAAGATCTTTTTGAAGAAAAAGAAGATTATGTAATAGAATTTAATTATTAATATATAGAGAGAATTAATCATATGAAAGAAAACAAGTTATTATTTACCCTGCTGTTAAGTAGCTTGTTCATAGAATTTTTAAGCATAAGGCTTGTTGTTCCAGTTCTCCCTGCATTACTTGTGATACGGTGAACCGTATCATAAGTAGCGGCAAGTTTTTTTGGAGGAAACTCACAGGGGGCCTGGAAAGCTCGTTGAATGGCTTGGCTCAGGGACAGGGCAATCTCACGGAATACGTTTCGTTAAAGGGCTTCTGCGTGCTGTTTTGAGGTCAAATGACGATAGTGTACTTGGAGGAGGACTTTTGCTTGCGGAAAGCAAAAGCCCCCTCCGCCGTTTTGGCAGAAGGGACCAACTCAAAAAAATGCTTTTGGACTTTCGGGTCAAACTCTAGTTCGATGCCTTCGACTTTTCGCCCATTCTTGACGTGGATTTGCTTTACCACCGTCTGGAGCAAAGTCTTTTGTGTTTCGGCGGGCGACGCACTAAGTACGCTTTGGAACTGGGACAATGCCTGACGCACTTGCTGGAGCGGGATGGGGTCTGACGTGCTATCAGACAGCTGTCTTTCGGTTTCTGCTCTGAGCCGCGCGAACTGTTCCTGCTTCTCTTTCAATTCGATGAGGCGCTCGACGAAAAGGTCATCGTCGACGGCATCGGTTTCGTACAGCTTGAAGTACTTTTTTCGTTGCGATTCGATGGATGCCAATTCCTTTTCGAACGCTTCAAGTTCCTTCTGGAGCGGCCCGACGCTCTTTGTGCGATCTTTGTTGAGTTTCTTTACGATGTCATCGAGTACTTTGGGCTTCTGGACGACTTCGGCCAACCTCTCAAACACGAATTGTTCGACTACGTCCGCCTTGACGGAGTTGGAACTGCAAACACTCCGTCCGCCGTTTCGAAATGCGTTGCAAATGTAGTAGCGTCGAACAACCTTTGTGCCATCCTTGAGCGTGTCGCAGACGCGGTGCGCACCAAGTGTCGAGCCGCACTGGGGGCATCTCATCAGACCGACCAGCGGGTACGTTCCGTCAAAGACACGTGGCGGTGAGAAAGATTTTTTCTGGAACAACATCTGAACAGCATCCCACAAATCCTGGGAGATGATTGGCTCGTGCTCTCCGTCAACTATGATCGGCTCGGGGTTGATGCCTTTGCGCCGCATTTCACTCCAGTTTTCCCGCACGTTGTACCTGATCTTTCCGACGTACAAAGGGTTGTTGATGATGGTTTTGATTGCCACACTGCTAAAAGTGTTTCCGGGCTTCGTTTTGAAGCCTTCATGGTTCAATTGGTTGGCGGTACTTCGAAGCCCTTGCCCGCTGGCGTACATCCGGAAGATCTTTCGAACCAGTTTTGCCTCAATCGGATTAGGGCGCAGGACGGTTTCTTTCTCTCTACCTAATGGAATCTCGACACCATCGTACCCCAGCACCTGACCCCCGTTCCACTTACCGTTTCGCGCTCGTTGCTTCATGCCCATCTTCACATTCTCCACGATCATGTTCCGTTGTAGTTCAGCTAAGATGCCGAAAAATTGCATCATGGCGTTCCCCGCTGGCGAAGTATCGAACTGCTTCTCGGAAAAGCTTCTGAATGTCACGTTGTGTTTCTTAAGATGCTCTGTGATGTACATGAGGTCGGAAAGCTTCCGGCTTATCCTGTCGATCTTCCAGACCAGTACTTCTTGAATATTTCCGCTCTCGACATCATCCAAAAGCTGCTGCAGTGCCGGGCGCTTTTCGATTGTCTTTCCGGAAATCCCTGCATCCACGTACTCCTTGAAGACAACTTTGTGCTCCTGCTTGCAGAGAGCCCGAAGCGTTTCTAACTGGGCTTCAATGCTGTAACCCTGCTCTGCTTGTTCCTCAGTGCTCACTCTGGCGTAGATGGCAATGTGATCCACGACGGGAGGAAAGGGTGTTGTAAGAACGCTGATCGGAGAGTTTTTTCGTTTTGTCGGGGGCATGGCCCTGACCTCCTTTGTTCAGGCAATTTGTTTGAACTGCGGTGTTCCGAGCAGTTCGACGGTCATCTCAAAGTCGGCCTGCTCTTCGTCTTCCTGTTCGAGAATGGCGCTAATCAATTGGAATGTTTGCTCGTTGACTTTGGCGAACTTCATCCGTCTTTGCAGTTTTGAAAGGTAGCTTGTTAACATCTCTGCGAGAATCCCGACCATTGTTTGGTAGTTGTCTTGAGTTGTCAGTTGCACGGTTACCACTCCTTCGTTGAAAAATTCTTTTTGGGATGGTGGGGGACGGCACCTGAAATGTGCCGTCCTGTCGTTATTTTCTTGTGTCGCTGGGAAGCCACCCGCACTGTATCGCACTGACTCGCACTACCAACCCGAAATGTTGGTTACAGAAAGTGCGGCAAAGTGCGGCAAAGTGCGGCAAAGTGCGGCAAAGTGCGGCAAAGTGCGGCAAAGTGCGTTGCAGTTCACACCGCAGGCTGTCATCTTTACTAGCCTACACTGTGGTTTGCGGCAAAGTTCAGCAGTTCGGCAAAAACAGTTGTTACGCTAACACAGTCACTTGTTCTTGAAACTGTGGGTTTTCTTCAACAGCCACCCGCCTGAAGCTGAACGTACAAAGATCAGATGGGTCTTCGTTTTTTTCCAACCACTCATTGAAAGACAAGTTTTGGCAAAACCCGTTGACCAGAAAATCGATTTCGTAGGCGATAGCGTCATCTTCGAGGTGTTCATCGGTGACTTCTATTCCCGTTTTTTCATCTTCCAATTCATCAAAGTCGTCAAACAAGTCGGTCATACTCTTCTTCCTCTCATCCAGCAAAACCAAACCGGGAAAGTATCTCCAACCGTTGCTAGTGGCCTCGTCCGGTGTTGGAAGCCCAGCCTCAAGTAATGCTGTTCGGAAAGCGGCCCAAAATACGCGGCGGTCTTTGCTCGCTTTGTAGGCGAAATCCATCTCGCCATGTTGTCTGCACCAAATCTGAAATCGTTCAAACAGATCGTTCTTGCCAAGTCGGTCGCTTTTGTTTCCAGCTAGAACGAAGTCCGTGACAAAAGTGATGACCGGGTTCTGTTCGCTCTTGTAATTGGAGACAGCTTGCTCAATCGCCTCGGAATTAGAGAAAACGTAATCGTTTGCCCTGAGCCGTTCAAGTCCTTCCATCGCGAAGTTGAGAATTCCGGGAAGTTCCTCCAACAACTTTTCCAGCAACATTTTGTCAGCGTCTGCGCCTTTGAACACCCTGCGGAACGGAATGATGACAAGGCGGCGAAAGAAACCGTGCGACTTGTCCAAGGTGGCCGGAAGGGTGTTCATGCCGAATAGCAGCTTACAGACGGGCTGGTAACTGAATCCCTTCTCGTGCTTGTTCTCGACCCGAATCATGTCGCCAACTGTGAGAGTCTTGATTTGCTGAGTGTTTAGTCCCTTTTGACTGAACTCGTTCTCGGACGAGACGTTGAGAAGCTTCCCGACGAGTTCGGCCCGCGCGAAAGGTTGGCTTAGCTCGTTCATAGGGACGTGAGAAACATTCTGCTTCCCGCACAAGTATTCGATGACTTCAATTAGCACCGACTTTCCGTTCGAGCCGATGCCTTCCAGAATGAACATCTTGTGCGCCCTCGTTTCCGCTGTGCAGCAGTAACCCATCATTTCTTGTACGACCTTGAGGATTTGCTGGTCTCCTTGAAAAATCTCATTAAGAAACTTGAGGAACCTTGGGCATTCCGCATCCGGTTCATAGTTGATGAGGTTCTGAATGCTGGAGTGGAGGACTGGGTCATGATCCTCCAGCTCAAACGTTTCCGTGTTGAACATCCCGTTCGCCAAGTTGATGTAGTTTCTGTTCATGTCGAACTCGGAAACGTACTTGGCTGACCTAGCAAGAGTGGTCATGTAGCCGCTCTCCCAAGCCGGGCGCCAAACGTTTTTTTGTACTCGTTCAATCAGGTCATACAAGAACCGCTGCAACTGCTTTTCCCGGAGCGGTTTCCAGACGCCATTCTTGTAGTAGTAGAAGCGCTCCCCAGTGGTGAATCGCAGTTTGAAGGTCTTGAGAACGTACTTGGCGAACAGGTTGGGCTGGATGTCGGTGACTCCCTTGTACGGATCGACAATAAAACCTTTTTCCTCCAGTTCTTTGATCATTTCGGGCGGAAACAGCTGCTCCCCTGACTGTACGCTTTTCGTTTGTGTACTCTTTTCCAGTTCCATCTTGAGCGCTTTGTTCAGCTCGCGGAGCGGAACCCCCGCATCGGTGAATGCTGACCTCATCCGCTGGAAGTCTGCTATGTCTTCCTGACTCAAATGTATTAGCGCTTGGAGCACAGGACGTTCGAACGGAGCGCCAGCATCGCCTGCCTTGTACTGCTCGATCGTTTGAAGGACAGTTGTTTTTGCTTCTTCACTCATCGCGATCCCCCCTTGTCTTAATGCTCATATCATAGCAGGGTTTGGGAATCGGTTTCTAATGGTAGATCGATGTGAAAAATGTAGTTTGGGGGCTACCTCGACAAAAGCTCGTCAAGGTTTTCCCCGTGGACTTCGAGGGCGAAAGGTTTCGGATTGGGCATTTGAATTGGATTTTGTTGAACAGTTTTTGGCGAAATTAATCGAAAAAGGCATCTCAAGCGATTTTTTGCGATTTGGCCTTTTTTCGAGGGATGCACAAGCTTTTTGTTCTGAATCTCCACGGCCTCCGGCTGCACATGGGGATTTGTGAACATTTTGTGACCGGGAATACGCGTTTCTGGAAGACTCAATGGGTGAGATGGACTGCTAGGTTGCTTTGCAAAGGAGGGTCATCCGGTATTAGACTCGACGCTCGTGTGTTCCCGACTTTTTGTTGTTTGAGTGGGTATGATCACTCAAGATCTCGATGATTTTTGCTGACAAGATGAGAAGCTTGACGATGTTTGCTGTCTTCAAATGAGGTTTTCCCCTTTCTTTTAGATGATCATGTTTGAAAAGAAAAGAGCATAAGGAAAAGTGTTTAGAGTGATCAACGCCGTGCTGGACGATAGACCGAGTGAAGATGAAAAACAGAATTTCTCACATGACGAGGTACTAGCATTGAGCCGTACTGCCGCCCTGTTTGGCAAACTAACTTGCAGGGCATGGGTTTCCATAAATTGGACATCCGCATTCTTGACATCCTGTACCGCACTTTGCGGACGGGTCAAGATAAGGGCGGTTGGGTGGCTTCGGCAGTGCCAACGCCTTGAGCCACTTAGAAGTCCGTCAAGTTCGGCACTTTAGGTTCAAGCTGTGACCGACATTTGGCGAAAGATAGTTGTTTGCAGGTGGCACAGAAATGTTGTGTCGTCTTTTGGTTTTGGCAGCAGGACAGCACAGAGCAGAGGGAGGGCGGCAGAAAACCCTTGGTGTGTTTGGGAAGTGCGGGAGGACAGATGTTTCAGAGGATCTGAGGGGCACACTCTGGTTTCACTTTTCGTTCTTCTGTGAAGATGTTAGAAATGGGTTTTCAAGTCGAACGCACAGCGGCGACTCGGACAGTTCGCTTATCCACTTGATCGCCGTCAGAACTTCGGAACCGTGCAGGAGCGGCGCGTCGGCAAAGCTTTCGTCTTCCCAAACGAACTCGGCTGTCTGCTGTTGCTCGTCGACTGCAAGGAAAAAGTCCGAGCCGTCGACGTACGGGTTCGTTCCCGCTTGGGCGTCGGAGGTTCGAAGCACGACGCGGACGAGGTGAGAGGGTTTCTGCCCATCGTGTTCGGCTTTCTGGGAGAGTTCGTTTTCGTCGTCCTCAAGGAAAGGCCTTGCTGCCGCAACCATGACCCAAACGTTTTCGCCTTCGATAGCATTCCGGTCAAACGTTTCCTTGAGCTTCTGGACGATCAGCTCGTTTGCTGTCAGCTTCTTTGCGCCTGTTCGTTCAGCCATTGTTCCACCTCCTCGTCGTGTACTCCAGCCTGCGTGAAGAACGTCAATAGGTAGTCGTTGTCGTACAGCACCACGACTTTGTACGCCTGAAGTCCTTCTTCTACGTCGAGCAGTTCGACGTACTCGGGGCAACTGCCCAGCAGTCCGCCGCCATCGTGGTTCAGCCCAACGTTGCCGAGATCGCGGACGTTGTCTCCCGCTTCGAGAACGACGATGTAGCCGTGCTTACCCAAGCGAAACTCGCTCTCCTCTTCGTCCTCCTGCTCATCCCTTAGTTGCAGGAAGTAGTCCTCGATCTGATCGAGGACTGCCGCCGGAAGTGCTCCGGCGCGGCGCAACGCGTCAAAGTCCTGCTGTGTCTTGAAGATTCTCATTCTTACATCCCTCCTGAAAATGAAAATGACCCCTCGAAAAAGGGGTCTTGGTACTGGGGCACTATCATGATATATGTCTGAGATTCAATTTGATTCGGTTATTGGGCTTACGGTCAGTAAAGTGAAAAACAAAAATTCATGTTGTCGACAACGTCGGAAGCGGCTTCAGAGGGCATGCTGATGCTACAGTAACAAAAAATAACCAAAAGAACGTGACGGATTCTTTAAATATAGAAAAAAAATACCTTGACCATTTTTTTCCTTAGTAATAAACTTGACTATATTCTTAATAGAAAGTGAGTGATTTGGATGATTGCCAAAATCAATGCTACGGAAACTTTTATTAGAGGCACGGAAGGGTAATAATTTTTCTTATTAATCATCTTCCGTGCACAGAATAATAATCCATATGACACGGGGGAAAAAACATTGAATACTAATAACACAATAAATCCATTTTTAAGTATTGAAACTCCAAAGGCTTGGGGACCAGGTTCGTTTGAGATGGCTTTATCATTAGTAAAAGCTACAAATATTAGACCTGGTATGCGAATTTTAGAAGTCGGAGGCGGTTCAGGTCAAATTGCTTCAACCATTGCGAAGCATTGGAATGTTTCGGTGGTTACTCTTGAACCGTGGGCTAAAACCAATGAAATCCAAGCTTATGCGACTGAACAGGGCGTCGAGAACCAGGTTTTACAGATGAAGATAAAAGCACAGTCACTGCCTTTTGCTGATAACACTTTTGACGCCATTATTAGTATTGGATCGTTTGAGATGATTGGGGATGAACGCCCCTTAGCATTAACTGAAATGATTCGGGTAGCCAAAACAGGTGCGCGAATTGGAATTGCTGAACCCATGTGCTTATCTGGTGCAATGCCTGATGATTTGGTTGAATTAGATAGCCAATTCAATCTAGGGTTTCAAAAATGTTTTTCAACTTTAGATTGGAATCGTAACTTATTTACCGAACAAGGATTAGCCATTACTGAAAGTTATTACTTTGAAGAAGCCTATCAGTGGTGGTTAAATTATCGCGACCAGCGACGTATTTCAGAAGCGGAACAAGAACTGATTACACGTGATAATGGTCGGTGGATTTCGTTAGGTCTAGTCGTTGGAGAAAAATAAATACGAACCGTTCTTTAGCTAACGGAAACATAAGTTAAGTTACGACATGTTCTGCAAAGAAAAGGCCATCCCGCCAAGGATGGCCTTTTTCAAAAACTTGCCGTTACAGACAGCGCGGTGATGCGTATCATAAGTAAGCACAAAGTCGTTGTTTATAGAAGCGTCGAAGAACAATTCAATGTCCTTGACGCTTCTTTCGTCTGGATTATTTCCAAGGTTTACGGTGATTTTGCTAATGATGGAGTGTAGTAAATCTTTTTGTTTTTCAGGCTCGATTTTGGTAATGACTGTAGAGAAGCCCTTCAATACTTGGTAAACCTGTTCAAATGAAACTTCTTTTATAGTTGGTCTATCGAGTTCATATTCTGTTTCTCGTTGTTGCACAATCAATTTCTTCTTTTCAGCTTCCAAGGAAACTAACTTATCCAATATAGAGGATGGAGGATTATCCGATGTTTCAATTATTCTGAGGAACTTCTTCGTGTTTTTTTCGACATTTAGTAATTGCTCTGTAATATATTCAAGCTGTTCTTGTAGTGGTTGTTTTAAGGTTAAAACTTTTCCATTGACGTTATCTACAATCTTCTCTAGGAGGTCAGGATTCGCAGTAATCTGCTCTATCCTCTTATAGACAAAATCTTCTGCTTCATTTGCTCTTACCCAATTGGTTTTACATACAGCAGAGCCTTTTGAAAGTAGGGTGGAACATTGATAATAGCGGATGTATTCGCCTGTCGAGTTTTTTGTTCTGTGTCCAATCATTCCATTACCACACATTGGACAACGCAAAAGGGTTGTCAAAGGGAAGTGACCAAAAAATGCTTTTGTAGGCTTATGCGACTTCATCTCAATCGTAGATTGTGCCTTTTCCCAAACAAGCATATCAATAATAGGTTCATGTTCACCTTTAACAAGAGTAAAGTTTTCATTTTTCCCTTTTCTTCTTTTCTCAGTCCAATTTTGAACCTGATTGAAACGAATGAATGCAGCGTATAAAGGATTAGTGATGATTGTCTTTATTGTTGGGATAGCAAAGAAAGCATCTCTTTTGGTTTTGTAGCCCTCTTTGTTAGCAACAGACAAGAGCGTATTAGCATCAGAAGTGTTCAGCATCTAATGGAGAAGAATGGACACAACGTTCATCAGACTCGACATAGCTTCATTACAGGGCTAGTACGTGCAGGAGAGGACATAAGTGTAATCCAGAGCCTTAGCGGTCATAGTTCAGCAGACATGATATTAAGATACAGTATGCCATCCGAAGAAGATAAGCAGAAAGCGGTAGAAAATATATTTAAAGATTAGTCACCTGATTAGGTGGCTTTTTGTTTAAGGACATACTCGGGGGTAGTTAAAATCCATAGAGTGATTGTGATTTTCGGGAACACCCATAGCACATCCAGTCAGCGACCCATGCATGAAACTTAGCGATACGATAAAGATATTTGTTCCAGTATGTGGTATTATTGCGGTGATGTTAGATAAATTAAATCTATACCTATCAACCCGAGAGCGTATGATATAAAATTATTGGAATGATTTCGGGAGGTAGCAGAAATGGAATTAGCAATAGATGTTAACAGGATAATAAAAGAACTTTGTGAAAAAGGTGTAGTTGATTGCACCACCAAGATTCTTAATAAGATGAATGGAACTACAGAAGGAGTAGTATATACTCTTACAGTAGACGATGATCCAAAATACGTGTTGAAGATTGATAACTCAGAAAATATATTTTTGGTCGAACAATTGCATCAAGCTTATAAAAATAGCACATTATTACCTAAACTTCTCTATACCGATACTGCTAAAAAGTTCATTGTATATTTCTATACCGCTGGTACAACGCATTTTAATCGTGGTACAAAAATAAACTGGTTGACTCTTTTGATCAATGAACTTCTGAATCATTACGAAATCTATCAGCAAACTGATAAGTGGGGATTCTGGTTAGATAATCCGTGTCAAACTTGGCATGACTTCATTGATCGGGGTGTGGAATACGCCCGAATTAATATTGGTAGCATTTTACCAGTTGAAGATTATCATAAAGTAAAATCATTTGTTGGAAACATATCGACGGGTGAAGGATATGAAAGATTTTTGCTTCACGGTGATTGCGGTGTTCATAATTTCGTGTATGATCAAAACGTATTAAAAGGGGTTATCGATCCATCACCCATTGTTGGACCTGTACTATATGATTTTATTTATGCTTTTTGCTCCTCGCCTGATGATTTGAACCTAGAAACTTTGATTTCAACATTCACTTTGCTTAATCATGAACCTATTGAGAGATCAAGGCTTATCGAAGAAGTAATCATTCAGCTTTATTGTCGCATAGGTATCTGTTTAATACACCATCCACATGATTTAGCCGATTATTTAAAGGCTTGGGACTACTGGGAAGTTCTATCACATAATTAACAGAGTTTAAATAGCAGTATATAGAAAAACCAAACGTAAGGGTGGAATATATTTGAATATTCAGTTAAAAGACATTACTGCGGAGAACTTTAATGAGTGTGTCTTGTTAAAGTCAAACGATACAAAAGAAAGGTTGTTATTCGAAGAACATGTTGCATCAAACGCATTTTCTTTGGCTCAAGCTAAGGTAGAGGTGGAATGGTTGCCAAAAGCTATTTATTATAATGAGACAATGGTTGGTTTCGCAATGTATGGTTTAGATAAAAATCAGGGATTTTATTTTATTACAAGGCTTATGATTGACTACAAACATCAAGGTAAAGGAATTGGAAAACAGGCAATGTTGAAAATTATAGAAGTCATGAAGCGATTTCCTTGTAAAGAGATATATACGAGTTTCGTTTCTTCAAATGAAGGGGCAAAAAAATTGTATACCAGTCTAGGTTTTGAGTACACGGGTGGCGTTACTAATGAAGGTGAACCGCTTTATTGTTTGAGATTCGAGAAAGGTTAAGTAGGACAAATTGTATTTTTAGGAAAAAAATAGTTCAATAAAAGAGAAGTTCTATTAAAGAAGCCACTCCATTGTTTCGGAGTGGCTTTGTGGTTATATACAGATGTAAACGTTATGGTCAAATCGTACTTTGTGCTTAGATACTATACGGTGATGCGTATCACACATTCTGGTACAGCAAAGAGTTGAATTAATAGTTGAAGCAGCAATGCTAAAAGTGACAGTAGTTACGTAGTAGCACTCGGCTCATGTGGAGTGCTGTGTATCGCTGGTGAGGAGAATAGTTTAATTGACCACAATATTCATTAAGAATTGAGACATCACTAACTTTAGCTGATGTAAAAGCTTGTCCGTCTACACAAAGCAAGCAATATTTTGCAAAGGTAATTACTTCATTATCGATTAATAATACTAAACGAAATATACAAGTTCTGAATCTGCTACTAGGATTAGTAGAAGATTCAGCATATATCAAGTTCAATAACCAGGTGTAATTAGTTTAGAAATAAGCTAATTACACCTGGTTTTCTTTATAGGTGTTCATGGATAACCGTTTTATAGATGCACTTGTAGAACAAGCGCAGCCCATAATCCATTAAGATTTCATTAAGAATTGAACCGAAAATATCTTATATACTAGATTTATATCTAAAAAATAAAAATCAAAAATAGGAGAGTGTATTAATTAATGATGCGACAATATTTCTCTGTAATGAAGAAGACAATGATTTGTTTGCTGTCACTGTCTTTGGTCATGTTTGGGCTTTGGTCAGGCTCCAAGATTCAAGAGGTTTATGCAGAAGCTAATGCAGATTTAAGTAGTATGTATCTGTCCGCAGGAACCTTAAATGGAAAGTTTGATCCATACACAGTCGATTACACGGTGACTACAAATAACGGGGTAAGTAGCATGACAATAACGCCAACGGCAGCAGATAGTGAAGCGACCGTGAAAGTGAATAATGTAGTGGTAGAGAGAGGTTCGGCATCAAATTCGATTAGTTTGAACGTAGGAACCAACACCATCAAAATAGTAGTCACGGCTCAAGATGGTTTGCTGAAGAAGACATACACGGTGAATGTAACACGATTAGGGCTGGAAAGTAGTGCAGATCTAAGTTATATGTATTTGTCAAAAGGGTACTTAGGTCCAAGGTTTGAGCCGGACATTACGAGTTATACGGCGTACGTGCATCACGATGTGGAGGAAATTACGGTTACTGCGATATTAGAAGATAGTGCGGCGACAATACTAATGAATAAAGCATTTATGACACCAAATCCAGAAAGACCTGAGGAATTTGAACGAGACCTTGCACTAGAGGTGGGAAGCAACACTATGACAGTGGAAGTTAGACCTCAAGATGGCGGCACAAGTAAGATTTACACGATAACGGTGATACGAGCGGAGAAAATCAGTAGTAATGCGTTATTAGATCTTATACAGTTGACGAGTGGAAAATTAATGCTGACGTTTTTTAGGGGCACGATTGATTACACTGCTAGTGTAACGAACGACGTGAGTAGTATGACGGTAGAGTTGTACTTGTCGGATAATCATTCGACTGTGAAGGTAAATGGAGCAGTTCCTATATTCAATCAGGCAGAAGTTGATTTAATAGAGGGAAGCAACACCATCGAAGTAGAAGTTACGGCGCAGGATGGTATAACCAAGCAAATGTACACGATAACGGTGACGCGGGCGGCGGCACTAAAGAGTAATAATGCAGATCTAAGTAGTATGGTACTGTCGAGTGGAAGTCTAAGTCCAACGTTTGGTTTAGAAACAATTAGTTACACGGCGAACGTAGCAAGCAATGTTAATAGCATGATAGTAACGCCAACGGTAGCTGATAGCGGTGCGACAGTGACGGTGAATAACGCGTTGGTGACGAGTGGAACGGCATCGAGCGCGATTAGTTTAGGCGTAGGCAGTAATATGATTAAGGTAGAAGTTACGGCACAGGATGGAACAACGAAGAAAGTCTATACGATTACAGTAAAAAGAGCAAGTGTTGTTTCCGACAGTGGTACTGGTAGTGGTGGTAGTAGTGTTGGAGGTAAAGTAACCTCAACTGACGGAACATTAACACTTCCAGTAGGAAACTCTGGCGAGGTAAGTCTACCGAATGGGGTG
This sequence comes from Paenibacillus sp. Y951, assembly GCF_056786395.1. Taxonomy (NCBI): domain Bacteria; kingdom Bacillati; phylum Bacillota; class Bacilli; order Caryophanales; family Paenibacillaceae; genus Paenibacillus; species Paenibacillus sp. Y951. The sequence continues at coordinate 416,121 of NZ_JBXCIY010000002.1, read as the reverse complement.
ACAGTTGTTATTCCAGCAGGAACTTCAGACCAAGAATTACAAATTACGATCGAGAAATTGACGGATACGAAAGAACTTCTATCTGATCAAGGAGTTCTAATCAGTCCGATTTATGAAATTCTGAAAAATATTACCGATAATTTCGCTAAATCAGTAACGTTGACCTTTGTGTTCGATTCGGCAAGTTTGAATGAAAATGAGCAACCGGTTGTGTTCTATTATGACGAGGTGAAGAAAGAATGGGTGCAGATTGACGGAGGTAAGATAGATGGTAATAAGATCACAGTCGACGTCGATCACTTCACGAAATTTGCAGTCATGGCAGTAAATACAGGGACTGAACCATCGGAATCTACGCAACCGAAATTTAATGATATTACTGGACACTGGGCAGAGTCTGACATCAATAAAGCAGCACAAATCGGTATCGTGAATGGATATAAGGATGATACGTTTAAGCCGAATGGCGTTGTTACTCGTGCGGAATTTGTAGTGATGTTGATGAATTTATTGAAGATGCAAGATGAGACTGTGAAGTTGACATTCATTGACTCAGATAAGATTGGCACGTGGGCAACAGACGCTATCGAGCAAGCTGTTCAAGCGGGTATCGTTAACGGATACTCAGATGACAGTTTCCGCCCGAATGCAGAAATTACACGCACAGAGATGGCAGTGATAATTACTAAAGCACTAGCGTTGAAGGTAGAAGTGAATACAGTAACCGACTTTACGGATGACGCAGTCATTCCAAGCTGGGCAAAGGCTCAGGTAGCAGCGTTGAAAAATCTTGGTCTACTATCTGGAAAAGGCAATAATGAATTCGCTCCTAATGATAAAGCAACTAGAGCTGAGGCTGTTACGATTATATTGAAAGTGGTGGCTCAACAGAGTAAGTAAAAATAAAGCAATGAAGATGATATGGTGAAATTAAATGGTACCTGTAGAAAGCACACTCTTTTTCGAGTGTCCAGACTACAGGTACCATTTTAAGTAGTCTCCTTTCTTTTGTATTGTTTTTATTTCTTAGAATGATATCTATTTAAATGGTGTTTTAAAAACCATTAAGATTTCATTAAGAAAAGTCGCATGAATACTTGATAAACTTATAGTAATACCGTGAGAGTGGTAATTAATCTTATAAAAATTGAATTAGGATGGTGCATAATCGTTATGAAAATTTGGAATTTTTCAACAGTTGAAAAAAGTAAGAAGTTGATGATTTGTTTACTTATACTGTCAATTATGACTTTGGGGCTATGGTCAGGAGACAGCATTCAAAAAGTTCATGCAGATACGTATGGAGACTTTAGCTATTCTAAGTTGGATGGAAAAGTTGAAATAACAGGGTATACAGGTTCTAGTACTGACGTTAGAATCCCGGGAACTATAGACGATTTACCCGTGACATCTATTGGGGAAGCTGCATTTTCAGAAAAAAGCATAACAAGTGTAGAGATTCCGGCTAGTGTAACAATCATAGAGGCTCTTGCTTTTCAAAACACCCGACAATTAAAGAAGGTAATTTTCGCAAATTTAAGTAAATTGGATAATATCGAAGACCTTGCATTTAGTGGTAGTGGGTTAACGAGCATAGAGATTCCAGAGGGTACAACAAGTATAGGGGTCTATGCGTTTAACAACAATGATTTAACTAGTGTAACAATCCCAGATAGCGTGGTAAGTATTGGTGCTTTTGCATTTGGAAGTAACGCTATAACTAGCGTAAATCTTCCAGCGAATTTAACAATAATAGAAAATGGTCTATTTTATTTAAATGTATCGTTAAGTAGTGTGGCAATTCCGTATGGTGTGACGAGCATAGGGAAACAAGCATTTGCATCAGCTCCTCTAACAAGTATAGATATTCCAGCAAGTGTGAAGACGATAGGAGAGGGAGCATTTTATAGTAACCGACTCAAAAATGTTATGATTCCAGCTAGTGTGGAGAGTATAGGGAAGGTTGCATTTAGCAGTACCACAGAAAAAACTATTATTATTGAAGGTGACACAACAGTTATTGAAGACTCAGCACTGACTAACATCGGTGGTAGTCGTAATATCATTGTAGGCTTTCAATCGTCTACAGCCGAGACATATGCTGAATTACAGGGACTTCCTTTTATAAATATTTTATCAGGTGGGGTTAGTTATTCTCCAGATGGTGAATCCGTGGGGAAGGAACAGATCTCAACAAAGGTGGAGATTAAAGTTCCTGCTGATGTATCAGTCACAGCCGAGTATAAATGGTCTACAGACTCCTCGTTGCCAGGTTGGAGCAAAGGAGAGGGAACTACACTTCTTAGTGGAGAGACTATAACTACACCTACGGATACAGGTTATTGGTATTTGCATGTTCGAGTTGATGATGCCAAACATACTGCAGGCTATTCACGTTCTGATGCATTTAGAGTACTTGCACCAGGAAGTAATAATGCGAATTTGAGTAGCTTGGTGCTATCGAGCGGGAGCTTGAGTCCAACTTTTGCAATGGACGAGATGAGTTATAGTGCCGAAGTAGAATATAGTGTGGGTAGTATCAAGGTGACGCCAAATGTAGCGGATCCAAAGGCTAAAGTAACTGTTAATGACAGTGTAGTAATGAGCGGAAGTACAAGTGAATGGATTAAGCTAAATGAAGGTCGTAATAGTATTAAGGTAGTAGTTACTGCACAGGATGGAACAACAAAGAATACGTATATGATCTCAGTAACACGAGCAGAGGGAGATTTTAAATATTCTATGCTTAGCGGGGAAGAAATTCTAATCTACGAGTATAAGGGAACGAGTCCAGATGTAATCATTCCCGAAACTATTGATGGTTTACCAGTAACTATTATTGGGGATAACGTTTTTCGTAATAAACATATAACCAGTGTAAAAATCCCGAACAGTGTAATAACGATAAGCAATCGTGCATTTTACGGAACAAAATTAAAGAGTGTAGAGATTCCACCTAGTGTAACAACTATCGAGGCGTATGCATTTGCGAACAACATTGATCTAGAGAGAATAACTTTTGCAGGTTCAAGTAAATTAGAAAGTATTGGAGGATATGCATTTCAACATAGTGGTTTAACAAGTATAGAGATTCCAAATAGTGTGACTAGTATAGGAGATTATGCATTTTCCAATAATATCTTAGCGAGTGTAAAAATTCCAAATAGTGTAGAGAGTATAGGTATTTATGCATTTCAATTTAACCGTCTAGAAAGCGTAGAGCTCCCAGGTAAATTGACAGTTATAGCTGAAGGTCTGTTTAGTGAAAATATTTTGCTGAAGAGTGTTACGATCCCCGAAGGGGTGATAAGCATTGGGGAATTAGCATTCCTTGCTGCTCCTCTAACTAGTTTAAGTCTTCCAACAAGTGTGACGAGTATAGGGGATAAGGCATTTCAATATAATGGTCTAACTAGTTTGAATATTCCAGATAAAGTAACAAGTGTTGGTACTTATGCATTTTATCAGAACAATGGAAAATTGAAAACTGTCATTATTGAGAGTGATTCAACTACTATTGGAGAAAATGCAATTACTAATCTGGATCGTCATCCAATAACGTTCGTAGCATTTGATTCGTCTACAGCAAAGACATATGCTGATTCGATGTTATTTCCTTTTGTAAATATTTTGTCTGCTGGAGTTAGTTTTTCTCCAAATGGTGAATCGGTAGGGAAGGAAGAGATCACAACAATTGTGGAGATTAAAGTTCCTGCTGCTGTATCAGTCACATCCGAGTATAAATGGTCTACAGACTCCTCGTTGCCAGGTTGGACCAAAGGAGAGGGGACTACACTTCAAAGTGAAGACACCATAACTACTCCTACGGATACAGGTCATTGGTATTTGTATGTTCAAGTTGATGATGCAAAACATACTGCAGGCTATTCACGTTCTGATGCATTTAGAGTTATTGCTCCAAAAAGTAATAATGCCAATTTGAACGGCTTGGTATTATTGAGTGGAGTCTTAAGTCCGACATTTGCTGCAGGCAAGATTGATTACACGGCGAGCGTGGCTAATGGTGTGGAGAGTATCACCGTAACACCGACGGTAGAAGAAAACACTGCGAGCGTGAAGGTGAATGGCGTAGAGGTTACGAGTGGTACTGCATCGGGCGCGATTAGTTTGATCGAAGGAAGCAACACGATCACAGTGATAACGACGGCACAAGATGGAATAACGACGAAGACATACACGATCACGGTAACAAGGGCAACGGCAGTGCTAAGTAACAACGCAGATTTGAGCGGCTTGGTATTATCGAGTGGAGTGTTAAGTCCGACGTTTGCGGCAGGCGAGATTGGTTACACGGCGAGCGTGGCTAATGGTGTGAATAGTATCACCGTGACACCGACGGTAGCAGATAACACTGCGAGCGTGAAGGTGAATGGTGTAGCGGTGACGAGTGGTACTGCATCGGGTGCGATTAGTTTGGTCGAAGGAAGTAATACGATTACAGTGATAACGACGGCACAAGATGGATTAACGACGAAGACATATACGATCACGATAACAAGGGCAACGGCAGTGCTAAGTAACAATGCGGATTTGAGTAACTTGGGACTATCAAGTGGAGTCTTAAGTCCGACATTTGCGGCAGGTAAGATTGGTTACACGGCGAGTGTGGCTAATGGTGTGAATAGTATCACTGTAACACCGACGTTAGAAGAAAACACGGCGAGCGTGAAGGTGAATGGTGTAGCGGTGATGAGTGGTATCGCATCGGGCGCGATTAGTTTGATCGAAGGAAGTAACACGATCACAGTGATAACGACGGCACAGGATGGAATAACGACGAAGACATACACGATCACGGTAACAAGGGCAACGTCAGTGCTAAGTAACAACGCAGATTTGAGCGGCTTGGTATTATCAAGTGGAGTCTTGAGTCCGACGTTTGCTGCAGGCAAGATTGATTACACGGCGAGCGTGGCTAATGGTGTGGAGAGTATCACCGTAACACCGACGTTAGAAGAAAACACTGCGAGCGTGAAGGTGAATGGTGTAGCGGTTACGAGTGGTACTGCATCGGGAGCGATTAGTTTGATCGAAGGAAGCAACACGATCACAGTTGTGACAACGGCACAAGATGGAATAACGACGAAGACATACACGATCACGGTAACAAGGGCAACGGCAGTGCTAAGTAACAACGCAGATTTGAGCGGCTTGGTATTATCAAGTGGAGTCTTAAGTCCGACATTTGCGGCAGGCAGGATTGATTACACGACGAGCGTGGCTAACGGTGTGGAGAGTATCAACGTGACACCAACGGTAGCAGAAAACACTGCGAGCGTGAAGGTGAATGGTGTAGTGGTGACGAGTGGTACTGCATCGGGCGCGATTAGTTTGATCGAAGGAAACAACACGATCAGAGTTGTGACAACGGCGCAGGATGGAACAACGACAAAGACATACACGATCACGGTAACAAGGGCAACGGCAGTGCTAAGTATCAACGCAGATTTGGGTAACTTGGGACTATCAAGTGGAGTCTTAAGTCCGACATTTGCGGCAGGCAAGATCGGTTACACGGCGAGCGTAGCTAATGGTGTGGAGAGTATCACCGTGACACCAACGGTAGAAGAAAACACAGCGAGCGTGAAGGTGAATGGTGTAGCGGTGACGAGTGGTACTGCATCGGGCGCGATTAGTTTGATCGAAGGAAGCAACACGATCACAGTGATAACAACGGCACAAGATGGAACATCGACGAAGACATACACGATCACGGTAACAAGGGCAACGACAGTGCTAAGTAACAACGCAGATTTGAGCAGCTTGGTATTATCAAGTGGAGTCTTAAGTCCGACATTTGCGGCAGGCAGGATTGATTACACGACGAGCGTGGCTAACGGTGTGGAGAGTATCAACGTGACACCAACGGTAGCAGAAAACACTGCGAGCGTGAAGGTGAATGGCGTAGCGGTGACGAGTGGTACTGCATCGGGCGCGATTAGTTTGATCGAAGGAAGCAACACGATCACAGTTGTGACAACGGCACAGGATGGAACAACGACAAAGACGTATACGATCATGGTAACTAGGGCAATGGCAGTGCTAAATAACAACGCAGATTTGAGCGGCTTGGTATTATCAAGTGGAGTCCTGAGTCCGACGTTTGCGGCAGGCAAGATTGATTACACGGCGAGCGTGGCTCATGGTGTGGAGAGTATTACCGTAACACCAACGTTAGAAGAAAACACTGCGAGCGTGAAGGTGAATGGTGTAGTGGTGACGAGTGGTACTGCATCGGGCGCGATTAGTTTGGTCGAAGGAAGTAATACGATTACAGTGATAACGACGGCACAAGATGGATTAACGACGAAGACATATACGATCACGGTAACTAGAGCGGCATCAAGTAGTGGTGGCAGCACCGATGGGGGCGCAAGTAGTCCTAGCACAGGTGGCGGTAAAGTAACTTCAACTGATGGAACATTAACACTTCCAGTAGGAAGCTCAGGTGAAGTGAGCATACCGAATAGAGTGACCATTGTCATTCCGGCAGGTGCATCAGACAAGGAAATAAACATCACGATAGAGGAATTGACAGACACGGACAATCTTCTATCCGATGAAGACGCACCAATCAGTCTGATCTACGAGATTTCTAAAAACTTCTCCGAGAACTTTAATAAGCTGGTAACGCTGACCTTTATTTTTGATCCTTCAAGCTTGAAGGAAGATCAGTATCCAGCTGTCTTCTATTATGATGAGGTGAAGAAGGAATGGATACAGATTGAAGGCGGCAAGGTAGATGGCAATAAGATTACAGTTGAAGTCAATTTCTTTGCGAAGTTTGCGGTAATGGCTGTAAGTAAGGAGGAACAGTCTGGAACGGACCATCCGAAATTTAATGATATTACTGGACACTGGGCAGAGTCGGACATCAATAAAGCAGCACAAATCGGTATCGTGAATGGATATAAGGATGGTACGTTCAAGCCGAATACTGTCGTCACTCGTGCGGAATTTGTAGTGATGTTGATGAAGTCGTTGAAGCGACAAGATGAAGCTGTGAAGCTGACATTCATTGACTCAGATAAGGTTGGCACATGGGCAACAGACGCCATCGAGCAAGCTGTTCAAGCAGGTATCGTTCAAGGATACTCGGATGACAGTTTCCGTCCCAATGCAGAAATTACACGTACAGAGATGGCTATGATGATCGCCAAAGCGCTAGCATTGAAGGTAGAAGCGAATACGGTAACCGACTTTACGGATGACGAAGTTATTCCTAGCTGGGCAAAGGCTCAGATAGCAGCGTTGAAAAATCTTGGTCTACTATCTGGTAAAGGCAATAATGAATTCGCTCCTAATGATAAGGCAACTAGAGCAGAGGCAGTAACGATTATATTGAAAGTGGTTGCCAAGCAGAGTAAGTAAAAGTAAAGAAAATAAGAGGATGTGGTGAAAGGAGACTTTTATAGAGTCTCCTTTTTTCATGGGGCGTGTTTGTTGTATTGAGGAAGAAAGTATAGTTTTTGACATTCCTCATTGGGGCGGAAACGGGACTTTTTTGGTTTCCGACACCTTTCTTTATATGTGGACAGATTTAAGGATTTGGCGCATCAGAAAGGATTCTAGGCGGTCTGATGAGGTGGAAGGGGTGGTGGTGGGGTTACATCATTCTTGTCATTTATGAGGTTGGAAACAGGGTATGCACATCCTTCGCTCGAATATGAGCAAAATTGAAGCGATACGAAAAATGTGAATTATGGTAAGATACGATATGGATTATCGAACGATTATCGAATCATTTGTACGAATATTTCTATTTAGGGGGGTTGGGAATAGATATTAAGTTACGAGAAGTTGTAGCAAGTGATTATACTGAAGTTGTATTTTTATGGAATGATGTACTTGGAGTTCGCAATGTAAGTATTGAAAACTTCCGAGTTACTATGGAAAACATGAATAAGGATGGAAATTACAAAACTACTAAGACATACTGAAAATTATGCAAAAGAAATGGGAATATCAAGCATTATTTTATGTAGCGGATTTAAGAGAACCGACGCCCATGCTTTTTATTTTCATAATGGCTATGACAAAGAATCATACTGCTTTGATAAGGTTATTAAACTTGACTAACTGATGAGTGTGCAATAAAAGAGTTCTATTAAGAAACCACTCCCATTGTGAAGTGCACCCCAAATTCTTTTCCTGACAGCTATTTGCGATTTAAGCTCCTTGACACGATCGTTGCATCAATCCTTCATTTAATATTAGCGAATTACACTTTGACTTCCATACAGTCATTATATATATTTATATAAATATAATGTTTAATTAATAAAATTAAAGGTGGTTGGATAGTGTCTGCACAAAGCGATGAGGATATAGATATCCAATATGTTATGAATGAAATGCGACAGGTTCAACAAAAATCGAAAGCATTCATAGAAGGTATAACACGTAACGATAAATTGTCCCAGAACCATATCATGCTACTGATGGATTTAAAGTTATCTGGCAGCATGCGGATAACGGACATATCCGAGCGTTTTTTTATTACAGCGGGTGCAGCAACCTCAATGTGCGATAAGCTTGAGGAGCAAAACCTGATTTGCAGAATTCGAACTAAGGAAGATAGAAGAGTTGTAATGGTTGAGCTAACCAGCATAGGAGAAGAAAAGTTAAAAACCATATTCAAGCAATTCCCTTCAGAGAAGCTTCGTACAATAGCCAGTGTTTTAAAGCAAGTAAACGTACTTATGTCAAAAATAATTGATTGATTGAGAGCTGTCCGCAAAAAGCGTGACAGCTTTTTTAGATACCTCCATAGTTAGTAAGTTTCACTTGACAAGAGACCACTTCGCAATGTATTTTAATTGTAATATATTATAACTGTTAAAATATTTAAGGAGGGAAGTATATGAAACACTCCAATTCTAATGTTATAAGAATTAATGGAATGGGGACCTACATCAAAGATGTTCATGCGAAAGCAATACGAGTCGTTGGACATGGTAGATTTAAAGGGATGATTCGAACCTGCAGCTTTAAAAACAATGGCTCTTGCAGTGTTAAATCAGATTGCATCGCTAAGGATTTTTCGAATATCGGACACGGACATTTTCATTCTATTACCGCTGAACACATCTATTCTGCTGGTTCAATACATGTTGACACATCAGTAAGCGTCGAAACGTTTCATGCGAAAGGCTTAATTCATATCGATGATACTCTATCAGCTAAGGAAGTACGGATTAATTTCCACTACAAGAGTTTTTTCAGACATATCATTGCAAAGAAGAATATTGAAATTCGCTCTGATCGTTTGTCATTTGCGAATTTGATACGGCTAGGCAGAAGAAATGGAAAGTGTACAAGTCTACAGGGAAGACACATCGTTATTGAACATCTAGATGCCGATTTGGTTATCGGAGAGGATATTATTATTGGACCCGGTTGTAAAATTGGTGAAGTACAATATTCGAAAAGCTTGAGCGTAAATCCTCGCTCTTTAGTGCAACATACTGTGCAAATTAAATGAAGAGGTGTTGTCCATGGGATCTGTTTATAGAATGATACTGAAAATATTGGTTGGATTATTTGCTTTTCCTGTATTCAGCGTGTTGACAGTTGGTTTGTTCATTTGTGCTATATTGTCATCGACAGCAGGGCTGGTGCGGACATTCGGTTTTAAACTAGAAATGAATATCGCGATGTTCGAAGTCCCACGTCTCTTAAGCTTGCCCTTCGCTCTCCTCTTCGGTGCACTATTTTTTTATTTAGCAATTGTTAGCTGGAAAATCCTTCGTTCATCCTATAGATTTATCAAATTGTAAAAATCTAAATAACTAATGAAGCTAAGAAACGACCCTCGACTTAAGGAGTAAGAATTATCTGCTCTACCAACTGAGCTAACTAAGAGCTGATGCTCCATGTGCTCGTTCAGCCCCCTGGTCTTCACCAAACAATAAATTCAACCACTTCACTTAAAGCGAAAGTTCGTCTAATTCACTTATCTATCAGTTTTCGCCGAGAGGACTTCCACTTCTATAAGTGGCGAGGTGAATCGGCGATTTCTTGAATAATCCCACAACATATTCTTCCTTTCTTATATCCTAAGAGGTATAATGGATAGAGAACATATATTCGTATTTCGGTCTGGGAGGGGGTGAAATGTTGTCAGATTCAAAGTCCATGTTTAGAACCCATCAAGTATGGATTAAGCCAGGTCATCGCTTGTTTTCGTACCTCGATCAAGCATGCCAGGACGCTAAGAACCTGTATAACACGACCAATTTTTACATCCGACAGATTGTGACCGCATTTGAGAAGAACGAGCCTCTCCAACCGTTGCAACGAGAAGTTCTAGATACGTTGGCGTCACATATTGATTTAATGAATGAACGACGAAGGGAAGGGAGCAGTTCCCCTCCGTTCAAGCTACCCTCGCAAGAAAGTCCCTTTGTTCATTACAACTTCCTCGACGCCTTGTTCAAAGTGATGAATCAACTCGATTATCGAGCGCTCCCGACGCAGAGCAGTCAGGGAATCATGAAGGTGGTGTTCCACAATTGGAAATCCTTCTTTGCCAGTATCAAGGATTACCGCCAGCATCCTGAGAAGTACAACGGCAAGCCCCATATTCCGGGATATGCTCGGAACAAGGTCAAGGAAGTTATCTTCTCCAACCAAGACTGCGTGATCAAAGAACGAAAGTTTCTCAAGTTTCCAAAGAGCAAGCTACAACTGAATATCGGGAAGCTAGGCTGTACCGACGGACAACTGAAGCAAGTACGTGTCATCCCACGCCATGGACAGTACGTCGTCGAATTAATCTTCGCTTATCCGCTCGAAATGAAGGAGCGAGTACAAGACCACATGCTGGCGATTGATCTTGGTGTCGTCAATCTTGCAACCATCGTCACGACGACCGGAGCGAAACCGATCCTCGTGAAGGGCAAGATCGTGAAAGCAATCAATCAGTATTACAACAAGATGAAAGCGTACTATACTAGCATTCTTCGTCAGGGTAAAGAACCTCGCGAGGGGGCGTATACATCCAGGCGATTAGAACGGCTTCATCTGAAGCGTCATCGGAGGATCAAAGACTTGTTCCACAAGACAAGCTGTCATATTGTTCGGTTAGCTGTGGAATACAACATCGGTACGATCGTCATTGGCCATAACGATGGATGGAAACAATCGCTCGGAATCGGACGGCGAAATAATCAGTCCTTCCATCATATTCCCCATCACATGCTCATCAAGATGATCGAGTATAAGGCAGCTGAGCAGGGAATCATCGTGATCCTGACGGAAGAGGCGTATACCTCGAAAGCCAGCTTTGTAGATCAAGATCCGTTACCGAGTTATGGTGAAGAAGGAACATGGATCTTCTCAGGCAAACGGATGTCTCGCGGTCTGTATCAGAACACGAAGGGTTTGATTCATGCCGATGTCAACGGTGCAGCCAATATTATGCGAAAAGTATTCCCAAACGTATCGGTCAAAGATGCGAATGGGATAGAGGGGTTGGATGGTAACCAGACCATCAATGTGTCAACTCCACTGGTGTTAAGCATCCTGAAATAAATGGGATGAACCATCAGAAACCCCCACTTCAATCGAAGCGACAGCTTTGGTAAGTGGCGGGAGTATTCATCATGAGATGATCTAATGAATAACGAAGTTTTGTCGACGAGGACTTTTAGCGGTACTTACGAATTAAGTGAAAAGGGCGTTACTTCGATCATAAATAAAGGAAATTCATGTGGAAGCTGACCGCAAGAACATAAAAAGCATCGTCTTCTGGTTTACAGAGGACGATGGAAAAAGTACGTATAATGCTTTACAAATTAATTAAGAGAGGTGAACCGTATCACAAATAGTAGTGACACTGTAAAGATACAAAAAGTCAGCGTTATTTACGCTGACTTTTTGGTAGTTGGATCTCGAACACTGTTTTTTCAAGAGGGACGCTTATTAAAGTAATTGATCCACCATGGAAGGCAATAATTTCTTTGACAATGGACAGTCCAATACCAAGTCCCTCGCCTCTTCTGCTACTATCGGCACGGTAGAATCGTTCAAAAACATGCTCTTGATCTTGTATAGTAATGCCACTTCCTTTATCAATAACCGTTATGAAGAGGACATCATCTGTTTCCCAAAGTTCGATTCCAAGATAATGTCCTTCTGATCCGTAACGAATGGCGTTGTCGAGCAGGTTTCGCAGCGCACGTTCGATTAGGGAGGCATCAATCGAAGCATAGATATCCTCATCAGGGATATTCACTTCAACAGTGAAGTTTTGACCCTCTAAAAACATCAGATAATCTGCAGCGATGTTTTGTAGCATTTCGGATACATTATGCATTGCAACATGAAGTGTTACATTCTCCTCATCCTGCCGAGTAATATCTAATAATTGATCTAGAAGCTTATCCATATAACGAGAACGCTGCAGCAGAATTTTAGCACTAGCTTGCAGTTCCTTCTCATCCTTATACAATCCAGCACGAATCGTTTCTGCATATCCTAAAATCATCGTTAGCGGGGTACGTAGATCATGGGAAAGATTAGACAGCAACAGCTTACGCCTATGGTCTAATTGCCTAATCAGTTCCGTTTGATATTGAATACGGTGAGCCATAGCGTTATAATGCGCAGTGAGCTGGCCGATTTCATCTTTACTCGTATCTTCTAGTACGGTGATTTCACTTTGGAGGTTAAGCTGCCCCATGGCATGATTGAGCTTATTAATGCGTTTGTTCATGGAAAAGAAAAACCATAAAGATAGCAGATAAGGAATTAAGAAAGCGACAATTAAAGGTAACAAAAAAGTAAACATAACTTTAAAGGTGCGCATGAAGAAATAAATTTGCCCTTTTTTCATAGCATCACTGGATAAACCCATTAGTAGATAATAGGGCTGATCCCCATTTTCAACGGAAAACGTAAGTGTTATTGGCTCATCGACTCCCCATAAATTTTCGGGCATATAAAGCATACGATCTGCAAGTTGTCCAAAATCATAGCTGTTCTGTTCCCCAAGAGTGTCATAAATCGTCGCTCCAGTTGCAGAAATCCATTCAAAACGAATATTAGGATGGTTATTATGAGCATCATCCAGTAATGGCGTTATGTCTGCGACATGAAAAGCTTGTTGCTTTTCAACCGTATCAAGAAGTTCTTGCGAGATCGTGTTCAAGCCATTCAAGTTATAACCCTCATCTCCAATTGTACCCATAATTTGACTAAGTGGAATGAAAAGAAGAATACTACTAATTGCACTAATGAGCATAAGCAGCCAAAGCTTTGTTTGAATTTTCATTGTCCATCTCCTGAAAATCGATAACCGATTCCACGTATATTATGAAGGTAATGAGGAGAGTCCTCTGTGGGCTCGAGAATGCTTCGTAGTTTACTTATATAAACACTCAAATTGTTATTATCAAAGTTTTCATGATTCCATACTTGCTTGTATATTTCCCTTTTACTTAAAACACGGTCTGGATTTTGCATGAACAATTCTAAAAGTCTGCATTCTACCGGGGTTACAGAAAATGATTTCCCATCGTTCTGCAATACATAATTTTCGATATCTAGCACAAATTTATTTAACCGCAGAACTTTAACAGGATGAGAAGAAGGGGGATTATGTCTTCTTAACTGTGCTTGTACACGAGCAACTAATTCCATTGGGCTAAAGGGCTTGGTGACATAATCATCTGCACCTAATCCGAGCGTCAAGATTTTGTCTTGCACTTCCCGTCTTGCACTAAGGGCAATAACTACTGGCGTTGCAGTTGCTTCTTGTAAATAGTGTAACACCTCAAATCCAGTGCCATCATCCATCATGAGGTCCAGTATCAATAATTCAATGGGATGCTCCTGTAAACATTGAATAGCTTGACGTCCTGAACTAGCTTCAATGACTTGTAGTTCTGCTTTTTCTAAATGCATACGAATTAACTGACGAATTTCGGGTTCATCATCTACGATTAAGATTTGATTGTTGATACATCATTCCTCCATCTTCATAGGGCATTACATCCCTCTTGATCACAGTTAAATCATATCAATAATAAATTGGAAAATATATATTTTATAGAATTCATTAAGAATACATTAAGAAAAGAGGTGATTTCTCTTTATCTCTCAAGTCTTACGATAAAGAGGCAAATACTTTATAGTCACTAGTAGTGATCTATTGGTATTTGCCTTTTGAATTTGCGATGAAGTATCTACGTTATCAACTTATGTCTGATTAGTTTTGAATTTATCACGATATTGGCCTGGTGTCATACCCTCTAGCTTGCGAAACGAGCGAATAAAGTTTTGAGAGTTATTATACTGCAGCTTTGCGGCGATATCCTTAATTGCAATAGTAGATTCGGATAGCCACTTTTTAGCCATTTTAAATCGATACATCGTTAAGTAATCAGTAAAGGAAACATTCGTTTCCTTGCGAAAAACACCACTTAAATAGTTCGCATTATAATGTAAGCGAGATGCACATTCCTCTAGCGTAAGGTCGGTATCATAGTGTTGCTGCACTAGATCAATAATTTTCGCTGATAAATTATGATATTGCGTATCTTGTCTATCGCGATAAATGGTAACAAGCGGATAAATGACGACCTTCCAAAACCAGCGCTGGATTTCCTGCTTATGCTGTATGTTAAGTAGCTGTTCTAGTAATGAACCATGATGATCAAGCTGCTTTAATGTAATCCCTGATTCCTGCATTGTGATGACTAGATTATTAAGCAATCTAGTGAGTGGAAATTGAAATTCTTGCGGTGACCGATCACTCTGAAAGATGCTGTAAAGAAACTGCGACAAAAGCTCTTTGGCATGATCTGCTTCGGCCACTTTAATCGCATCCAATAATTCATTTTCAAGCTGCTGTGGATAATTAATTTGCAGTACATTTCGTTGTTCATTCGTTTGATTGTACTGAATAATAATACCTTCGCCAAGAATCATACGATGCTTCAATGCATCCAATCCTTCACGATAAGCATTACCTATACAGTTAAACTCGTGAAATGGCGTGCTAATTCCAATACTAATTTGTAAATTCAAAATTTGCTGCATCTGCTGCTGGAGTGATTCCGTCAAGCTATATTGTATAGAATGAAAAATTGTACCTTCCTTCTCGGGAGTACCAATAATAACGACTACACTTTGATCTAAAACAATTGGAGCTAGCCGCTGCTCGGCTGGTATCAATTCCTCTAAAACATTGTGGAGGGCAAATAAAAGTAAATCGATATCTTGAATGGTATGACTACTTGAAGGATGGAAATCAATTTGAATCGTAATAACTTCCATCGTATTCCAATTGTCTAATTGATAGGAATATCCAAATTGTTGAAGCTGTGATCGTATTTCAGCTGCTTTAATTTTCCCTTGGTAAGCTTTCATAAAAAACAGTGTTCGAACCTGATGGAGATGCTGTTGAACCTGAAACTCTAGTTCTGATTTGGACTGAAATAAAGAATGGACACGTTCACTAATTAATTGAAATTCATTAGCATTTTGCTTCGAGCCTCCATCATCATGCTCAATACCACCAATTTGCAGTAAAAGACGGCGGATCGGACTATAAAATTGCTTCGTTCCCAGCCAAACTAATAGAAAGCATAAGAAAATGATGCCTAAACAAATGTAAAGAGTATACATTCCAATTTTATTGGATTCAGCGGTTAAAGCTTCAATGGACGAAATCGACATATACGTCCAGCCTGTTGTGATGGATTTGTAGTAGGTGACAGTGGAGTGGATCTGATTAATTTGAGTATTGTATTGTCCGCTCATATCGGTTAATTCGTTCAGATTAATACCTGCCGTATTGATGGGCTGTCCAATGAGTGATTGGTCCGTATGAATGACAATGTTGGACTGATCATCCAATACGACAACATCAGAGCTCGAGTCGATATTTTGTACGACCATTTCTTGTAGGTCGCAGGTTGGGATCGTTGCTAGGGCAAGACCATACATATCTACGCTATTGGCTGGAAGTTGCTTGACGAGCGTGATGTTATAAGGACATACCGCAGTATTTCTAGAGACCTCTTCACTATAGAACAGATAAGATGGAGTGAGCACCCAAGGTGTATATTCGGGCAGATTCATTAGCTCTACTAGCTGATCATCATATTCATATTGATCCAGTTCATATAAACCCGAATTTTTGATAAGCCAATTGTGCCGTTCATTGAGCAAGATAACATCCTCGAGCTTTATATCAAATGATTGCATATGCCGTATTTCGTTGCGAAGATCATCATAAAGCATAAAGTCAGCAGCAGTTAAATTTTGAGACATTGCTTGTTTCAGAACGGTAGAGGCAAGCATTTGATTCATAGTATGGTTGACAGTCGTCAATTTCTGTTCTACATTTGAATTAATCTGCATAATAAGTTGTCTTTTTCCTTCGTTAACATTTTTTTGGATTTCGTTAGATGCTGTAATATAGGCGAAAATTCCAATGAAAATAACGGGAATCGTGCTGAGTAAACATCCGAAAATCATCATTTTAGTTAAATAATTAAGTGAACGCATATGATCTCAACACCTTAATATTAATATGAAGAATATGATTATCTTTATTTTAGTAAACGCATACATATTATACAATAATCATCTAGCATAACAATAATCAACATCTCATATTACCATGAAATCCAACAGTTTAAGGGGAGTTACAATGAAACAATATAAGCAGTTGAACTTCATCTTGATCGTGTATAGGCTTGGTATGTTGGTATTAATCGTCACCCTGTTATTTGGCTGTAGCGCATCTGCTGTAACGCCAATGACGGAGGATACAAAGATTACTGAGATTTCGATTATGGTGCCGCTACATTTTCCGCATTCTCCAAGTGAAGAAAGCATAGCCTTACTTGAACAATTAACAAATACTAAACTAGAGCTAAGCTGGGTGCCAGATGGAATTTATTCTGACAAAATGCATACAGCATTAACGACAAACTCCTATAAAAAAGTAATGTTCGAGAAGTATACAGATTATGTTTCTATTAAAAGCTCGATTAGAACAGGTGCATTTTGGGAGATTGGTCCTTATCTTGAGCAGTTTCCTAACTTGAAGCAATTGAATCAGGAGATATTATTACAAACAGCGGTTGATGGGAAAATATACGGTTTATATACGGAACGCCAATCCTCGAGGCAAGGTATCATTTTACGAAAGGATTGGTTAGATAGCTTAGGTATGAAAGAGCCGACAACTATTGATGAATTATACGAAATATTGTATGCATTTACTTATCAAGATCCAGATTATAATGGCAAGGACGATACGATTGGTTTAACCGATCGAAATGATTTAATTTATGGTGCTTTTAAAACACTAGGTTCCTATTTTGGCACTCCGAATAATTGGGAAATAATAGATCAAACCTTTATTCCAGAGTTTGAAACAGATACGTATATGAATACAATGAATTTCATGAAAAAATTATATGAGGAGAAGCTTATTAATGCTGATTTCCCAGTTACTAGTAAGGAGATGCAGCGTGAGCTATTAATTCGTGGGACAGCGGGTGTATATATTGGTACTATGACTGATGTACAGCGCTTATATGAGGAAGCAAAGCAATTTAATGATGCGGTTGAATTTACTGTTATCAATCGGATAGAAGGGCCAGTAGGCAACCGTATTTGGTCAATTCCAAATTTCAATGGCTTATATTTATTTTCTAAAAAAGCAATTCCTACAGAGGATGAGCTACTAAAGGTACTAGCTTTCTTTGATCGTACGATGGATGCAGATGTAGCAAACTTACTACACTATGGAATTAAAGATAAGCATTATACAGTCGAGGATGATAAAGTTATATTATCAGAGGAATTAACGGCACTCCGTTCACAGGAAGTAAATGCACTATATTCGTTGATGATTGCTGATCTAAGTAATTCCAATGTTATGGAGGTAGCCGAGCAGCATCATTTATGGAGCTATGCTGCACAATTGGTAGAAGATAATAATAATTTTCTTGTCCTTGACCCGACGGTAGGACTGGAATCTATAACCTATGATGAGCGTGGGAGTGAGTTATACAGGATCATTTCAGATGCAACATACAATTATATACTAGGTGCGATTGATGATAATGAGTATGAACAGAAGATAGAACAATGGCGGGAAAATGGTGGGGATCGAATTATTGCTGAGTATACAGCGGATTATTTTCAGTAGAATACTTATTCGTAAGTATAGTTAAATAGATCTAATTATCAATAGAGGGTTATAGAGGCTGCGGTAAGTAGTGCAAGTTATGGCTACTTTACTGCAGTTTTTTTGTTCATTGAGATGAATAGTTCACGAGTTTGAGCTCAAGTGTCACTATCTCCCTTCATAATCATTAACTCATATATTGATTCATTAGGCATGAGCATGAACAAATGATTATTTCCGAACCATATCTACAGATGTTACGGTATAGAAGCTTACAGATGACGAATGATTTTAAGACACCGGTTCAGCTATTTTTAATAATGAAAATGGGGGTCATCGTTTATGAAGAAAAAGCCAATAGTTATTGTATTAAGTATTTTGTTAGCGCTTTCTCTAGTGTTGAGTGCATGTGGAGGAAATAACAAAGGTAGCTCTGATCCAACACCAACACCAAAAGGAACAACAGATGTTAAAGGAAATGAGAACAAAGATGCAGAGGTACCAGCCAAGCCAACTGAAATTACGATTATGCTACCATTAAATGTTGCAGAAACACCACCAGACACAATCAAAATCGAACTTGAAAAATTAACCAATACTAAGCTGACATATCAATTTTCTCCGGCAGATACGTATGAGGAGAAATTAAATACGTCTCTAGCAACAAGCACATTGCCACAAGTCGTCTATTTGAAAAATCAAGCAACATTTTTACAAATGAGAGAAGCGATTCGCGATGGACAGTTTTGGGAAATTGGACCTTATTTAGCGGAATTCCCTAACCTGAATAAATTGAAGCCAGAAATTTTGAATAATACAAAGGTAGATGAAAAGCTATATTCCTTATATATTGGTCGTCCACTAGCGCGACAAGGTCTAATTTATCGCAAGGATTGGGCTGATAGCTTAGGATTAGAGGCGCCGAAAACAGTTGAGGATCTGTATACAATGCTAGACAAGTTTACGAATGGGGATCCAGACGATAATGGTATCGACGATACGATTGGTTTGGCAGATCGTAATGATCTAATCTACGGTGCATTCAAAACAATAGCTTCTTGGTTTGCTACTCCCAATGGATGGGGCGAAAAGGATGGACAGCTATTGCCAGAATTCACTTCTGAAGAGTACATTGCATCGATGGATTATATGAAGAAGATTCGTGACAATAACTTAATGAACGTAGACTTTGCAGCGACTAGTAAAACGGATCAAGTAGCTTTATTTACAAGTGGTAAAGCAGGCGCTTATATCGGATCTATGCAAGATATTGATTCCTTAAATAAGGACTTAATTAAAAATGTCCCTACTGCTAATGCAAGTGTACATGCGCTAATGGAAGGACCAGACGGTAATGTGTCTACTTGGGCGATTCCTGGATACAACAATGTTGTACTATTCCCGAAAACAGCGATCAAAAATGAAGATGAGCTTAAGAAAATACTTGCCTTCTTTGATGCGATGATGACACCTGAAGTATCTAATCTAATGTTCTGGGGAATTGAAGGTGTTCACTACACAGTAGTAGATGGGGAAGCAAAGCCATCTGATGATAAAGAGTTAACTGAGCGTGAAGTTAAAGGGTTCAAAGATAGTGTTATTGGAGAACCAGAAACAAGTGGTAGATTAGAGGCATTAAACACACTTGAGGCACGTATTTTAGCAGAACAATTAATTATTGAAAATGCTAAGGTAGCGATTCATGATCCAACAGCAGCGCTTGATTCTGCTACTTATGCAGAAAAAGCAACTCAGCTGCAAGAGCTGATTACCGACGCAACATATAAGTATATGTACGGTTCAATTGATCTTGCTGGATTTAATGCAGCTATTGAAGATTGGAAAAAACGTGGGGGTCAACAAATGATCGATGAATTTAATGCTGCTTACAAACAATAAGACTGACTAGATATAAGCAGGGTGGCTGCGGAAGGGCTAAGCATAGAACTGCTATGCCCTTCTCTTCCCCTCGAAATGCAACGTGGGAAAGGAGAGAAGAATGATGCAAGATGTAGTAATAGAGAAAGCACATGTTCCAGGAACACGGTCTAGCAGTGAACTAAAGAGGCGATTATGGCGAAATAAATGGTTGTATGTCATGATCACTCCGGGAATTTTATTTTTTATAATATTTAAATATATTCCTATGTTTGGATTAGTAATAGCTTTTCAAGATTTTAAGCCATTCTTTGGATTCTCGGGTAGTGAGTGGGTCGGATTTGAGCATTTTAAGCGTTTATTCACAGAACCAGACTTCTTAAACATACTATCCAATACGTTAATTTTATTCGGATTGAATTTGCTAATTTATTTTCCAGTACCGATTATTTTAGCTTTAATGTTAAATGAGGTTCGGATTACATTTTTCAAACGGTTTTTTCAATCTCTTGTATATTTACCGCATTTTCTTTCTTGGGTCATTATTGTATCGATAAGTTTCGTCATGCTTACGATGGATGGTGGAATTATTAATGAGCTATTAGTCTTTTTTGGATTTGAAAAAGTCAATTTCCTGCTCAATAACGGATGGTTCAGACCTGTATATATCATTCAAGTAATCTGGCGTGAAGCTGGGTGGGGAACGATTATATATTTAGCTGCAATTGCATCGGTGGATCCTGGGCAATATGAAGCTGCGCGGATAGATGGCGCATCCAGAATGAGACAGGTATGGCATATTACTTTACCAGCGATTCGTAGCGTTATTATTATATTATTAATTTTGAAAATCGGTGATGTGCTAGAACTTGGTTTTGAGCATGTGTACTTGCTCTTAAATTCAATGAATCGCGAAGTTGCTGAAATTATAGATACTTACGTATATAC
Source organism: Paenibacillus sp. Y951 (assembly GCF_056786395.1). NCBI lineage: Bacteria > Bacillati > Bacillota > Bacilli > Caryophanales > Paenibacillaceae > Paenibacillus > Paenibacillus sp. Y951. The sequence continues at coordinate 395,120 of NZ_JBXCIY010000002.1, read as the reverse complement.
GGCCGGCTTGCGTCAGGGACAGTTCAGTTACGCTTCAGCCATTGGTTTATTTAAATCTTTAGTAGGCTTAGTTTTAGTCGTGCTTGCTAATTATTTGGCGAAGAAAATGGGCGAGGAAGGCGTTTATTAATGTGAGATGAGGAGGTGAGCTCATGGTTGAGGATCGTACATTTACTGGGCGTATGTTTGGCATTATTAATTATTTGTTGTTATCCATCATTTCGTTGATAACTGTGCTGCCCTTTATGCATGTAGTGGCAGGTTCATTTACAACGAGTGCGGAATTAGCTGTGAAACGCTTCGTTCTTATTCCAACAGAATGGAGCTTTGAAGCCTATCGTTTTATTTTCTCGACCGATACTATTTTTAGAGCGATGGGAGTTTCAGTAGGAGTGACCTTCTTCGGTACGATATTCAGCATGCTAATTACAGCATTAATGGCATATGGATTATCACGACGTGACTTGGATGGTCGTAAATACATTATGTTTTTGGTTGTATTTACGATGTTATTTAGTGGTGGCTTAATACCTACATTTCTCGTCGTAAGTAAACTGAATCTAATCGATAGTTACTTGGCATTAATTATTCCATCAGCAATTACCGCATTTAATTTAATTATATTAAAAAACTTTTTCCAAAACATTCCTGAAGGTCTTGAGGAATCTGCTAAAATTGATGGGTGTAGTGATTTTGGTATTCTATTCCGGATCGTACTGCCATTATCAATGCCTGCTATCGCAACTCTATCTTTGTTCTATGCTGTTACCTACTGGAATACGTATTTAAGCGCAATTTTGTACTTAAATGATGCTGCCAAATGGCCTATTCAAGTATTGCTTCGACAAATCGTAGTACTAGCGAGTGGTCTAGAGTTTGGTGCAGAGCTAGATGCATCGGTGCCACCACCAGAGCAAACGGTGAAAATGGCTGTTATTGTTGTAGCTACTTTGCCGATCCTCTGTGTGTATCCATTCCTGCAGAAGCATTTTGCGAAGGGTGCGATGCTAGGCTCGATTAAAGGCTAATAACAGAGGTAGTTCAAAAAGCGGACTTTGATAACGAAGTAACGCAGGAAGCGTAATCGGCATCGAATATGGAACGAACTTGGGAAGTCCGGGCCGCGTGTACCAATAACGTACACTTGCGCTTCCTCCTTCCTCAAGTAGCGCTCCATCTTCTCGATTCAAAAAGCCCGCTTTTTGAACCTTTATTGGAAGAGGTAGTTCAAAAAAGAAGATTTTACTTTTTGCTCGTCAAATCTCACAAAAAGTTGTAGGAGGTAATGATGAACAGACAATTAAATTGGTCTCCGCTTGATTGGGCAGAGTCGGCATGTCAATCTTTAATGGACAGTTATGTACCAGAAGAATTGCCGCCAGCTAATCGCTGGCACTATCATCAAGGAGTATTTTTATGTGGAATGGAGCAGGTGCTTTCCCTTACGGGGAAAGAAAGCTATGAAAAATATATTAAACGCTATGTTGATCAATTAATTGATGAAGATGGCAATTTCAATTTTGCAAGGGATGAGCTAGACGCGATTCAGCCAGGATTGCTACTGTTTCGTTTAGCCCAGCAATATCCTGAGGATAGACGTTACGAGAAAGCAACCCAAAAGCTCCGCTTTCTATTTGAAACCTTGAACCAAACGAGTGAAGGTGGATTTTGGCATAAGGACAAGTATCCATATAATATGTGGCTAGATGGTTTATATATGGGTGGAGTGTTTGCATTGAAATACGCTAACGCATTTGACGAGCCCGAGCTTAGAGATATGGTCTTTTTGCAGGAGCAGTTGATGCGCAAACATATGCGTGATGAGAAAACAGACTTGCTCTATCATGCATGGGATGAAAGTAAAAAAATGCCATGGGCAAATGAGGAGACGGGCTGTTCCCCGGAGTTCTGGGCTCGCTCACTTGGGTGGTATGGCTTAGCGATTAGCCAATTTCTCGATGAGTTACCTAAGACAGATACACGTGTGAAGCAATGGGAACAAGTGCTAACACAATTCGTAGAGGCGATATTGCCATATCAGGATCAAGCAACCGGACTATGGTATCAAGTTGTTGATAAAGGTGAACAAGAAGATAATTGGCTAGAAACATCAGGTACATGCTTGTTCGTATATGCGATTGCAAAAGCTTATCAAAGAGGGCTTGTAGGGGAAAAGTTGCTGGAAGCGGCCAATCGAGGTTATCAAGGATTGCTGGATACGATTCAATTCGAAGAGCAATTCATTCTACCTAAAATTTGTATCGGCACTTCAGCAGGCGATTATCAGAACTATGTGACGAGGCCTACGAGTGAAAATGATTTACATGGTGTAGGCGCATTTATATTAGCATCAGTTGAAATGGAAAAAATTAATGCATAGAGCAAGCTGAAAATATTGAAAAGACCACAAGTTTTCTGAAAGATTAACGTTAAAAACAATCGTATTCCATTGCTACACAATACCAAAATAAGTCCTTGCTATTGACGTAACGTCAAGTGATATAGTTCAAAGTGAAAGGGAGTGAGGACAAATGACAATGGAGAAAAAATACTCTATTGGAGAATTTGCGAAACTGACTGGAGTCTCTGAACGCACACTGCGTCACTATGATCAGATTGGGCTGTTGAAACCTATGGAGTACACAGAACATGGACATCGGAAGTATAACAACAAATCTATTACGCAGCTTCAAAAAATATTAGTACTGAAATTTTTAGATTTGTCACTGGTGGAAATTACCGAACATCTTCAGCAAGCTGAGCAGGATATTTCGAAGATACTGGTCACTCAGGCAAATATGCTGGAAGAAAAAAAGAAACAGATTGAAACAGTTCTACAAGCTATTGCCCACGTTCAAAGTACCGTTTCAGGACCAGATGCCGTCGATCATGATTCACTGCTTGTACTCATTCATGCCTTGAAAAATAAAGAGGCACGAAACCGCTGGCTAAATGAGCATGCGGCCGACTCGGTGTATAATAAATTATACTTGTACACGGAGCAATTTGAATTGGATAATGAAATGACCGTGTGGACTACTAAAATGAAGCGATTTATTCAAGAAGGAAAAACACCTAATGATCCTGAAGTGCTTAAACATACCGAAGCCATGGTGTCGATGATGAAGACTATAGTTCTCCCCCAATTAGACGATGAAACGATGAAACAGTTCGTAAATAATGAAGGTTCTTTTGAAGAGCCTAATCCTTATTTATTTCCTAGTGCTTTTAACAAAGAAGAGGAGAAGTTTATGGAAAAGGTTATTAATGAGCTGATTAACAGTAAGGTAACCCTTAATCGTAACGATAGTTGAACATCATAATGTACAGAAATCTACGAGAAAGCTAAAGATGGTACGGATCAAACTCTGAATTGTACGTTAGTAGCAATCGAAGATTTTAACATGGAAGGAATGTCACAGGTCCTTCACTTTGGTAAAAGTGAAGGACAATGGCTGGGAGTAGTTCACTGAATCTGATTTACACGTTCTAATTTACGTGCCTGACTTTGATGGAGTTTTCTCATAGCAAAGCGGGCGATTGGCTGTGCGACCAATAGTTCAATCCAAAATGCGATACCAAAGTTTCTTGGCCAAATATGAAGGAAGTTTTGGAATGGTTCGAGACTTATTTGTTTCATACCAACCCAAGTTCCAATAATCGATAGACAAATAGATAATACGGTTACGTTCAATATCGTATTCAGTAAAACTCGGGCATTAAATCCATCGGTTTGTCCTACAAATTTTGGCATGACTTTGCCAACAAGTGGTCCAGCAACTAATCTAACTAATAAAACGACGATTACCCACATGATCGGAATAATCTTTAAAGTATCAAGGTACACTTCTTTACTAAATCCACGTTCCAATCCTACAATAATAGGCGCTATCGTGTTCACGGATATGATTGAAATAATTAGTAAAAATAAAATACCTTCTTTTGCGTTTCTAGGCAATCTGTCCTCGTTATACATTTTTTCATCTCCTAATTATATTGACCGTTCAGTATAATCCCTCAACATATTTTATGTAATATTATTAATAATGTCAACATAGTTGGAATTAATTACTCTTTTCGCTAAAATGAAATGAATAGCATTTAGAAAGAGTGAAAAAAATATGGAGATTACTACAAAAGAGAAGATTCTAATGGCTGCATCACGTCTATTTCGCAAACAAGGGTATCATGCAACAACATTGAATCAAATATCAAAAGAAAGTAATACACCAAGAGGATCAGTTTATTATTATTTTGAAAATGGGAAAGAACAGCTTGCACAAGAAGCGATTATACGCACAGGCCAAATTATTAAACAACGTATCGAGGACGCATTAGCAAAAGATTCTGACGCTGCATTAGCTATTCATAATCATTTGAAGAATAAAGCAAGTGAGATTGAGATGCAGAAGGAATCTAAGGATATTTTTTCATTAGTTGCGATTGCGAGAGAAGTGTCAGATACGAATACAATTCTTCGAGAAACGTGTGAAGAAGTTTATGAAGGTTGGATTAACGTATTTGCAGCAAAAATTGAAAGTTCAGGTTTTGATAAGCAGGAATCTGTGAACTTAGCGATTACTATTCAAGCGTTGATTGAAGGGGCTTATGCACTAGTGGTTTCGCAACAAGATGCTAAGGCGATGTATATTATAAGTGAACAAGTACTCAAGATATTAGCGCGCTAATTTTTAGGGGAATTGGATAGCAAACAAAACTTTAAGCATACTAGTTGCTATGAAGCAGTATCATCATTTCAGTAGAAAAAGATAGCCAAACAGGGGGAGTGTTTGTAACTCGCCCTGTTTGGCGTACAGTGAACTTAAGATTTAACTGCCAAGCAATAATTTACATTATCGAACGCTGTTATTTTATTTTCAGGCTGACTTTCATTATAAGCTTGAAACAACTCTCCAGTAATTTCCGCAGGAGTCAAATGCTGATAGATGAGCAGATTAACAGATGCTAACATTTGCTCCAACTCAGAATAAGAATAACTGGCCTGCATAGGTTCACCTGCTTGAGCAGCCATCATTACCTGCTTTTGTGTACGTTCAGCTGCTTGAGAAGTGAATGTATGCTCATCGGGATAATCAAAAACGATACTGCTCCCGCTCGGAATCAACGAAGCAATAGTAGACAAGAGATGCTTAAATACATCCTTAGGCAAATAATAGCTAATTCCTAGCAGACTACTAAAACTGATTAGATTTCTGTTAAAAGCTGGGCAGGCTAGTACAAGGTTCTGCCAGTCAGTTTCGAGAAAGTCGGCTGAAATGCAGTGTAGATTTGAGGGTTTAATCATATTTAAGGTGGATACACGTCTGAGTTTGTCGGTAGCAGTAAAAAGATGATCGATTTCAAAGATTTGTAATTGCGATGCCCACTTTGGCTGGCGATAAGCGAAGGTGTCATAACCTGCGGCAAAAATGAGATATTGTCTGGCGCCGAGTGTAGTTGCAAGCTCTAGTGCTCGCTCTGCAAAGGCGGCTCTACCAATTGGAGAAGGAGAAAGTTGGTAATCATTAATCCTGCGTAGCGCTTGCTCCTGTGAACCATCAAATTCAGGTTGGAAGAACGCTATTGCTTGAGACATATTACTGGAAATATTCTCATATTCTTCATCGGTTAATAGTTGTCTAGCAATTTGATCATCAAAAATTTTAATCTGATTATGCTCAGTATGATACGCTCTTGAGAATGCACTGATAAGCGCAGTTAAACTCTTATTTTCCATTATCTATCACCTCATTTCTGTTATAACATGGGGACAGTTAATGAAACAACACTTGATTTTTATGTAAATTTATGGTATAATACATGCTAAAAATTAACAATCTTCACAGTTTTGACATATTTATAAGGGTTTGTTACCTTCTGAATGGAATGATTTCTAAATGAATGTATTGATTGGTGAAAAAATTGGTGAGGGCCATTGTTCCGAAGTTTATGAGTGGGAAAATAACAATAAAATAATCAAATTAGCTAGAGCGAATATAGATATTGATGCTATGAAAAGAGCGTAACATCTCTGACTGGCTTTTTTTGTTATGATTACAAAAACGGATGACTCTAAAGTACTACAAATAAAAAAACATTTTTCTTGTAACATAATGAAAAGTTAGAAGTTATATTAGTGAAAGGAGTGAAAATATGAGATTTGAGGAAATCTATCGCCAGTACTTTCAAGAAGTATATTTGTATATTAGATCATTAGCTCATAACGAAAGTATAGCTGAGGAAATTACTCAAGAAGCGTTTTTTAAAGCATTAAAATCAATTGATAGTTTCGATGGATCTAAGGATATTCGCGCGTGGCTTTTTACTATTGCTAAAAATACATATTTCTCTTATTACAAGAAAAAGAAGTGGCAAGTAGATTCGGAGTTTGTAGATGAAGAAGCTGGTACAGGTGTTACGATTTTGGACCATATGATGACCGAAGAAGATGCTTTTACTGTCCATCAATTTCTACATAAGATGGATGAACCATACAAAGAGGTCTTTTCACTACGCACTTTTGGTGAATTACCATTCGAAAAAATAGGTGCAATCTTTGGGAAAAGTTCGGGATGGGCAAGAGTAACTTTTTACAGGGCAAGAAAGCGAATTATGGAATATATGGAGGGGATTAATAATGACAGAAATTAAGTGTTCTATTATACAAGATATTTTACCTCTTTATACTGATGAGGTAGTGAGTACAGATACGAAGAAGATGGTAGAAGAGCACTTTGAACAGTGTGAGCAATGTGCGAATGAATATGCAGCAATGAAGCGGGATCTTATTATTCCCGTCGATAAAGAGACATTAATCATTAAGCGTATTCAAAAAAAATGGCTAAATAAAAAAATTATGATTTCAGGATTATCAGTACTAATTACAGCTTTAATTCTCATAGGAGCTTACTTATATGTATTTGTTTATGCAACAGTTGTACCTTACTCAGAAGATGTAATCAAAATTGAAACACAAAATAAAAATCGGCTCGTTACACATTATTATGGGGTTAGTTATCAATCGATAAATATGACGCAGATTACCCTTGAAATTAATGGTGAGGAAAAGAATGTGGTCTTCTTACACTATAAAGAATCTATCGCAAATTCGCATTCAAGAAAACTTATGGATAATGAACAAGTACGTAATGAGCAAGAATTTATCTTTCAAATTCCAGAGAGTGAAATGGTCGACGCTGTATATTATACAGATTTTGATTCTAAAAAATTAGCTATGAAGCAAAGCACTAATCCTTGGTATTCTGTTCTAGACGGTGCTGAATTGATATGGGAGAAATAAAATTAACAGCCAAGCAATAATTCAAATTATCGAAAGCCGTTATTTGTGAATATTAGGGTCGAATGGCATTCTAACGGACATAGAAGTCGTTATTTGACCTTAATGGAGCCCAAATGCATCAAATGGTGTGAAGACATCAAAATCAACCTTGATTGATATTCAAGCATTGATTTTGGTTTTGAGCCAAAAATAGAAAGCTTAAATACATCGCTTTATGGGCTGAATGCTCATAAAGCGATGTGTTTTTTGTTTCATCCACGATATTGTTTCTTGTGGTCCTTGTTTGTAATGGCTAGAGCGTATTTATCTTTATTTTTTCACCTATTCATGTTGATTTCCTCACCTGTTCGCTATTAGATAATTCATTTAATGTTATTAGTAGAGAATATGAGAAGGGAGAAGATTCGTATGAAGACTGACAAGAATGAAAATAACCCCATTAAGCATAAACGCTCAAAAAATGGCATGAATAACTTAGCTGGTTATATCTTCATATCTCCATGGTTAATTGGATTTTTATTACTTACGTTATGGCCGATTCTGCAATCATTCTATCTTTCTTTCACGGATTATTCATTACTTTCAGATCCAGAATGGTCAGGACTAGATAATTATAAAAAAATCTTTACTAGGGACGATGATTTTACTGCATCCTTAAGGGTGACTTTTATTTTCGTATTAGTATCATTGCCGTTAAAATTAATATTTTCGCTTTTAGTAGCATTAATGCTTAATCAAAAACTAAAAGGGATGAATTTTTATAGAACGGTAATTTATTTTCCATCGCTAATTGGCGGTAGCATTGCAGTATCTCTACTTTGGAGAAATATATTTGGTTTAGATGGTTACGTCAATGAAATGCTTTCTTGGTTTGGCATTCAAGGAATCGGATGGGTCTCCAATCCTGATACAGCACTTGGCTCACTCGTTTTACTTAATGTATGGCAATTTGGCTCAACGATGGTTATTTTTCTGGCAGGACTTAAGCAAATTCCTTCTGAACTGTATGAATCGGCTTCTGTTGATGGAGCAGCAAAAGTAAGGAAGTTTTTCCATATCACTTTACCAATGTTATCTCCAGTTATGTTCTTTAATTTGATATTAGGTATCATCGGTTCCTTCCAAATGTTTACCGCTGCACTCATTATTACAAAGGGTGGTCCGATGCACTCCACCTATATGTATGCTCTGTTCCTCTATGAGAAGGCATTTAAGCACTTTCAGATGGGCTATGCATCCGCACTTGCTTGGGTATTGCTAGTTATTGTAGCTATTATTACGGCGTTGAATTTCTTTGTCTCTCGTTACTGGGTGTTTTATGAGTCAGATGGGAAGGGGGACAAATGATGAATCAACTCAAAAATAAGAAGAAACATATTGTGCTCATATTGTTTTCTATCTTTATGATTTATCCAGTGTTTTGGTGGTTAGGCGCATCATTGAAATCGATCGAAGAAATGAAAAGTCCGTCCCTATGGCCAACAGAACCAATTTGGGACAATTATATTCAAGGCTGGTCATTCTCACCTTCCGAGCATACCTTTGCTCATTTCTTCGGTAATACATTACTTATGGAGCTTTGGAATGTAGCAGGAGGAGTAATTACTGCAGCAATCGTAGCCTATGGTTTTGCCCGATTGAATTTTCGGTTAAAAGGATTTTGGTTCGCCATTTTGTTAATGACGATGATGTTGCCTACTCAAGTTACTATCGTACCGCAATACATTCTCTTCAATAAACTTAATTTAGTTAATAGCTATGTCCCATTAATATTGCCACATTTTTTTGGTGGTGGTGCATTTTTTATCTTTCTTCTTGTACAGTTTATTCGTGGAATTCCACGAGATCTTGATGAAGCAGCGAAAATCGATGGGGCATCTGTATACGGAATTTTCCTTCGAATTATTTTCCCGCTTATTAAGCCTTCACTAGTGACTGTGGCAATTTTCACATTCATCTGGAGCTGGGATGATTTCTTTGCACAGGTGCTTTATTTGACCTCCGTCGATAAGTTCACAGTAGGTCTTGCATTGCGCATGTACATTGACCAATTTGAAATCCAGTGGGGGCCGATGCTTGCGATGGCTATGGTATCAATTGTTCCCTCTGCGATTATATTTTTTCTCGCACAGAAGCATTTCGTCGAAGGTATTGCAACGACGGGGATTAAAGGTTAGTTAGTTTCATCTAATTGAAAATTGAGAGGGGATCAATGTCATGAAGAAAAAATGGTCAATAAGTATGGGATTGTTCATGTTAGCTATGCTGCTTATTGTTACAGCATGTGGAAGCAACAGCACTAACGAAGGTAAAACAACCAATACACCAAAGACAGCGGATAATGGTTTAGTAAGTAATTCTACAGGTGATAATGCGAAGCCAGTCGAGTTAACAATTATGTGGTGGGGGCCAGATACTAGACATGAAGCGACTTTAAAGGCACTTGAAATTTATACAAAACAGCATGCTAACGTTACTTTTAAGCCTGAGTATTTGGCTTGGGATGCTTTTTGGGCAAAGCTACCAACGTTAGCAGCATCTAAGTCTATTACAGATGTATTACAAATGGATGCAGCATATATTCAAGAGTATGTTGGTAAGGGAACATTGGAAGATCTATCTGATATTGATTTGTCAGGTATTGTTGACTCCAACGTAATTGAGAATTTGAAAATTGATGGCAAGCTATATGGTATTCCGCTAAGTCAAAATGCTCAAGGTATTGCATTCAACAAAACTGCACTTGAGGCTGCTGGTATTGATCTACCACAAAAGGATTGGACTTGGGAACAGTATTTTGAATTTGGTCGCAAAGCAAAAGAAAAACTACCAGAAGGTCAATATGGTATTTCTGATACGTCAGACCTTTGGGACTGGTATCTGTGGTATCAAACCGCGAATGGTGGAAAACCTCTAATGAGTGATGGAGGAAAAACATTTACTTTAGATAAGGATTTATTTTTTGAATATCACAATACATTTGCTCAATTACGTCAAGATAAAATTGTACCAGCAGCGGAACAGCAGGTAGCTTTATTGGAGAATGATCCTACTTCCGATCCAATGGGTTCAGGAGTAGTGATGACGCGTGGAGCAACTACAGGATCGGTTAATGCACTTGAGAGTATGCTTCCAGGGCAAGTTGATGTTGTGAACCTTCCGATAGGAGAAGCAGGTGGCGGTTGGGCACAATCAACAATCTTCTTATCTGTTAGTGCTAATTCCAAAAATAAAGAGCAAGCAAAAGAGTTTTTGAAATGGTTTATTACAGATGTGGAGGCAGGTAGCGCACTTGCATTAACTCGTGGTATTCCAATTAATCCGGAGATTTATACGGCACTAGAGCCAAATCTTACACCACAAGAAAAGCTTGGTAAAAAGATTTATGATGTTGCATTAGACAAGGCATTACCATTCTTTCCAATAGCTGAAGGATATTCCGAATGGGTCGATACTTATAAGGCAACGATGCAATCTGTTATGTTCGGAAAATCTTCAATTGAAGAAGCATATGAGAAGCTGAATACGCTTGGATTAGAAATTGCAGCTAAGAGATAATCTTAATATCTCTCTAGCAAACCGCCTGCTATTACTTAACTGTAATCAGGCGGCTTTTTCTAACTATTGGGTTTTATTAATAGGAACAAACAGGATAACATTATACTTTATGAAAAGTTAATATTGTGAAAATAATGTAGTTATAGGATAATTAAAAGCGGTAATCTAAGGAAAATTTATCGACAATAAGTGTAATGGGAATAATATGAAAATAACGGTTATGTAGACAATCGTAAAGGAGAGGGCGAAATGAAAATATTACTTCTTCGATCGATTATACTGCTTATCTCCACGATGTTACTTATTAGTTGTAGCCTCATAGGGGAGAGCGGAAATGTGATGGATACTTCGCAACCTATTAAGCTTACCATTATGCATAATTGGATTGTTCAAGATGGAAAGGCACTGGCGATACGTACTATTCTCGAGGATTTTCGTGCAACACACCCAAATATTATTATAGAAGAAGAGGGACTATCCACAGATGGACTAAAGTCTAGATTGCGTACACTGGCTGCGGCAGATGAAATGCCTGATCTGTTTGTTATGTGGCCGGATGCTATGACCAAGGATTTCGTCAAGGCTGGACATCTTCAGCCCATTGATGATTTTTTAGCGGATAAGGAAGAATGGAAAAATAACTTTCTCCCCGGATCTTTCGATGGTTACACTGTAAACAATCATATATACACTGTTCCAATGAATTTAGCTCCTACTTCATTTATATATTACAACAAAGCTATATTCGATCAATATCAGGTCAAAGTTCCTACGACATGGGAGGAACTATTGCAAGCCATTGAAATTTTTAACCGTAACAATATAATTCCAATTGCATTAGGTAACAAGTCAACCTGGGTGGTACAGTCTACAATTTTCAGTACATTAGCCGATAGAATTACAGGATCAGATTGGATTGAAAGGGTAAGAAATCAAGATGGTGCGTCATTTACCGACCCTGAGTTCATACGAGCACTTGAAGTATTACAAAACTTGAAAGAAGTTGGAGCTTTTCAATCCGGTTATAACAGTATTGATGAGAACGAAATGATGCAGTTATATTTGAATGGAAAATCAGCGATGGTCATTAATGGTGGATGGGCAGTATCCTCCATCGTGAAGAATGCTATGTCTGATGTACTGAACCATACACATGTTATGATACTTCCTCCAATTGAAGGCGGAAAAGGTGCGGCATTATCGACATCCGGAGTTGTTGGCACAGGACTTGGCGTCAATATTAATTTAACTGGAGAACGAAAAGAAGCTGCAATGGAGTTGTTCTATGCGTTGTCAGGACCGAAAGGTCAACAAGCTACACTCGACAGTAATACTTTAATCAGCTACAAAATTTCACTCGATGAGAGCAAGGTAAGTCCTCTATTTATTGAATTGAATGAGCTCGTTCAAAGAATAAGCATTAGTCCCGTATATGATAGCAGCCTTAATTCTGAGATAGCAGATGTACTGAATAATGGACTTCAAGAAATATTACTTGGTGACGATCCTGTCATGATTGCTCAAAAAATTCAGGATGCACAAGTTGCATCGCTAGCGAAGTAACCTAATTTCTCTGGAGGGTAACGAAATGGTCAAATGGATGAGTAACTCTCTTGGGAGAAAACTATCAGTCATTATTATGATCTCTACACTAGTTCCTCTATTATCCTTAGGAGTCTTTACTTATTCCGTTTCTTCACTAGTAACCGAGGAAAAAGTCAATCAATCTGGAATCGATACGCTTAAGCAGATGGAAGATAAACTACGTTTTATTATTGATGACATAGAGAATATTTCCTTATTTATGATTGGCCAGAATGACATTCAAAAATTTCTTAGCGCAGAAGTGGATGATAATCAACATCAAGCAAGAATTCTAGATTTTATGATGAATTTATCTACCTCAAAAAAATATATATCAAACATTTCACTTTATTCTAAAAATGCGAATACCTCTCTTTCTAATACAGCCATCTACTCTTCAAATTTGTCTGATCAAGTTGATTTATACAATGTGACTGACAAGATCTGGACCGGAGTTTATACGGTATCTGATTTTTCAGGTCAGCATCAAGTTATGTCACTTATTAGACCTATGAGAAGTATCTATTCATATGAAACTCTAGGATGGCTTGTCATTAGTTTAGACGAAAACGAACTCTCTGAGTATTGGTCAGAGGCTAATCTTGGTGAGGGTAATGGTAAGGTCGCATTAATTAATGAACATGGAAATGTCATTTCATCAACTGAGAAAGAATGGCTTGTAAAATCTTTTGATGAGTTATTTCCAGGTGCTTTAAGTCAATTCAATGAAGGACTATACGGTGAAACGGTGTATGGAGAAGGATCAGCCAAGAAGACCATACTCTACTATAGTCAAAAGACGAACGGCTGGAATTTTATTGGTATGTTGCCATACGATCTATATAGCTCCCAAAATCGCTTTATATTAATTTTAACAGCGGTTGCTGTACTATCTTCCATTATTATTAACGGTGGGCTTGTCCTCTTTGTCATCCAACGAGTAACTAATCCATTACGTATGTTAACTCGGCTGTTAACAAAGGTGAACACCGATGATCTTATGCCAATTTATCATGCTCAATCAAGAGATGAGATAGGAAGATTAGGAGAGAGCTACAATAAGCTAGGTTCTCGTATTAAGGAGTTGAAAGAGCAGCTTATAAGAGATGAGACGCGTAAGAAGGAGGCAGATATTCGCGCTTTACAGGCGCAAATTAATCCTCATTTTCTATATAACACATTATCATCTATACATTGGATGGCGCTTATGTCAGAAGAAAAACAAATTTCAAATATGGTAGGAGCATTAAGTGATCTACTTCAGTTCAGCTTAAATAAAGGAAATGAATTCTGTCCCGTACATCAAGAGCTTGCACATATTCGGAACTATACAGACATACAGTCTATTCGTTATCCAGATAAGTTTGAGGTAGATATTATCGTAGATCCAAGCTTACAGGATAAATTCATGTTGAAGCTAATTTTACAGCCTCTTATTGAAAATGCCATGATTCACGGTATTCAGAAAAAGGCTGGAAAAGGTAGCATTGGTATCTATATAGAGCAGCAAGGGAACGATATGAATTTTCTTGTTGTTGATGATGGTATTGGCATAACGGAAGATAGATTACATAATGTACGCAATCAATTAGAACAATCAGCAGTTGTATATGGTCCAGAGGCTAGTTATGGTTTGAGAAATGTAAATGAACGACTTCGTCTACACTATGGTTTGCTGTCATGTTTACAAATAGAGAGCAGACCGAATAACGGTACTCGAATATCTTTCTCTATTCCATTCTTGGAGGGTCCTTATCAACAACTCACAACTAAAGTTGCAAGCTTGTAACTGCCCGGAAGTGAGAACGGCTACGAAGGCCTCCTTCCTTAAGATGGCGTTACTTTAGGCAGGTCGACAGCTGCCCGATGGCATAGGTATACCTACACAATCACTTCAGCGATGTACTTCATTCCAATACGCTGAAGATTCATCGCAGCGATACGATCATCATTCGATCGATAGCTGCATGCCTTGCAGGTAAAGCGATGCCCCTTCTTGTCTCGGTTGGCCCGCTCTTTATGCTCGCACTTCGGGCAGGTCTGCGAAGTATACCGGGGATCAACCGCAATGACCTGCGAACCTTGGCACGCAGCTTTGTAGGTCATCATCTGCCTTAACTGGTAAAAGGACCACGATACCATTTCATATCGATGGCGAAGTCGGACGGTTTCTGTGGACCCACGAATACCAGTTAAGTCTTCTAGGACAAACAATGTGCCTGAACCATAGCGGTGAACGAGTGCCTTAGAAATCTGATGATTATGATCCATCATCCAGCGGTGTTCTCGATCTCCGATTCGTTTCAGTTTACTTCGTGCAGAAGGCGTACCCACTTGCTGCAAGGCTTTACGTAACTGTTTGTACCGTGACCGCTTATTCTTCGCCACTCTTCCGTTATAGAAAGTACACTGTCCATCGGTATCATAGCTGGTAGCGGTGAAATTGATGCCCAGATCCACGCCAACGACTTGATGGATGCTTACTGTTGAAACTTCTTCCGATGCTTTTGTCATTGGGATATGCAAGAAGAACTTCCCACGTCGAATCACAAGTTTGGCGGTACCGAACATCCAAGAGCCATCGAAGTAGATATCCATCCCTTTCCGGGCATAGGGAACCTTGATCCGACCTGTTAATGTATTGATCGAGAACATCTGCTGACTTAGCGAATAGTCACGATGCCAGACGAGATCATATTCGGACTTTTTAAACTGAACTCGTGTCCAGGGATGATGGCTACTGTTTAGTGACTTATAACGAGCAACAACGGTCTTGAGGACAGATTGCGCCATCTGAGAGCGAAGCAAATAGGTCTGGCGCAGATGACGATAGTGTTGCTTATGCAAGAAAATCGTAGACATCCTTTTGGACTCGAACACAAGCTGAGAGACATCGTTACAAGCGTCACGATAAGCGCGTACGGTCTGAAGCAGTTGCTCCGCTTGCTCAGTTGTGGGCATGATCTTGATTTTGGCGGTAAGCGTCAGCTTATTCATGTTTAGAATCACCTCGTATGATCAGGGTAAGGACTCCGGTTCACAGCATAAGAAGTTAGTCATATTCCCATTATACCAAACATACGTTCGCGGCTATAGTTTTTTTATTCGATTGTAGAAAATAATTAAAAATACTTTGAAGGGAGGAAAGGATTCGATGGCAGTGTCGATGATGGAGACTGCGTCAATTCCTCTCACGACTGAAGTCACGAGTGTCCTTTACGCTCTTATGAAAATTATGATCGTGGATGATGAGGTAATTATTCGTACAGGGTTAGAAAAAGTAATAAAGTGGGGAGACCTTGGTCTAACCTTACTGCCTCTCGCTTCGTCTGCTGAAGAGGTTCTTGAGCGGATTGAAGAAGAACGACCAGATATTTTAATGACGGATATTCGAATGAGCGGTAAGACGGGATTGGAACTATCAGAGGAAGTGAAAGAGATATTTCCTAATCTTGAGATTATTATATTGACGGGATACGATGATTTTATGTATACACAGCAGGCAATTCGTCAACAAGTTAGCGATTATCTGCTAAAGACGAGTCGACCGGAGGATATTATTCGAACCGTGTTAAAGGCAAAGCAACGGGTAGAGGAGCGTCGAGTTACCCAAAGTAAGGATCATATGAAACATAGAGAGGATCGCTATCGTCTCTTAAAACGCTACATTATTGATGGGGAGCAGTTACAGCAAGAGGTCGGAATTCTATTTGAGAAAAGTTCTTCTACGTTAGAACAATGTCATCAAGGTTGGCAAATCATCGTTATATCGGCCGAGGGCTGGGGGCAATCTGCTTTGGAACAGGAGTTACTTTTATTCGGCGTTGATAATATGGTTGCGGATCTAATTCCTTGCATAAGTTTCGTATATAAAGATAATGTAATTGTCGCTATATCAATGGGTAAATTAGAGAGCGAGAAGCAGATGCGTCGAGTGATCTTTGAGAAGATCAGTCGTTTACTGAAATGTCAGCTAACGGTTGTTGCTGGTCAGCAGGTTGATTATCCTAGTCAATGGCATGAATCATACTTGACAGCGGTAACAGCCAAATCATATCAATCGCTGCTAGAGCAAAATCAATGGGAGTATGAAGATATTAAGCATCGAAAAGGTGGAACGACCGTTTGTT
Organism: Paenibacillus sp. Y951; assembly: GCF_056786395.1. NCBI lineage: Bacteria > Bacillati > Bacillota > Bacilli > Caryophanales > Paenibacillaceae > Paenibacillus > Paenibacillus sp. Y951. Next base: position 378,548 of record NZ_JBXCIY010000002.1, on the reverse strand, counting down.
CCTATGAAGAGGAGATGGAGCTATCATTACAACTTCTTGAAGATGATCCTATAGCACTGAAACTATGGGTGCAAAGCTATATTAATCATCTGCTTGATGACCCAGAGGTTACACCTCAATCACTTGAGAGTGCTATTCAGTCGGTTGTTATAGCAGCACATCGATGGATTGATCGAGTACTTTCGGCCATTGGTCGGAAGGGATCACAGGAAGTGAGTTTGCCATCCCTGCAATATAAGCTTGATCGTAACCCTAGTGATACTCTGTTTCAACATCTGCATATGATTATGAAACTTTATCATCATTATTATGCAGAAGGAAAGACTGCACATATCCAAAAAGCAATCGTCTATATTGAGGAGCAAATTGGAAAGGATTTGAGATTGCAACAGGTAGCTGAGTTTGTACATCTTCATCCGAATCATCTCAGCGAAATCTTCAAAAAGGAAACGGGTATGAAATTTGTCGATTACGTTACTGGTAAGAAGGTTGGGCGAGCTGCTGAAATTCTAGCAACCTCACCTGCCAAAGTCAGCGAAGTAGCCAATAGAGTTGGATACGAGGACGTAAAGTATTTCGGACAAATTTTCAAAAAGTATACCGGACTAACACCAAGTGAATATAGAGACAAGAGCCGGAAAGATTTATAAGATTAGTGGAAAAGGGTGATCATATTGATCCATGCAACAAAAAATAACGAATACTATGAATTGAAAAGTGCAACTCTTCTACCTAAGGCATCAGGGTTTTTATGGAATGAGAAAATGATGATTCATATGAATTGTCGCGGATATGCTGTAACCCAGTTCATGCAACCAGAACCCGCAAAATACTCCCATGCTCCCAATTTGGAAGCCAAATCGTTTATGCAACCTGAGCAGCCTTACTATGCTCATCATCCTGGTCGCTTTCTATATGTGAAGGATGAGGAAAGTGGAGAAGTTTTCTCTGCTCCATACGAACCTGTACGCAAGCCAGCAGATAACTTTTCTTTTGCTGTTGGTAAGAGCGACATCGTGTGGAACGTTGAATGTAATGGAATATTAATAGAAATGAGCTTAAGTTTGCCTAAAGCAGATGCTATGGAGCTTTGGCAAGTGAAGGTAAAGAACCTTTCACAGCGGCAACGTAAGATAAGCATTTACCCTTATTTTACTGTCGGTTACATGTCGTGGATGAATCAATCTGGAGAATACAATGAAAATTTACAAGGAATTGTATGTTCATCAGTTACTCCTTATCAAAAATATCATGAATATGACAAAATAAAAGAATTTAACGATAAAACCTTTTTACTAGCTGACCAGAAACCTTCTGCATGGGAAGTTAATCATGAAGCATTTGATGGAGAAGGTGGAATTTCAATGCCTTCTGCAATTAGTAATGAAGAACTGGGAAAAGGAGATGCACGATACGAAACGCCAGTAGCTGTCCTTCAATATCGAATAAATCTGCTTCAAGAAGAAGAGCAATCATATCGATTTATCTTTGGACCAGCTAACAATGACGAACAAATTGCACAAATTCGAAAAGCTTATTTTATAGATAAAAACTCGGATAATGAAGATGGTTTCGAATTAGCTAGGCGAGAATATGATGCGTACATTAGAGAAGGTAAAGGGTGCATTGAGATTGAAACTCCTGATTCTGATCTAGATAACTTTGTTAATCACTGGTTGCCCCGCCAAATCTATTATCACGGAATAACGAATCGTCTCACGACAGATCCACAAACCCGTAACTTCCTCCAGGATCATATGGGGATGAGTTATATAAAACCTCAAATAGCTAGAGAAGCTTTTCTACTGGCATTGAGCCAACAAAAAGTAAGTGGTGCCATGCCAGATGGTATTATTCTACATCAGGATGCCGAGTTGAAATATATTAATCAAGTCCCTCACACTGATCATTGTGTGTGGTTACCTATTTGCTTAAGTACTTATTTAGATGAAACGAATGATTATGCAATATTGGATGAACAAGTACCATTTGCAGATAGTGAGGAACTAGCATCAATATTTGAACATATAGATCGAGCGATGCAATGGTTAATCCATGATCGAGATAGTCGAGGACTGAATTATATCAATCAAGGTGATTGGTGTGATCCTATGAATATGGTTGGTTATAAAGGCAAAGGTGTTTCTGGATGGCTGACCATTGCTACAGCTTATGCATGTATGGTTTGGGCTAATATATGTGAAAATAGTGGTCAAAACCAAATTAGCAATAACTATCATCAGGCAGCGCAAGAAACGAATGATATTATTAATACCTATTTATGGGATGGCAATTGGTATGCAAGAGGCATAACAGATGACAATGTTGTTTTCGGGATTAGCACTGATAGTGAAGGCAGGATTTTTATCAATCCACAAGGGTGGGCACTATTGAGCGGTGCTGCTAATATTGAGCAGCAAGAGAAGTTAATTAGAGCGGTTAAGGAGCAATTAGAAACACCATATGGCGTTGAAAAGCTGGCTCCTTCTTATACAGCCATGCGAGAGGATGTAGGTAGAGTAACTCAAAAACATCCCGGTTCCGCAGAAAATGGTGCTGTATACAATCATGCTGCGGCATTCTATATTTACGGGCTTTATGCTGTAGGTGAGAAAGAAAATGCTTATCGTTTGCTTAGAAAAATGCTACCAGGACCGACACTAGAGGATATTGTACAGCGAGGTCAGCTACCGGTATTTATACCTAACTATTATCGCGGAGCATATAGACAAATCCCTCGTACGGCAGGACGTTCGAGTCAGCTGTTCAATACAGGCACAGTTCCTTGGATGTATCGCTGTCTAATTGATGGTTTATTCGGTATTAAAGGCACTAGTGAAGGCATACAGATTAAGCCTCAGCTACCAACAGAATGGAACGAGGTTACAGTCAAACGAGAATTTAGATGCGCAACGCTACATATTGTTATGAAGCGAGAAGCGGGACTGCGATTAATGGAAACTTATGTGAATGGTCATTATATTGCAGATAGCATGATTAGAAATATTAAGCCAAATACTGTCTACGAAGTGTTAGTGAAAATACCTTAAACTCACAATGTAACATGATGTAACTGTTATTTCGCATACTACTCTTAGGTGAAGTAGATAAGCTATTTTCGATATAGTCGGAGACAGCTTATTTTTACTGTTTTTACATATATTTTACACCCAATTAATCTGTTTCGTTATATCGAATGTTAGAATGAAATTATTAGAATCATAAATCTAAGATTTGATAGGATGATTACTACATGGGAAAGTCATTGAAACATGTAATAAGTGAAACGCAACAGTATAGTGAATTGGAGCATGAATTGTTAACTGTGCTGAATGATCAGAGTATACATACATTATATCAGCCAATTATTGAGCTCGATTCAGGAAATGTGATGGGTTATGAAGCATTAACAAGAGGACCAGTCCATAGTATACTTCATTCTCCTTTGCAGTTATTTACAATAGCCGATCAGTTTGGTGAATTGCATACACTTGAACGTCTAGCACAGGAAAAAGCGATATTAAATGCTCGTTTGGATTCCATGCAACAACTGTTATTTCTCAATATATCCCCGCAAATGATTAATGCTTCTGAGTTCATATCATTGAGAACGTTAGAGGCACTACATAGTTGTGGATATAAACCTCATAATATAGTATTCGAGATAACGGAACAGAGTTCTATCGATGACTTTACTAAGGCAAGGCAATGTTTAGCATATTATCGTAATCAAGGTTATCGTATTGCAATAGATGATGCCGGAGTAGGTTATTCCTCGCTTAATACAATTGCTCAGCTCTGTCCTGATTATATTAAATTTGATCGCTCGCTTATCCAAAATATTCATCAGGATAGGATGAAAGAATGTATACTTGAAGCATTTATTACGTTTACTAAAAAAATGAATATTGGTTTAATAGCAGAAGGAATTGAGCTAGAGGAAGAACTTGCTATGCTTGTTCGTATGGGAGTAGAGTATGCACAAGGCTATCTATTAGCAAGACCACATCAAAATCCATCAGCAATCCCTTCACATATTGTTGAGATTATTCGACAAAATCGTAAAATCACATAGTAATAGTGAACCCATTATAAAGGATTTAATTAACTATTTAACATTGGAGTGTACGAAAATTGGAAAACTGGAATGATGTTCCGAGTTTGAAAGAAATTCATATACAACCAGGACATACAGTAGATGAGAATGAGAAGTTAGATGATTTGGTAAATCAAATTAAAGTGCAAAAATCATCCATGCGTACATATGTAGTATTAAAAAATGATATAGCAATCGGTATTATTAGAAGTGTGGACATGTATGGCCTATTAGGAACCCAGTATGGCATGTCATTAAATTTAAAAAAGAAGCTAAAAGACGTCATGTATTCGAATGTTTTAATCGCTGATTGTTCAATGAAGGTAGATGAAATATCGAGAGTTGCGATGGCAAGGTCGTATGAGGATATTTATGATGATATTCTTGTAACAGAAGAAGGTAAGTTCATAGGTGTTATTCCAGTGTATGAGTTGTTAACTTTCATGACAGAGTATAGACTGAAAAATGCAATTCAACAAAATCCGTTGTCAGGGCTTCCAGGTAATGAAAGCATCGAACAATATATTCGCTACAAGTTAGAACATAAGCAGACATTTTCGGTTATTTATGCAGATATCGATTATTTTAAAGCTTATAATGATGCCTATGGTTTTAAGTTTGGTGATGATGTAATTAAGTGGGTTGGCAAAACTCTCACATCAATAATGTTGCCAGAACTATTTGTTGGTCATATCGGTGGGGATGACTTTGTGACAATTATTTCTCAGCCCTTTGTAACTGAGTACTGTGAAAAAATCATTGCTATATTTGAAGAGGAGAAAAAACAATTTTATTCAATAGAAGATTACTCCAAAAACTATATAGTTTCATTAGATAGAGATCATCGCTTGAAAAAATTCCCCTTTATTAGCATTTCCATAGCGGTAATCAATGTTGATGCAGATCAATATACTGATTTGACTGAGATATCGCTCACAGCTGCTAAACTCAAAAAGAAAGCGAAAAATATTGCTGGAAGCAATTATGTTAGTGCGTGATAGCAAATACAAAATGATAATATGATAATAGTTGAGATAGAACGAGCCCCAATAGTGGCACTTATTAAGGTGCTTACTAGTTGGGGTTGGTTTTCCTTACGTTATCAAGCTTGATAACGTAATCTAAATCTCATTATTGCTTTCATAATTGTTGCGGGTGGCGAAGGCACTTACCGTTTCTGAGCCCATAAGTGGTTGTTTCGAATGCTTGCCATACGCTTGAACATTTTACGAACAATCGGGGTACTTTGTAGTGGCTCCTCATTAAACAAGCTATACATAATGACAGAAGGATGATTGCATGTTCCTTTTAATTTGATAGGACGATCATTCAGATAGAACCCTGTATCTGGACATATGCGTATCGTACGATAACCATAGTTCGTATTTATTTCATCTATTGCAGCCTCTAATACTTGATGGATGGCTAACGATGTTTGGCTGGCATCTGTAAGAGAGTCTAGCAACACAGAGGAATCAGTATATATTGAATCTCTATTCTATGGAAACGCCAACTATATGTTTAGTAATGATCAGTTGGATTCAGGTAACTTAATTGATGCTTATGAACCAGGCTCAAAAGAAGCAAATGCAGAATCAAAAATATCTGTATACTGGGCACAAATAGTTCCTGAAATTATTTTCGCTAAGACTGATAATAGGTGTTGAACTTATTTCTCCTAAATACACAGGGAAGTACGAATAATATACGGGAAAATTAAATTGAGACAGGTTGGAATCGTGAGTCATTGACTCTTAGATACAACCTGTTTTTCTCTATTTTGAAAGAGTTAAGTCTTCCGTAATTAGGATATCTATGATGTCATCGAAACAATGTAGATATGTTGGATTCATACCCAAAGTGAAATTCATGGTGGTATCTACCCAATCCAACCTTAATACAACCTCATATATATGTACATGGAGGTGTTGTATGTTGAAAATAATTGTTCAACTAAAAATATGATTCGCTTGAGAAGGTGTTCTAGGTGTCTGCAATTGAAAAAGTCCAGTTATCGTAGTAGTTCATGCAAGAAGAAACAGAGTAAATACAAAAAATGCAATAAAAAAAGAAATGAATCTCTAAGAAGAGACAGAGGCTGCTGTAATAAGGATTATAGGTGTAAGCAGAATCATAAGGTATGTGAGAAATGTTGTAAAAGAGGATATAGAGGTAAGCGAGGACCACGTGGATATAAAGGAGAAAAAGGTGACAGAGGAAATACCGGAGCAACGGGAGCAACAGGAAATACCGGAGCAACGGGAGCAACAGGAGCAACTGGAGTAGCAGGAGCAACGGGAGCAACAGGAGCAACTGGAGTAGCAGGAGCAACAGGAGCAACCGGAGCAACAGGAGCAACAGGAGCAACGGGAGCAACAGGAGCAACGGGAGCAACAGGAGCAACTGGAGTAGCAGGAGCAACAGGAGCAACGGGAGCAACGGGAACAACGGGAGCGACAGGACCTGCAGGGGGATCAACAGGAGAAACAGGAGCAACAGGAGATAGTGGTGAAACGGGAGCAACAGGAGCAACAGGAGCAACAGGAGCAACGGGAGCAACAGGAGAAACAGGAGCCGTAGGAGAAACGGGAGCCGCAGGGGGAGCAACAGGAGCAACCGGAGCAACAGGAGCAACAGGAGCAACCGGAGCAACCGGAGCAACAGGAGCAACAGGAGCAACCGGAGCAACAGGAGCAACAGGAGCAACCGGAGCAACAGGAGCAACAGGAGCAACCGGAGCAACAGGAGCAACAGGAGCAACAGGAGCAACAGGGACAACAGGAGCAACAGGAGCAACGGGAGCAACAGGGACAACAGGAGCAACGGGAGAAGATACGCCATATATTGAAACGTTAAATGTAGGCGACATAGACACGTTAATTTCATTTAACGCAGGTTCAGGAAACAACCAAGCTATTGGAGCCCTTGTATATAATGGGCAGGACACAACGATTAGCAGACTTGCAACCTTTGTTACTCAACTAGGCGGCAATACGGGAAGTTTTCAAATGGCAGTCTTACAGCCTGTAGGCTCAACAACAGCTACGGTTATTGCTGTGACAACGGTATCAATGACCATATCTCCAGGTCTGTTCATCTTGCCATTAACTGCACCTATAACACTATTAGATAATAGTGTATATTATCTAGCTGTATACAATCAGATCAATGGATCATCACTCGGTGGTCGAGTTACTGGAACAGGCAGTGTAAATGATGCTTTCCCAATTAACTTTAGATCTCAAAACCTCACTGGGTTTACAGTTGGAGCCGTAATAAATACTAGTGATGTAAGCTTGCGATTATCACCTTGGATCGCGGGATTAGAATAACCTTATTCAAGTAAAAAGTAATGTGTATAAATGAAGAGATGATGCACCAAGACATCATCTCTTCATTTGTAATATTTAGCTAGCAAGTGTCATAGTTAAAACAAATATCCCAACATTTCATTTAAATGGTAATATTAATTTTGATAGATGCTAGTAAAGGGATGTGTACAATATTGTGTTTCAACGATTAATAGATAACGTCAATAGCCCAAATCCATATCGTGCAGATTGTGAACAATGCTTTGGTTTATGCTGTGTGGCGTTACCTTATGCCAAATCTGCTGACTTCGCTTTTAATAAAGACGGAGGGACGCCATGTCATCATCTACAAGCGGATTATCGTTGTGGTATCCACCAAAAATTAAGAAGTAGTGGCTTGCGGGGCTGTACAGTATATGAATGTTTTGGAGCAGGTCAGAAAGTTTCTCGAATGACGTATAACGGAAAAAACTGGCGAGATAACCCAGAGTTAGCGAAGGAAATGTTCGACGTTTTACCAGTTATGCAACAGCTGCATGAAATGCTTTATTACTTAACAGAAGCACTTAGTCTAGAGGATACTCATCCTATTTATGAACAATTACAAAAGGCTATAGTAGAAACGGAACAACTTACAAATCTCAATACGACAACACTGCTAGAACTCCATGTACCAACTCATAGAGCATTTGTGAATGACTTACTGCTGCAAACGAGTGAACTAGTACGTGCCAAAGTCAAAATAGGTCCCCAAAATAGTAAACATAGTAAAATTATTAGAGGAAGAGATTGTATTGGTGCAAAGTTAAAAGGAGCTAGTCTTAAAGGAGCTAATTTAAGAGGCGTATTATTTATTGCAGCGGATCTTAGACAAGCGGATATGAGAAAAACAGATCTGATTGGTGCAGACTTAAGAGATGCTAATCTCAGTGGAGCTAATCTTATAGGCAGTATCTTTCTTACGCAAGCACAAGTCAATTCCGCTAATGGTGATAGTGAAACTCAATTGCCATCTGCGCTAACGATTCCTGCTCATTGGTTAGATTAAATCTATCAGTTTTCGCCGAAAAGTAATTGATAGGTTTTACATATTGTCTTGGTAACGCATACATGATAACGTAAGAGGGAAGTAAAGCAATGATGTTATGTTGAAAACACTCTGGAGGTGGATAGATGAAAGCACTATTTATTGGAGGGACAGGTACGATTAGCTCGGCAATTACAGAGCAATTATTAGCGCAAGGACATGAGCTATATCTCTTGAATCGAGGTAATCGCAACAATGCTCTACCAGAAGGTGTCAATGTCATTCAAGCAGATATTAATAATGAAGTGCAAGTAGCAAAGCTCATTGAACATTTAGAGTTTGATGTTGTTGCTGACTTTATAGCATTTGAACCAGCTCAGCTGGAACGAGATTATCGCTTGTTCAACGGTAAGACAAAACAGTTTATATTTATTAGCTCGGCGTCTGCTTATCAGACTCCACTATCTGATTATAGAATTACGGAGGGCACGCCATTATCGAATCCTTACTGGGAATACTCACGCAATAAGATTGCTTGCGAGGAGTATTTGGTCAAGCAGTATCGAGATAATGGATTCCCAATTACGATTATTAGACCAAGTCATACGTATGATGAACGTTCGATTCCACTTGGTGTACACGGTAGAAAAGGATCATGGCAGGTTGCGAAGCGTATGCTTGAGAATAAGCCTGTTATTATTCATGGTGACGGTACTTCGCTATGGACGATGACGCATAATAGTGATTTTGCTAATGGCTTTATTGGATTAATGGGTAATATTCATGCCATTGGTGAAGCAGTACAGATTACTTCGGATGAGACGGTCACATGGAATCAAATATATGAAATTATTGCAGATGCTCTTGGGGTGAAGCTAAATAGCGTTCACGTTGCATCATCATTTTTGGCGGAATGCGATGAAGAGTTTAGTGGTGGATTATTAGGCGATAAGGCCAATTCTGTCGTTTTTGATAACTCGAAGCTGAAAAGACTTGTTCCTGAGTTTGTTGCAACAACGCGACTAGATCAAGGAATTAAGCAAACGATCGAATATATATTAGCTCATCCTGAGCACCAGACGGATGATCCTGAATTTGATAGCTGGTGTGATAAAGTTATTGGAGCTTTAAATGCTGCAGCTGAGTCGATCAAAAACTAATCAACAAGTGTGGGTAGAATAGTTGCGTTCGTGCTATAATAGAAACTAATAGTATGTAATTTATCATTATGCCATTGCGGCGATGATTAAGGAGATTGAATTTTGAATAATAAAAACCATGAAGCTGTTGGTGAGCTTCCAGAAAATTTTGAAGAACTTAAGAAAGCAGTTAATCGTACTGCAAACTGGAAAGATCGTTTGGATGCTGTTAATGAATTGGCTGGGTGGAACTCCGATGAGACAATTAAAGTTTTACAGCATGTTCTGACAGGCGATCAAGTATCCCAAGTTCGTGAAGCTGCATTCCGCACGCTGAAAAAAATGGGCGAAGATGTACAAATGCCAGTGAAAAGTAAGGGAGAGCTATTCAAAAATCTTCGTAAGATTTTGCTAAGAATTAAGAAGAGCTTACCAGAAGGTCATACATTCGAAGAGTTTAAAGAAAAGCTACAAAAGATGCGTTCGGATATTTATGATACTTACGAAGGTGATAAAGGCGAAGGCTTTGACGCTTGGCTTACAGATATGTGGGAAACAACTACGAGCAGAAGAAAGTAATTGTTTCGTTAGATAAGTCATTGGGAGCATGGGATTATATCCATGCTCCTTTTTTGTGTTGTGCCAAGTGGATCTAATAGTTGTACCAGTCTTTACTGAACCTTAATATGAAATAAACATAGTGATGACATACATCCTCTATCATTGTACTTATCAATATTAGGGGGAATTTATTCATGTATGCAGTTAAACATCGTAAAGGAATAGCTATTTTGTTAATGGTAGCTATGATTTTCAGTATGACACCAGTTGGCATGAGCTTTGCAAGTAAAAACGGTAAACCAGATCTACTTATTACAGAATTGGTACCTGATACAGCCAATGTAGATAAGAACGATGCTTATGAATTTGTTGAAATATATAATAATACGGATGAGGCAATTGAGTTCAAAGATTATGAACTACGCTATCGTTACGATGCGAAAGATATACACTGGAATGTATTAGCTTCCTATGAGAGTGTACTTATTCCGGCACACGACGCTATCGTATTATGGGTACAATATGAAGCTATCGAGAAGGTGACACTCGACCAATTCAATAGCAATTACAAAACTCAATTTGTTGAAGGGACGAATCTGTTTAAAGTTGAGACTACTGGTGGAATGATTAATAGCGCAGCAAGAACGTTAGCAATTGTTGATCCAACAGTTTTAGATGAGAATAATAAAGGTACAATAATTTCTCAAGCCTCATATCAAAACGATGAACAAACGAAGCCAGACAAAGGTATTTTCTATCGTATGCCTAATGCGGGTGATACAGCTATGGTCATGATGGACAATCCAGGTACAATTGATGCTTCTCCTGGTGTTATATCACCAGATCAATTATTACGTCTTGATGAGATTGTTACAGAGGTACCAATTGACTTACAACATACTCCGAGCACATATCGCTTGATCTCTACGAATGATTTTGTGATTGAGGTAGCGATTTCTAATGCTACAAGTACAGTTGATGGAAAAGTATATTATAAATTCGATGATGAGACAGATTACACGGAAATGGAAATGGCAGGTAGTACATTAACTGAGCAAAGCGCTACGATCGTAAGTAGCCAATTGACATCCCATAATAAGCTAACGTACTACATAGAAGTAGTAGGTGATGATCAAGCACCAATCGTAACTCCAGTCTATGACATTACGATTGTTGATCCTGACGCAACTAGTGAAGATGCTCCAATTATGCTCGTAACAGAGCTACTGCCGAACAGTAATAATGTAGGTGGAAGTGATGCTTACGAGTTTATTGAGATTTACAACAATACAGATAAAGACATTAACTTTAAGGATTACAAATTGTACTACATCTATACGGATAACGGTAGAATAGCTGACGTCGTATGGGCTACAAAGCAAGAGGATATTATTATTAAAGCAATGGATACAATGGTATTTTGGAATATTAACTCTGCGAATGGAAGTTTAACGGTTGCAGACTTTAATAAAGAATTCCAGACAAATCTAATTGAAAATGAAAATATCGTTAAATTGTACAATGATGGACTGGCGAATGGCTCTAGACGTGGTATCGCTATCGGTACGAATACACATCAAGATATTTCTGTGGCCTATTATGATGGTTCAATTACGAATGTTGTTAACAAAGGTAGTCACTATCAATATCAAGTGGGCAACACAGATATGTTTGAATTTGCAGTAGGTACGATTGATTCTTCACCTGGATTTGTATTGCCGAATCAAGTGCCGGCAGTTCCTATGAAAACAATTGAAGATAACGAAGAACCTGTATTTATTAATCTAACTAATGTTACTGAAGTTGATGCAATCACTGATCTTACGATACAAGCAGAAATTACAGATAATGAAAGTGTGAAATCTGCTGTTCTATACTACAAGACTGATAAAGATTCCGCATATTCAGAGCGCTATTTATACGATGAGAATAGAACAGATCAATTTACGTATACGGTCAACTCGACTGAATTTATTGGACGCAATGATGTGACGTATTATTTCGAATATTCGGATGGTCCGCATAGCTTAACGTCTTCTACCTATACAGTAAATATTACGAATAACAGCAAAGATGATAGTACACGATTGAATATGAATAATAATCAAATCGTAAATGGCATTACAACTTTGAAAGGTGCTTCAAGTACATTAACTCCAGAACAATTACAACTGTTTGTTGATGAACAAGAGGCTTTGGATACTTATGCAGCATTAGAAACGGATGCGTATTTCGTATTTGAAGCGAACGATGTCAATTATTACTTCAAAAACGGCGTTACGATGGGTACGGAAATTCTGCATACATTCCTTGATCCTATTAACACATTTACAACAATTAAAGTTCCAATTGAAGCAGAGCGATTAGCGTTTGGCAATAATGAAATTGCTATTCGTGCAGGTACGAAGTCTGGTCCTTTCGATGATCGTCCAGAAGAAAATAAAGATGATTTCAAAGTACGCAATGTTCGTCTAATATTAGCGGATGGCACTAATATTTATGATCCAGCTTTCAATAATAAGGATACTGTCATCAAGATGGGTGATAGCGCAGGTATGAATGAGGCATTGGCATTCAATTTTGAACTATCAAGCGACAGCTTACAGGCACTTGCTTATGACTGGAACACGCTTGAAACAGAAGATGGTGAGCATATTGTTAAAGTAGTAGCGGGTAATGAAGAAGTTGAACAAACCGTTATTGTTGATAATACAGCACCCACAATTGTACCTTCGATTACTAATGATGAAGTATTACATGGTGAGTTTACATTGGATACAGTAGTTACCGATAATTATGCTGGTGTTCAATCTGTTGAGGCAACATTAAATGGTGACATTATTGAGTTGCCATATGAAACTTCAACGGGTACATTAGCTTCAGGAGCCTATTCATTTGCAGTGACAGCAACGGATGCCGTAGGTAATCGCACAGTTGAAACGGTCACATTTACAATTGATAATGATAACCCAAATGCGGTCGAGCTGATTACTCCGCTATCAGGTAGTAAAAATGTTGGACTAGCACCGACATTAAAGGTTAAAGTTACTGATCCGCAAGAGGATGCAATGTCGGTTCTATTCAAACGTGGCTTCCATTATGACAGTAAACGTACAGCGGGCTTTAACGCTTATTATGGTGGATCTACTGTAGAGCCGCCGAAGCAAAAAGTACCTTCAGCTGAGACGAAGATGAGTTCAACGGCATTGCAAGAAATTAGTGCAGTAGATAGCAAATACTATACGACGGATGCTACGGAACAGTTCCCATACCAACGTTTTGAGATCAAGTTTGATTCATCTGTAGTTGCTACTGATGAAGTGGAGATTAACTGGCAGGGGAATTCATTAGAAGGAAGAAAAGTGAGCTTATACGCTTGGAATCCTACTGTTGAAGAATGGGGTTTACTGGACAGACATATTGCTGGACTAGAAGACTTTAAGCTAGAAGCTAAAGTTGCTGCAGGGGACTATAATGACAATGGTGTCATTAATGTGATGGTGCAGGATGAACGACCAGTAACTGAGGATGAATATGACTTCTCCTTTATATGGATGTCGGATACACAATATTACTCAGAGAGTTATCCTGAAATCTATGAGACCAATACGCAGTGGGTTGTAGATAACCAAGAGGCGATGGATATTCGTTATATCATTCATACGGGCGATATCGTTGATGATGCGGATCAAGATTATCAATGGGAAGCTGCGAATAAAGCGATGGAAACAATCGAGAAAGCAAAAATTCCGTACGGTGTATTAGCAGGTAACCATGATGTTGATCATCAAACCGGGGATTACTCATACTATTGGAAGCATTACGGTGAAGATCGCTTCAAAGATATGGAGACTTACGGTGGATCGTATCAAAATAACCGTGGTCACTATGATCTGATCTCTGCTGGCGGTATTGATTTTATTATCGTATATATGGGCTGGAACATTGGTGATGCAGAAATTGATTGGGTTGAACAGGTTGTGAAGGATCATCCGGAACGGAAAGCTATTCTAGCGTTCCATGAATATATGCTAGTTTCTAATAATCGTGCACCAATTGCCGATGAAATATATGAGCAAGTTGTTGTACCATATCCTAACGTTATAGCTACGTTGAGCGGTCACTATCATGATGCGGAAACTCTTGTAGATGAAATCGATGATAATGGTGATGGCATTATAGATCGTAAAGTTTATCAAATGTTAGCCGATTATCAAGGTGCCGAAATGGGTGGATTAGGTTATATTCGTCTACTTCAATTTGATCTAGATAATGACCAAATTCATGTCAAAACGTACTCACCATATTTGGATGATTACAATTACTACGATCCGACAGAATATCCAGGTAAAGATGAATTCGATATGGATGTAGATTTAGGTGTTATGAACAAACGTGTTGCTACCGATTATTTTGAAGTGAATATCCACACGGCGCAAGTCATTGGTGAGGTTACTAATGTTGCTAGTGGATCGGAAGCTTCGATTCAATGGGAGAAATTACAGAAAAGTACAAACTATGAATGGTATGTTGAAATAACGGACCAATTCTCAGGTAAATTAGTTTCACCAATTTGGAACTTTACAACAGTAGGCGGGTCAACGGGCACAAATCCGTCAACGCCAACTCCAGATGAAACTGAGAACAAACCAGAAGCTTCAAACAATACGATTACGGTCGACATTAAAGATGTTGGTTCTGATGAGTCGGGAAGCACTTCTATTACTGTTAGTAGTACGAATGGAACGCCAGTCGACATTGTGATAACGAAAGAAGCTATTGCACAATTAGCTCAGAATGAGCATGATCTAGAAATTATAGTAGGCGGGCAAACGATTACTATTCCATCTTCAACTTGGAGTGGATTAGCTAGCGATGAGTCGTTGAAAATTACTGTAGCTTCGAAGGGACAATCAGGAACTACGGATAAATTAGCAAAAGAATTCCAACATGCAAGTAATATTCTAGATGTTAAGCTGACAGCAACTAATCTAGTCAATGCAGCTGAATCTAGAGAAGTTGAAGGTAAGATGATACTTGTGTTGGATATTACTTCACTAGATGCTGATTTTGTAGGGGTATATCAACTAGTCGATGGGCAACCGGTCTATGTCGGCGGTAAAGTAGATGGTCTTACGATTTCAGTTGATGTTACGCAATCGGGACAATTCTTTGTAGCGGAATATGTGAAAGCATTCCAAGATACCGTTGATCATTGGGCAGAGCGCAGCATTTCCATTCTAGCAGCTAACCATATCGTGAATGGAACATCTGCTAGCAATTACAGTCCTCAAGCAAATGTCCAACGTGCTGATTTTGCAACAGCTCTAATAAGATCACTAGGTATTTATGATCCACAAGCTAGTGACCAATTTACAGATGTTAATAGCAATACTTATTATGCTGGATTTGTAACTGTAGCAAGTGGACTAGGTATCGTTCAAGGTAATAATAATGAATTCCGTCCATTGGATAAAGTAACTCGTGAAGAAGCGGTCGTTATGTTAATGAGAGCATATCGTACTCTTAATCCAGACAAAAAAGTAAATGTAGCCGAACAAGCAGAATTTACGGATATGAATCATGTTTCCAAGTGGGCATTGAACGATATTCGTGAAGCTCAAGCGTTGTCCTTAATCCAAGGTAAAAATGGTCATACTGTTGATCCGCAAGGACAATTAACAAGAGCTGAGCTAGCTCAGATGATCATTAACTTTCTTGCAATAACAAATAAGTAAAGTTTTGAAAGTAAAGTTGCTTATCAAGAAGAGGATGTCACTGTGTTTATGCAGTGATGTCTTCTTTTTTTTGTTTTGCCTGCTCATAAAATTACATAAATTTAACAATTATGCACACAAAATCTTAATGCTGCAATAACAGTCAATTAACAAATCACCTTTATGATAGATAGAGTAGATAAATATGAAGGTGGTAATAAGGAGATGGAAATGAGAGACGGGGAATTGACGCTACAGAGATTGAAAAGTGGAAACCTTGTTAGAGTGCGCGTAAAGTCTAACAAGCTAAGAAAAATCAAGGAAAGCTCGCTCGGATATTTGTTTCTAGCACCGTCATTACTGCTGTTTAGCCTATTTTTATTTTATCCATTAGTCAAATCAGTCTACTTAAGCTTTCACTTAACAGATCCAAGAGGCAGAGTTGCTGCATTTGTAGGTTTTGATAACTTTACAACATTGTTTGCTTCCGAGTTATTATGGAACAGTTTGAAAGTAACGGGCCTATTTACATTGTTGACTGTACCTGCAGGCATTGTGTTAGCGATTATAACTGCTGCACTTACTCATATTAAATTACCTGGCATGCGCATATTTCAATTTATGTTTTCTATGCCGCTTGCGATGTCAGTTAGTACGTCTGCGGTAATTTGGCTTATCTTATTCCATCCGACACTAGGGGTATTCAATTATTTATTATCGCTAGTTGGTATCTCACCGATACAATGGCTGCCAGATCCGTCAATAGCACTACTATCGATATCAATCATGACAGTATGGATGAACTTTGGCTTCAATTACATCATTGTGCTTAGTGGCTTACAGGGGATTCCAGATGACTTGGTGGAAAGTGCCAAAATAGATGGAGCTGGACCGCTTACAGCATTTGTACGTATTGTATTACCTCTTTTATCACCAACATTATTTTTCCTCTCAGTTATTTCGATCATTGGTGCTTTCCAATCGTTTGGGCAAGTTCATTTGCTTACGAAGGGTGGTCCGGCAGGCTCAACGGAAGTGTTAGTTTACTCCATTTATAAGGAAGCTTTCGTTAATTATCAGTACGGCACAGGAAGTGCATTAGCACTAGTGTTGTTTGCGATAGTGCTGCTGCTTACTATCATTCAATTCGCATTTGTAGAGAAGAAGGTGCACTATCAATGAGAAAAACAACGAATATTATGAATCACTCGCTCGTTTATATTCTGTTAGTCATGTTTGCAGTGATTGTACTTTTTCCACTATTGTATACAGTGCTGCAAGCATTTATGAATCCTGCGCAATCAACACTGTATCCACCAAAGCTTATTCCAGAATCATGGTACTTCGGTAATATTGAGAATGTATTTAGCTTAATACCGGTCGGGACGTTTATTAGCAATAGTTTCATTACTGCAACAGCTATTATGGTGGGACAAGTATGTATCGCTTCAATGGCAGCATATGCCTTCGTCTATATCGAATTTCCGTTCAAAAAATTTTGGTTTATTTTGTTTCTGTCTACGATGATGGTTCCGTGGGAGGTAACCATTATCCCTAATTATTTGACGATTAAATCTTGGGATTGGCTTGATTCTTACCAGGGTCTCACAATTCCTTTTCTAGCATCAGCGTTTGGTGTGTTTCTGCTTCGGCAGTTTTTTCTCCAGCTACCTAAGGAATTATTCGAAGCAGCTCGGATAGATGGAGCGGGACATCTACGTCACTATGCCACAATTGTATTACCATTATCCCGTCCAGCAATTGCATCCTTATCTGTCTATGTATTTCTTAATTCATGGAATATGTATCTATGGCCGCTTTTAACGACGAATAGTGAAAAAATGCGTACTGTACAAATTGGGGTTAGTATGTTGCAGTTCGAAGAAATGAGCTCTTGGAACAATTTGCTGGCAGGTGTTATGGTCGTTCTGCTCCCTTCGCTCTTACTGTTAGTGCTTGGCTTGAAGCAGTTGGTTCGAGGAATTACAGCAGGTGCAGTAAAAGGATGAAGTAGTACATAGCCTCAGTGGCAACGCCGTAAGGCGATCCATATAAATAAAAAACGAGATAAAGGGAGAGAAACAAGAATGAGAGCAAAATTGAAATTAAGTTTGACTGTCATTATGGCTGTAATGCTTATCTTTGTTACAGCTTGTGGTGCAAACGGAGGAAATAGCGGAAATAATGCGTCTAACAAAACTAGCGACGTAACAGATGCATCCCAAACCAAAGCAACACCAACTCCAGCAGCTACATCGAATGATCCAGTTAAAGTGGTATGGTGGCATTCTATGGGTGGTGAGCTTGGTAGTGCAGTCACACAATTAGTGACTGATTTCAATGCCTCTCAATCTAATATTATTGTTGAAGAAATTTATCAAGGATCTTACGATGAAAGCTTAAATAAAATGAAGGCATCTATGGATTCTAAGACAGGTCCTTCCCTGATTCAAGTGTACGAAATTGGATCACGCTTTATGATTGATTCTAAGTCTACAACGCCGATGCAAAAGTTTGTAGATGCAGAGGGCTTTGATATGTCTCAGCTTGAAGAAAATATTACGAACTATTACACATTTGATGGACAACTGCATTCCATGCCTTTCAACACGTCTAATGCTATTCTTTACTATAACAAAGATTTATTTAAGGCAGCTGGTCTCGATCCAGAAAAAGCACCGGCTACCTTTGAGGACGTTAAGGAATACGCTGAAAAACTGACAGTGAACGGACAGGCTGGTGCATCCTTCGCAATCTATGGTTGGTTCATGGAACAGTTTTTTGCAAATCAAGGTAGCGACTATTTGAATAATGGTAATGGTCGTTCTGCGGCAGCAACGGAATCATTACTTAATAATGAAGTTGGTTTACAAACACTTACTTGGTGGAAAGAACTTGTAGACAGTGGAAATGTTTTGAATCTTGGTCGTGCTACAGCTGATACGAAAAAAGCATTCCTTGCAGGACAAATAGCGATGACGTTGGATTCAACTGCGTCACTTCGGGGCATGGTAGATGCGGCAGAGGGTCAGTTTGAGATCGGCACAGGCTTTCTGCCTAAAGCTGAAGGGGCTGCTGACGGCGGGATTATTGTAGGTGGAGCAAGCCTATGGATCATGAACAATAAATCCGATGAGGAACAACAAGCGGCATGGGAATTTATTAAATATTTAGCGAAGCCAGAAACACAAGCTTATTGGAATGTGAATACTGGCTACTTCCCAATTACGAAGAAGGCTTATGATCAACAGCTTATTATTGATAATCTAGCAAAGTATCCGCAATTCCAAACTGCTATCGATCAGCTTCATGCATCTAAGCCTAGTACAGCATCTAATGGGGCAGTAATGGGTGTATTCCCTGAAGCTCGTCAAATCGTTGAAAGTGCTATTGAAGAAGCATTAACAGGAATTAAAGAACCTCAAGCGGCATTAGATAGTGCAGCAAAAGCTATTACAGATAAAATCTCTACGTACAATCTAACCGTTCAATAATTCAATGGATGAAAAATGCTCGCTATCGTTACTTATAGTGAGAGTAGTTAACGTAATTAATAAGAAAGCCTACTATGTCTATACGTTGTCCAACGTAAATGACATAGTAGGCTTTTTGTTGTGTTAAACTAATTTAAAGCTTTAACATCAGCATCTGATAGAGCATAGTCAAAGATTTTTAGATCGTTAACAGTTCCTATAACTGGAGTGTCCCAGTAATTCACACCAAGAGCGGCCTCTGCGGTATCACCTGTAAATAGGTCTTTGAAATTGTTGAAGCTGTTCATAAGTGTACCGTCATAGTAGATAGAAGCTACTCCATTGTCGATCGTAATAGTAACTTGAACCGATACTGTAATAGAGAACCTTGCTTCTGTAGGGCTTCCATCGAACTAATAAAGAATGCCTCCAACTGTGAAGTGTCGTGCCCACAATTGAGAAATCCCAATGTTTTTATCAAATCCGCCTGGAATAAAGCTAAGCCATTGATCGGTGAATAATGTAGCATTGTTAACCAAAAAAAATATCAATTGAAGCAAATAGTTTTAGAATGTCGGTCGTAGACAACAATAACATTAATATACAACTAAAATACAATAGCGGCTATATCATTTGTTACATTATGGGGTATGATGACTGATGCAAACCTTCTAATTAATTGTTAGAATGATAGATGAGAAAAGTTATAGGGTTATCTATAGAGTAAAGGAAGTGCAGTATGGTTATTATCGGATGTAGTATAGTAGCGGTCATTCTAGCATTACTATGGATTCAAATGCTAATGAATAGACGTAATCAGAATAGATATCATTATGCAGGTAGATTACACACTATTGGCCATAGAAAGTTACATATCCATGTAACAGGTCAAAGAGAAGCGCCTACCGTTGTATTCGATCACGGTAGTGAATACGGTGCTTCCTCACTTACATGGCATATGGTGGCGGAGCGGGTGGAACATTTCTCTAAAGTTGTTACCTATGATCGCGCAGGGTATGGCTTTAGTGATAGTGGCAGCTATCCAAGAACGAGAATGGATCATGTTGATGATTTACATCAATTGTTATTAGCAGAAAAGATTACAGGTCCTGTTATTATTGTAGGTCATGGTTATGGTGCGCTTAATGCACGTTTGTTCGCATATCGTTATCCTAAGCAGGTAAGCGGTATTATTCTAGTTGATGCATTACATGAAGACGAGCATACGAATAAATTTCCTGAGCAGTATATGAAAGAACAACTGAAAATACAGAAGCGGTATAAACGCTACACGCTGTTAAATTATTTTGGAGTTGCAAAAGGATTACTTAGATTACAGCGTCCTTTGCATCAATTATTCAATCATTATCCGCTGGCAATTCGTCAACAAATATGGACGTTAATCGCGTTGAACAAAACAGTGAAAACAATAGCTAATGAGCAAGCTCATATTGAACAAGCATTTAACCAAGTTCGTAAAGTAAAATCTTATAAAAACATTCCTGTTACCGTTATTATTGGCGGTAAAATGGTTGATGATTCGAATGATTTGAAGCAGGCAAGGTATGCTCTAGCAGCACATATGAAAAAATTATCGGAGGAAGGTTTACTTATAGTAGCACCTAATAGTGATCGACATGTGCCGACTGAGCAGCCGGAAGTAGTAGCCGATGCGATACGGCGGATGATTAATCATCTGAAGTCAGAATATGTGTAATATTTTATGTTAAAATATTACAATCACATGATGTAATCGAAGAGAAAACTAGAATAGAGGGCTATCCAAGTGAACTAACGATGAGGAGGCATATAGTATGAATAGATTACATAATATCGATCGTTTATTACAAGGATTTGTAGATAAGGACATCGTAGGCTGTGGTTGTGTCGTTACGAAAAATGGTGAACTTATGTATGAGGGTTATTATGGTTATGCTGACCGTGAGCAAAAGGTATTGATGAATGATCGAAGCATTCATCGACAATACTCGACGACGAAAGTAATTGTATGTACAGCGGCAATGTTACTCTTTGAACGAGGTAAGTTTCTGTTGAACGATCCATTGCATCTATATTTACCTGAATTCAAAGATATGCAAGTCGTTCATACTTCATTGAACGGAAATGTACATGTGAAACCTGCTCAAAATCCAATCCTCGTAAAACATATTTTTGCGATGACTTCAGGAATTCCATACGAATGGGGCGAATCGAAAACGCATCAAGAGTTATCTAAGCTAACGGGTAATCTTAGCAAGCAAGGTCCTTATACATTAGAGCAACTGATTAAGGAGATTGCCAAAGCACCGTTATTATTCGAGCCGGGAACCCGCTATGCATATGGGTATTCACATGATATTGTAGCGAGATTAGTTGAAGTTATAAGTGGAGTAACGATTGAGCAATTTATTCAGCAGGAGCTACTGGATCCACTTCAGATGAATGATACTGGATATCGTTTCAAAAACGATATACAAGCTCGATTAGTACCTTTATATGAGTTGAATACTAGCAACGAATTGGCACCTGCGTGGGCTCGTGGAGATGAAAATTTCGAGCCATCAGCTATTTATAACGGCGGTGGTTTGGGAATATACTCTACACCAAGAGACTATACGAAATTTGCTCAAATGCTTGCAAATGGCGGCGGATTGGGTAAGGATCAAATCATTGGTAAGAAGACGATTGATCTTATTCGTAGTAATCAGCTTAATGCTGCTCAATTAGAGGACTTTACCAATCCATACACTGCTGGCTATGGGTACGGTCTAGGAGTAAGGACGTTGATTGATCCTGCGGCAGCGCATTTTGGTGGTTCTATAGGTGAATTTGGTTGGACAGGTATGTCAGGCACATACGCATTAATCGATCCTGCAGAGCAATTATCTATCGTCTATATGCATCAACGTATTCCTAATATGGAAGTTGAACATCATTTGCGTTTACGTAATATAGTCTATAGTTGTCTATAAAGCTTGTTCAGATAGTATTCTTTCACGCGAAACAATATACGGATCATAGAAAGAGCTTGCGAGTTTTGACTAATTTACCTTCAGAATGATGGAGGTAGACTAATTAACTCGCAAGCTCTTTATTCATCTTAACATTCTAATTTCCAAGAAAACCGTTAATAAACAATTGAAGTTGGAACTCTAAAGTAATCGGATCATTAAAGAAGAAATCTGCAGCGTTAGCTTCGATAACATGACCATTACTTACAGCAGGAATGTTTTTGAAAGTATCTGTTTCTTTGAATGAATTATCAGAACCGTCATCACTTAGTACAATAAAATCACCAGCATATTCTGGAAGTACTTCTACAGATAGTGCATAGTAGCCATCGGCAAGTGCCATCTCAGCTACTTTATCTGTCATACCAAGCCCCATTTCTTGATAAAGTACTTCTGTTCCACGTCCCCAGTTATTGCCGAATACAGCCATTTGTTTGGCATAGTGTTCAATAACGGTCACTGTCACCTCATCACCGTGCTTAGCTTTCGCATCTTGACCAGCCTGCTTGGCACGAGCTTTGAAGTCATCAACCCAGTCTTGAGCCTCAGCCTCTTTACCTACTAATTTACCAATTTCAACATGTTGAGATAAATAATCTAAAGCATTGTAAGTATAAGTAATCGTCGGAGCAATTTCCTTATACTTCTCTAAATTTGCTGTAGTTGAAGACGCAATAATTAAATCTGGTTCGAGGTTAAGAACGCCTTCAACATCATCCTCTGATATAATTGCGACATCCTTTAGTTGATCTGTAAAGAGTGAACTACCAATTGCCCAGCTGTCAACGCCAACAACAGGGACACCTAATGCTAGTACGTTACCAACATAACCAGATGAAAGCATGACAACGCGCTGCGGATGAGCAGGTACTTTAATAGGACCATACTCAGACTGATAGGTTACCATTTGAGGTTCAGTAGTAGCTGCTTCTTGCTGACTATTATTTGCTGCATTGCTATTGCTATTAGATGTAGTAGCATTGCTAGTGTTGCTACTCGGATTATTCGTTGTGTTATTACTCCCGCAAGCGGCGATGATAAGCATGAATACGATTAATAGTGGCATGAATACTTTTCTCAATATAATTCTCTCCTCTTTGAAAAACCTCTTATAATAACTTATAGGTAAGCAGGTAGATACTTTACTGCGAGCTCTTTCATTATCTAACTAAATTTTTCTCATTAGTAAATAGACGAAGTATGGCGCACCGATAATCGCGACCATAATCCCTGCTGGTAAACTTGTCGGTTGAAATAATAGACGACTAAGTAGATCAGCAATTATTAATAAGAGTCCGCCAAGCAGTAAACATACGGGCATAAATAACTGATGTCTTGGACCAACAATCGCTTTAGCGATATGCGGAGCCATTAATCCAACAAAGGCTACACTACCAGCAACAGAAACAGCAGAAGCAGCTAATGCGACAGCAGTTAACATTAATGTGATACGTTCTCTATTCAAAGAGATACCAAGTCCAATTGCTGCTGGTTCACTCATGGTGAGAATATTGAGTCGGTTAGCTTTGTATAACGTATACGGAATTAATAGTAATAACCACGGCAGTAACGACCATATATACGGCCAATCGGCCCCCCATATATTACCCGACATCCATTTCGTAATAAATTCAACCTTGAACGGATCAACAGCAGAGAATATAAAAATCATAATGCCAGACAATGCCATCGAAACGCCGACACCGATTAATATTAAGCGGATAGGCTGTAGTCCTGTGCCTCTCTCATAAGAGAAAATATAGATGATAATCGCTGTAATTACTGCTCCACCGAATGCTGCAAGTGGTAGTAGAAAAGTTAGGCTTAGTACTTGTGTTGGAACATACAAGTAAAATAACGCTACACCAATACCAGCACCTGAATGTATGCCAATAATTCCTGGATCAGCGAGATCATTACGCGTTACACTTTGCAAAATTGCTCCGGATAGTGCCAGTGCCATACCAGCAAGCAACGTAACGATAATTCTGGGCAATCTCACTTCGAATAAAGTAAAGCTTTCTTTAAAACTACCGTCACCGAACAATGTAGGGAATAGACGATCGAAGCCAAGGGCCGACGATCCTGTCCCTATGCCAACAATAAATGTAGCAAGTAGTAGTATCGTAAGGACAAGCATAGTAAGACGTTGCTTTCTTGTTTGACGAGCGAGTAGCATTAGAAGCTGCGACCTCCTTTGCGAACGATAAGTAAGAAGAAAGGAAGCCCCATAATTGCCACGATGGCAGCTGCGGGCGTTTCGTATGGTGAAGTAACAATTCTACCGAGTAAGTCGGCAAGCACCATAAAGGTTGAACCGATAAAGATTGACATTGGCAAAATGTAGCGATAATCATTACCCACAACTGCTCGCACCATATGCGGAATCATAAGACCAATAAAGGCCATATTACCAACAAGGGCGACGGAGGAACCAGCTAATATAACGACTACGGTGAACAAAATAATTTTCACTCTAGTTACCTTCTGTCCTAATCCAGTAGCCGCTTCTTCATCTAAACTTAAGAGCGTTAATGATCTCGAATAGTAAAGCGCAATAAGAATACCAATAATGATAAATGGCGTAATGATACTTATTTGTGACCATGTAGTACCAATCAAGCCACCTGAAGTCCACATTGAAACTCGCTTTGTAATCTGAAAGTGCAGTCCAATGCCTTCTGTTATCGCACTAAGGAAAGCGGTAATTGCAGCACCAGCTAATACAATCCGAAGTGGAGAGAAGCCGCCGCGCTTGGCAGAACCAATTGCCAGGACTAGCATAACGCTAATACCAGCACCGATAAAACAAACCCAAACCGTTGTAAACGTACTTATTGTAGGGAGTAGCACAATAGATACAGCGAGAGCTAAGTTAGCTCCCGCAGATAAACCCAATAATCCAGGATCTGCTAA
Source organism: Paenibacillus sp. Y951 (assembly GCF_056786395.1). Taxonomy (NCBI): domain Bacteria; kingdom Bacillati; phylum Bacillota; class Bacilli; order Caryophanales; family Paenibacillaceae; genus Paenibacillus; species Paenibacillus sp. Y951. The sequence continues at coordinate 353,297 of NZ_JBXCIY010000002.1, read as the reverse complement.
TGGATTGCGAGTCGTTCCTTGCATAATAGCACCTGCGATGGCAAGTGCTGCGCCAATGAGCATAGCTGCCACAGCACGAGGAATACGGATTTCTTCAAGCATCGTTATTTTCTCGTTGCTGACAGATGTGAATAGAGCATGATATACATCGCTAAGCGTAGTTTCCGCTGCTCCGAACGTGATCGCAACGAGAAATACAATAATAGTTAAGCAAGCAGCAATAACTAATTGAAGAGCGAAAGGTATTTGCAGCCATGATCGCTTCATCATGACTTCCTATTCTCCAAGAAAACCATCAACAAAAAGTTGAAGTTGGAAATCTAAAGTAACCTCAGATTCATAGGTTACGAGTTGAGCCTCAGTAGTCGTTGTTTCTTCTTGCTGACTATTATTCGCAGCAACATTGCTAGAATTGTTAGGTGTGCTGTTACTAGTAGTATTAGTTGTGTTATTACTACCGCAAGCGGCGATGGCAAGCATGAATACGATTAATAATGGCATAAATATTTTTCTCAATTTAATTCTCTCCTTTTAGTAACTCATAGGTAATACACATTGGCTTGCCAGTCCTCGGATCAGTTCCGATCTCAGCATCGATATGATAGACTTCCTTCAAAACCTCATGTGTAATAACTTCTTGTGCACTACCACGCTTCACGATATGACCATCTCGCATAGCAATCACATAATCGGCAAAACGAGCAGCATGATTTAAATCGTGTAAAACCATAATGATTGTTCGCTGCTGATTGACATTAAGCTGTTGCAGCAGTTCAAGCACTTCAAGCTGATGAGCCATATCAAGATAGGTGGTTGGTTCATCAAGGAAGATCATATCTGTCTCTTGCGCTAACGCCATCGCAATCCAGACACGTTGACGCTGACCACCTGATAAGGCATCGACACTACGATGTTTATAATCTTTCGTGCCTGTTACCTCGAGTGCCCAATCAATCACATCATAATCCTGTTTTGAAAGTCTACCAAAGCCTGATTGATAAGGGAATCTTCCGTATGAAACAAGCTCACCTACCGTTAGACCAGAGGAATGTTCTTGTGTTTGTGGGAGGATGGCGAGCTTCTGCGCTAATATTTTTGTATGCTCTGAAGCGATCGTTTTTCCATCTAACACAATTTGACCAGATTTATGCGCAATAATTCTTGTCATTGCTTTAAGTAATGTAGATTTTCCACAGCCATTAGAGCCAATAATAGCTGTTATTTTTTGATCAGGTATTTCCACAGAAAGCTGATCAATAATAGTATGTTCTCCATATGCGACAGTAAGTTCTTTGGTAAGCAGGCGAACCATTGTTTTCCCCCTTAGGAAGATAAATTGTGAGAAATAAGAAAATTAACAAAAAAACTAATTGATAACGATTATCATTTTCGTTATAATGATATAGAATTATAGTCGACATTGTCAATGATAAATTTTGGATACGAATATAACCTACTTAAATAAGGAGTTAAAATAATGAATAATATAGAACTATACGATATAACGATAATTGGTGGAGGTCCCTCAGGATTGTATTCTGCTTTTTACAGTGGTTTACGTGAAATGAAGACTAAAATTATTGATTTCCAACCTGAGCTTGGCGGTAAGCTGCATGTATACCCTGAGAAATTAATATGGGATGTTGGAGGGATTCCACCCATTCCGTGTGCGCAGTTAATTGAGCGATTAACGAAGCAAGCGATGGTGTTCAATCCAGAAATTGTGCTGGATACGAAGGTTGAACGTATCGAAAAAGTAGACAATCAATTTATTATTCACACATCTACGGGAATGAAGCATTATTCCAAAACCGTATTTATCGCTACTGGAAGTGGAATTTTAAAACCACAAAAATTAGAAATAGAAGGTGCAGAGCGCTTTGAAATTAGTAATTTACATTATACGATCAAATCATTCAAACCTTTCCATAATAAAACGGTAATGATCTCAGGCGGTGGAAACGCTGCTCTAGATTGGGCAAATGAATTAGTAGGCGTAGCTGCTCAAGTGATACTGACGTATCGCAAAGATCAGATGAAGGGGCATGAAGCTCATGTTACGAAGCTGATGGAAAGTAATGTGCAATGCTGCTTCAATACGACCATTACAAAGCTGATAGCAAATGATCAGAAGTCAGCGATTGAGAGAGTGGAGTTAACGAATGCTGATACGGGAGAAAAACAGATTGTAGAAGTCGATGAAGTAGTTATTAGTCATGGCTACGAGCAGGATGTTTCGTTAATGGAGAATAGTCCGCTTCAATTAGCTATGAAGGATAATTACTACATAGCAGGTAATTCGCATTGTGAAACCTCGGTTGCTGGAGTATATGCGGTAGGAGATATTGTAGCCTATGATGGTAAGCTTAATCTCATTGCAGGTACATTCCAAGATGCGGCTAATGCAGTGAATAAAGCGAAAAGCTACATCGTGCCTGATGCCAAGACTAATGGTATGGTTTCTTCTCATAATGAGCTGTTCAAGGAACGAAATAAAGAAATTGTTCAACATATGCTAGTCAGATAAGGGGATAATCAATCATTGAACCTACATCGATTGGAGCACTGCACTGTTAATGTAGCTATAGTAGTAAGTAAAGAAAGAAAGGGCATCAAAAGGTCATTTTTAATGACCTCTGTGATGCCCTTTGCGACAGTTTATAATATATATAGCCGATAGTTGTAGCATTTAACTATTCAGTAACTGTCTTTCACGATAATGAGTAGGTGAGTATTGCATCGTCTTCTTGAACATTTTGGAGAATAGAAGCGGGTCTTCATATCCAACAGAGCGGGCAATATCACCGATCGTTAGCTGTACATTACTTAATAATTCACAAGCTTTTCGCATTCGGAAAGCAATGAGATAGTCCTGTAAACTACTATTCATAACCTCTTTGAATATCGAACTAAGATAGCTACGTTGCAAGCCGATGAAGCTAGCAATAGATTGGACAGTAATTTTATTAGCATAATTTATTTCAATAAAATGAACGACCTGGGCAATGTAGTGTTCTTTGCTATTTTCTCGAAGCTTATAGGCAAGCTGTGAACCACGACATTCTACTAAGATTGATAGCCATAAATAAAGCAAACCCGTTAGTTTCAATTCACGACCAGCTACTATATGTTTAGACTCCATCATTTGATCAATACTGCAATTGAAAAAATCAACTTTATCACAATCATATATTGGTGCTTCATCTGATAGCTCTGCTTGCTTCAATAAGGTTGGAGCCTTTATGCCATGGAATCCGATCCAACAATATTTCCAAGGATCATTCTGGTCTGCCTGATAAAATGTAATCGTTCCAGGACTTACTAGAAATCCTTGCCCAGCATGTAGATGATATCTTTTTCCATTAACCTCGAATATTCCTTTGCCTTCAAGGATGTAGTGGAATTTATAATACTCGCGCATGGCAGGACCGAAGGAGTGACCAGGCGTACATTGTTCACGACCATATTGAATTAAGTACAGATCAAGCTGATGAAGATGCTGTGGTAGAAATTCGATCATCGTGCGATAGCGTCAATACGAGCAAGCTCTTTACTTGTAAATTCAAGATTTTGCAGTGCGGCAACATTTTCCTCGATTTGACTAACTCGACTTGCACCGATAAGTGCGGAAGTGACTTTACCACCTCGTAACACCCAAGCTAATGCCATTTGCGCTAAGCTTTGTCCACGCTCGGTAGCAATCTCATTCAATTGTATAGCAATATTTACTTTCTTTTCAGAAATACTATCCTCATTCAAGAATACGGAATGGCCAGCTGCACGGGAATCCTCAGGGATACCATTCAAATATTTATTCGTAAGTGCACCTTGCGCTAGTGGCACAAAAGCGATTGTACCAATGCCTTCTTCTGCTAATACATCCTGCAAACCGTCCTCAATCCAGCGATCGATAATAGAATAGCTTGGCTGATGAATTAAGCATGGTGTGCCTAATTCTTTCAATACTTTTGAAGCAGCAGCCGTTTGCTCAGCATTGTAGTTAGATAGACCAACATATAATGCTTTACCTTGACGAACAAGCAGGTCTAGCGCTGCCATCGTTTCTTCAATTGGTGTATTTGGATCTGGACGATGATGATAGTAAATATCAACATAATCTAGTCCTAGACGTTTCAAGCTTTGATCCAAGCTCGCAACCATATACTTCTTAGAGCCGAAGTTACCATAAGGACCAGCCCACATGTCATAACCTGCTTTTGTTGAGATAATAAGCTCATCACGATATGGAGCCATATCCAGCTTAAGCATTTTTCCGAAGTTTTCTTCAGCAGAACCAGCTGGAGGTCCGTAGTTGTTCGCAATATCAAAATGCGTAATGCCAAGATCGAAGGCACGACGAACCATAGCTCGTCCATTCTCAAATACATCTTTTCCTCCAAAATTATGCCAAAGCCCTAAAGAAATTGCCGGTAAAAGTAATCCACTATTGCCGCAACGATTGTATTTCATATCTGCATAACGCTGTTCATTAGCTGTATAAGTCATCATAATTCCCCCTAAAACTTTTTGTGAGTCTCTTGCGAACAAAAAGTATTATCATAATAAATAAGTATAGACTACCCATTTATTATGAGCAATTTCCAAGCAAAAACATATAGTTAAACGTCTTATTGATATGGCATAATGCACGATTGTTTCACGCTGGAATATTAATACCATAATCTAAAAATTGATTATTTTCACTGATAGGGTGTATCATGGAGAGTGTAAAAAAATTGATATATTTGAATTGTACAAGTTTTGGAACAACGAAAGGAGCTCATCATGAGTCAGTTACTAAGCGCAAAACGTGACAATATACCTCAGTTATCTATTGTTCGCGCCATTGCTATTCTAGGTGTATTAAGTATTCATTCTACCTCCGTAGCAGTAAGTACGGGAATGATAGATTCCGATTGGTTTTTTCTTTATAATTTTGCAAACATCTTTTTGAAGTTCGGGACAACGACATTTATCTTTTTAAGTAGTTTTGTTTTGTTCTACAATTACTATAATAGACCCTTCACCGCAAAATTAGTTACGAGTTTCTATCAGAAGCGATTAATATATATCATTATACCTTATGTCTCTTTTTCACTTTTTTACTTTGGATTGAAGCTTTATTTATATCCGGGAAGCTATCCATTAATTTTCGGGAATGGTTTCTCATTTGGAGAAATGATGCTTGCTTTAGGTGATCGTCTGATGCATGGTACGGCGCATACACATTTATATTTCGTCTATATAAGCATTCAATTTTATTTATTATTTCCGTTGTTTTTATGGTTTTTCAAAAAATATCCGAAGCTTACTCATTGGTTATTGCTTATCGGGATTATCGTTCAATGGGGCTTCTTCCTAGTGAATAAATACGGTCTGGAAACACCGGTTACAGCGCGCGGTAGCTGGTCGCTAAGTTACTTTACGTACTATTTCTTAGGTGCATACTTAGGAATTTATTATGACAAATGGAAACAGTGGATCATTATCGCGAAAGAAAATGTAACGAAGAAACGAGTGTTAGGCTGGATTGTATTTGGACTAATCTGGTTAAGCTCAGGTCTAGGGCATGTTTATATGTGGTATGAAACTAGATTGAAGCTAGATAGTTATAATTCAACAATGTTTGATCTGGTATGGAACATTCATACGTTAACAACAGCAATTATTTTGATGCAAATAGCTTTCATTATTTATAGAAAATCAGCAAAATCGATAGTAAATGTATTAACACGATTAGGTGAAGTATCGTTTGGCGTATACTTGTTCCATCCATTCTTATTACTGATCTATCGTGCATATCCACCGCAAACTGGAACTAGTATGATTCATCACGCATGGTATGTTGGTGGCTTCCTATTTGCATTAATAGGTTCTTGGATTGTTGTGGAGCTTGTTGTACGCTTTATTCCGCAAAGCTGGGTTATCTTTGGCAGTATTAAGAAAAAGAAAGCATTAAAACCGCAAACGCGCGAAAATACGCGTAATATTCAAATGTAGTTTTCCCTATAGAGAAGCATTCATACAATGTCATACGAATAAGCCGCATCCATACTCTCCCTTCTATATGAAGAGAGAGGTGGGTGCGGCTTTTGTATTGGTAACTATTCGATGCCAAATATGCTACGTCAGCATATTCTTAGTGATTGCAAAGCAATGAAACGAAACCCAGCAACGTGTACGGCACGAGTACACAAGCGATCAACTGCGAAACTTAAAATGAAAGTTTTGAACTACCTCTTTCAATAAAGGCTCAAAACATTCGCTTGTCAGCACCAAGAAGATGCCCCACAGCGAAAACGAGTAGCACAGTGTACGTAATTGGTACACGAGCACACGCAGGCTTTCGATGGGGAGGCATATTCGCCGTCGACTAAGCTACGCCAGCATATCCATCGTGATCACAAATGGATGTTTTGAGCTACCTCTCCCAGAAGCGTTGTTGTGCTATCGCTTCGACAAATCTTGTCCCCATCGCCTTTCCTGCTGTAGAAGCTTGGATAACGCCAGGTTGATCAGCAATTTGCAATTGCGTTAATATCGACTCATAGTCTTGAAGTGAAGCGATTGGTTTATATTGCTGATAAGTATCAAGTATGAATGGTTTGATCAGCCCGGCATGCTCCAACCCTCCAGCAATAATCAATCCATCGAATAGGCAAGGGTCTGTATTGAAAAATGTATCCTGTACCGTCCATTCCCCGTTCTCGTGATCAAGTACATTGCCTAAACGCTCTCCAACGAAGCGATATTGAACCATATCCTTGTTCAACGCATCTAATATTGGTTGTAGTTGATCAGCTAGCACAGTATCCGAAATAACGATTGCCACTTTACGAGTGCGGGCTGATTTGGGAGATTGATCGACACTTAGCGCAGGTGAGGCCTTCGTATTAAGCTTCTCGGGAGCTTGTTCTTGCTTGTCCACATAAGAAATGCCAATTCGCTCAGCTACATACTGTACAAGCTCTGAGCTGACATTAGCAAACATATCAACGACCTGCTGCTGAACGGATTTACTTTTCACTTTACTGAGTTCAAAGGTGAACGCATCTTTTATATGTTGTTTCTCGATGTCGCTCATACTATTCCAGAACATCGTCGCTTGGGAGAAATGGTCTTTGAAGCTATCAGCACGTGCTTTAATAACACGACCTTCAACCTTTTCTTGATAATGCTCAAATCCACCTCCGGCTAAAGTAGCCGGCCTGGGTGTATGATCGAATAAAGAATTACTGTTATAGCTCACTTGTCCAACATTGATCGTCTGTCTGCCAAATCCATCGCGCATATTGTTGTGGAACGGGCAAACAGGTCGATTGATCGGCAACTCATGAAAATTAGGTCCGCCTAGACGGATAAGCTGTGTATCTGTGTATGAGAATAAACGCCCCTGCAGCAGCGGATCATTGGTAAAATCGATACCTGGCACAATATTGCCAACGTGGAAGGCAACCTGTTCAGTTTCAGCAAACACATTATCGACATTACGATCAAGTGTTAATTTACCAACGATTTGCACGGGTACATCTTCTTCAGGCCATATTTTTGTCGGATCGAGAATATCGAAAGGGAATTTGAATTCCTCATCTTCAGCAATAATTTGTAGACCAAGCTCGTATTCCACAACATTGCCCATCCCAATGTTTTCCCAAAGATCACGGCGAAGAAAATCTGGATCATAGCCTGCAACCTTCTGATACTCTTTCCATATTTGCGATTGTCTACCTAGTAGCGGCTTCCAGTGGAATTTGACAAAATGCGCTTCACCTTGCTCATTAATAAGTCTAAACGTATGTACGCCGAAACCTTCCATCATCCGAAAACTACGTGGCAGTGCTCGCTCAGACATAACCCACATAATCATATGAGCAGACTCTTGATTATTGGCTACAAAGTCCCAAAATGTATCATGAGCGGAAGAGGCTTGTGGCATTTCATTATGTGGCTCGGGTTTTACAGCATGAATAACATCAGGAAATTTAATCGCATCTTGAATAAAAAACACCGGCATATTATTGCCTACAAGATCGTAATTTCCTTCCTCCGTATAAAATTTGGTAGCAAATCCGCGTACATCGCGAACGGTATCTGCGGAGCCTTTTGAACCTGCGACCGTTGAAAAACGAGTGAACACAGGAGTAGTAATCGAAGGGTCACAAAGAAACTTAGCTTTCGTATAGCGTGCTAATGATTCGTATACTTTGAAATGTCCATGTGCTGCGAAGCCGCGAGCATGTACGACACGTTCAGGGATACGCTCATGATCAAAATGCGTCATTTTCTGCCTAAAGTAGAAATCTTCAATAAGTGTAGGACCACGAACACCTGCTTTGAGCGAGAATTCGTCATCAGTAACTTTAAGACCTTCATTCGTAGTTAATATTTTTCCTTCATCATGAACTCTATAATGCTCTAGTTGTTCGTCTTTACGATTGCTCATCTTAATACCCCTCCATATGACTTTAATAGCTTTAGGGATATTATGGCTAATATTAGTATTATTATTCTACCGCGAAGCTAAGCGGTTAATAATCAATATTCAACGGTCAATAGTTCAGGCCAGTCGTATATATGGTAGGGTGCAGAATATCGCCATTCGCAAATTTCCGCAGCATGATCTTCAGGCATAGTAATAAGTGAATATGGTGGGGTAATGGTTATCATAAGTTAAGCTCCAATCGTATAAGGGGTAATTTCTATGGATGGACTTTTCATTATTTACTATTATAAAGCAAGAGTCTATAGTTATAAGAGAGTGTGTACCTTATCATTTTGAACAATAGATTATTGTAATTATGAAATAGATGTAATATTAAGTATCGGAAATTAATGATGACAAAAGGAGAATAATAACTTACATGATTGATAGATTACAGAAGCTTCCCTTATTTCAGCAAATGAGTGAAGAGGAACTACAGCAACTATTACCTTACATATCAAGTGAGTTTTTTCAGCAGGATGTAACTATTATACAACAAGGGCATATCGGAGCAAGACTGTACATCATTGAAGCAGGAACGGTAGATATATCGTTGGAGCAACCGAGCGATATTCATATTGCAACACTTACAGTTGGAGACTTTTTTGGTGAAATGTCTTGTCTTACAGGAGATCCGATTAGCGCGAAAGTTACCGCTAGATCAGATGTACAAGCTTTTGCATTAAGTAGAGATGGTATGCTAAGTCTGATGAATAGTAGCGCAGTGTTTCGTCAGCATATGATCGAGGCAATGGTTAAACGTATTCAGCAATCTAATGTAAGAGTAAGTGAAGAATATTCGAAAAGCTTATATTTATTAAAGCGAAATGAACTAGATGATCGAGATCGTTACGGTGAATTGGTCGGTAACAGTGATCATATGGTGAAAATTCGCTCATTAATTAAGCGGTATAGCAATGAAGCGGGGATTATCGTTGTTACTGGTGAGGCTGGCGTAGGCAAGCAGCATGTAGCGAAGCGGCTACATTATACCTCCAGCCGTCAATCAGAGCCGATGATCGCTGTAGATGCCGTGCAGTTTCAATGGAGTGAATGGGATTCGCTCGTAGCAGCAAGTCAAAGAGGGACATTATTGCTTGAACATATCGAACAATTAGATCAAGCGACGATTCAACAATTAGTTGAGCGGAGCGGACAAATGCATCTGATTATGACTTGCTGCGAAGACCGAGTGTTAGCAGACTGCCATATGATAGCGATTGAGCCATTACGTGAACGAGCGGAAGATATACCGCTTTTGGCAAAGTATTATTTGCAGAAGACACAACATACAGCAACGAATGAACAGCTGTCAGAGTCGATATCGGAAGAGGCACTTCGAATGCTGGCACTTTTCCCATATCTAACACAAAATATAGCAGAGCTGATTGCAATTGTGGAAGCAGCCTATATTGTAAGTGAAGGTCGAACGATTCAAAGCTCACATCTGAAATTCAATCGTTCGCGAAAGCAAGGCACAAGACCGACCGTCGGCTTAGCGCTTGGCAGTGGTGCATTGCGCGGCATGTCACATATCGGGGTGATTCGCTCGCTACAGCAAGCAGAAATTCCGATTGATATTATTGCAGGAACAAGTGCAGGTTCATTAGTTGGTGGAGCTTTTGCAGCTGGAATGACGGTCAATGAACTGGAAAAAGCTGTGATGAAGCTGAAATGGAACAATATCGTTAGTCCCACCTTTCCCAAAAAATCAATTGTACATAATGATCCATTAGTAGGTTTTATTGAAAGCTACTTAGGTGATATTCAAATCGAGCAATTGTCGATACCATTTGCCGCAGTTGCATCGGATTCTAATACAGGTGAGGCACATATTATGCGTAAAGGTTCGTTAGCGAGAGCGATCGCAGCGAGTACAGCTATTCCAGCGGTAATGCGGCCTGTGGAATATCAAGGGAAAACACTTGTAGATGGTGCCCTTGTGCATCCCGTTCCTGCGGCATTAACAAGAAGTATGGGCGCTGATATTGTCATTGCAGTCGATGTATGCTCACAAGACTTTACGAAAGGTCCGCCTACGAATTTTGTGAAATCCTTGCTCAATACGATCGATATTATGAGTGCGAAGATAGTGAAGGAAGAACTTCAAATGGCTGATGTCGTTATTCGACCCCAATTAGATCATATTCAAAATGGCTTCAAAGATTTCAAACAATATATTGATGAAGGCGAGCAAATTACGAGGGATTATGTAGAGCATATTCGACGACAGTACCATTTTCTCGCATAGAGGATTGGTGCTGGTGCATCGAAACAAAGCAAAAAGTTTCGTTAATATGCACCATATGGAGCTGGTGCATCGAAACAAAGCAAAAAGTTTCGTTAATATGCACCATACGGAGCTGGTGCATCGAAATAAAGCAAAAAGTTTCGTTAATATGCACCATACGGATCTGGTGCATCGAAATTAAGCAAAAAGTTTCGTTAATATGCACCATACGGAGCTGGTGCATCGAAACAAAGCAAAAAGTTTCGTTAATATGCACCATACGGAGCTGGTGCATCGAAACAAAGCAAAAAGTTTCGTTAATATGCACCATACGGATCTGGTGCATCGAAATAAAGCAAAAAGTTTCGTTAATATGCACCATACGGAGCTGGTGCTGCATAGACAAAGGGAGTTCACACGATGATTTTCATCATTGTGTGAACTCCCTTTGTCTGTTCTATTTCTATGAAATATAGCGACTATTACAATACTTGCTCTAGGAAACGGATAGCACGATCACTTTGTGGCTGTGTGAAAAATTGTTCCGGAGTAGCTTTTTCAATGAGCATACCTTGATCTAGGAAGTAGATCGTATCAGCAGCTTCACGGGCAAATTTCATCTCATGCGTCACAATTAGCATCGTCATGCCACTGTCTGCTAAGTCTTTAATAACATTAAGTACTTCTTTGACCATCTCTGGGTCAAGTGCCGAGGTAGGTTCATCGAATAGCATAATTTCAGGCTCCATAGCTAGCGAACGAGCAATAGCTACACGTTGCTTTTGACCTCCAGACAGCTTCGAAGGATAGCTATCTGCTTTATCAGACAAGCCTACTTTGGCAAGTAACTCCATTGCTTTTGCTTGAGCAGCGGCAAGTGAAATGCCTTTCACTTGCATTGGTGCAAACGTAATGTTTTGCAGTACCGTCATATGTGGGAAGAGATGGAAATGCTGAAATACCATCCCGATATTTTGCCTAATCGCCGCCACATTAGCTTTCGGAGCAGTTAGTTCATCTCCGGAAATTGTAATAACGCCACTAGTAGGAACCTCTAACAAGTTAAGACAACGCAGAAAAGTCGATTTACCTGATCCCGACGGACCAATAACAGCAACAACTTCGCCCTTTGCAATCGAGGTTGTAATTCCGTTAAGTACTTTATTTTTACCAAATGATTTGGTTAAATTCTCTATATTAATCACTACGACGTAATCTCCTTTCGAGCATACGAGCTAACGAAGTCAATATAAGTACTAGCACATAGTAGATCGCTGCAACGAGCAATAATGCTTCGAATGAGCGGAACGTAGTAGCACGTACGAAATCAGCACGACGCAACAGATCGGCAACACCAATGACCGATACGAGCGATGATTCTTTAATTAGTGCAACACATTCATTCACCAGTGCTGGTAAAATATTACGCAGCGCTTGCGGGAAAATAATCGAGATCATCATTTTACGATAAGGAATGCCAAGTGCAATCGCTGCTTCGCGTTGCCCTTTATCAACGGCCATAATTCCTGCACGAATCGTCTCTGATAGATAAGCTGCAGAGTTTAATCCGAAGGCAAGACCTGCCGACAATAAAGCTGGAATATCAAATCCAGTAAGCTGTGGCGTAGCATAATGGATTAGCAGTAGTTGGACAAGCAGTGGTGTGCCCCGGAAAATTGATGTATAGGCAGTAGCAAACCACTCTAATGGCTTAATACCTGAAATTTTGAAAAGTGATAGTATACTACCAAGAATAAGTCCAAGGACAGCAGACACTAGCGTGAACAATAATGTAACGCCGACACCTTTTACAATATAAGGAACATAGCCTTGTAATGTACTAAAGTCGATAAGTTTATCATTACGAGCTGACTTTGCATTAGCGTCAGGGAACCATTTCAATAGTAGCTCATCAAGCTTACCGCTTTCTTTCATTTGCGCAATAACAGTGTTGAACTCAGCAACATAAGGTGATCCTTTCGGAAATGCTATCGCATAGCCGTTTTCGTTGTTATCAGCAGGCAGGAAGTTCATGACTAGCTTTGCATTCGCATTAGTCATTTCAACGGCTACCGCATCTTCTACGATTGCAGCATCAATACGATTAGAATTGAGTTCTTGTATTAGATCTGGTACTTTGTTCAGCTTACGAACTTCGGCGGCATCTTCTATGCTGTTAGCGATAGTTTCTTGAACAGAACCAAGCTGTGCTCCAATAATTTTTCCATGTAGTGTTTCAATGGAATCGAAGATATTACCTTCTTTGGAGACGATTGTATTCCGTGCGAAGTAATATGGATCAGAGAAATCAACACTTTGCTTTCTTACCTCCGTTGCCGACATACCGGACATGATGAAATCAACTCGACCTGATTGCATTGCAGCAATTAGTCCAGAAAAGTCCATGCTAGCGATTTTCAATTCATAGCCAAGCTCGCTCAAAATATGTTTGGCTATATCGATATCTAATCCGATGATTTCACCGTTATTTTTGGCATCGACACTTTCATAAGGGGGGAAATCTGGTGATGTACCCATAACTAATACTTTTTTCGGTTGCGAAGTAGCCTCTTCAGCAAAAGCAGAAAATGCTGGCCCGAAAGAAACGATGAGAAGCACCATTGTTAGTAGGGATACATATAATATGTGTAACTTATGCTTGTTCATGTTGTCCTCTCTTTTCATGAATTTCAATTATACAATTATAGAAGGATTAGATAGAGATGTAAATGACTAATTAATTTAGGAGGGATGATGGCTATGCAGCAACATAAAGTTGTGACAAGATTATCCTTAATTATAGTTATCGCTACGATAGCTGTTTATTTTCTCCATCGTCAATTTCAATTTCATGGTGCTACGTATCATATACTTACAGATCAACGAGTTACGCTAATATTAGTAATGATTCCTGCCATATTCTATAGTATGACATGGCTGCTATTGAGATGGAATGCTGAAAGTAATGGAATATCATGGCTCAATATGTTGACGCTGACGTTTTCTAGTATCGGCATGATTGCAGCAGGCAATGGAATGATTGAATATCACTTTTCTATATTTATGGTGCTAGCTATGATTAGCTACTATGAAAATATTAAAATAATAGCTGCGATGACCATACTATTTACAATTCAGCATATACTTGGTTTCTTTGTATTTACTTTGTATGTATTCGGAGTTCCAGCAGGGAAATACAGCTTATCGATGGTAGCCTATCATGCGATTTTCCTTGTTGCGACATCTGGGGCATTAAGTTGGCAAATTTATCACAAACGTCAATTAAGGCTACAACTAGACGAGACAGTGAAGGAGCAAGCTCAGCTACAAACTATAATGCAGCAAATGCTTGTTAGCTCGGATCAATTATTGGAAGCATCTGTTCAGTTACAGACACTTTATGATAATACGCAAACTGAGCTAGAACAAATTGTATCGAAAGTGCAAAGCATCTCATATGATGCCGAAGCGAATAGTCAATTTTCTTCTAATACATCCGCAGCAGTATATAATATTTCAACAGGGCTTAAAGAGATTTCGAATGCCAATATTGTAGTCGTTCAGCTGGCAACTGATATGTCGCACAAAGCTAGTCAAGGTCAACAAATGATGAATACAATTTTAGTCCAAATGGATCAGCTCAATGATGTTTCAACAACATCATCATACACGATTAGCCGCTTGAACGAAAGATCGGGTACGGTGCAACAGATTGCGACAACGATTAAAGCAATTGCGAAGCAAACTCGATTGCTTGCCATTAATGCATCGATCGAAGCAGCACGGGTGGGTGAACATGGTAAAGGGTTTGCGGTTGTAGCTAATGAGGTAGGAAAGCTTGCAGATCAAAGCAGCGAAGCTGCCAGTCATATTAGCAGCTTGGTTAGTGGGATTGAGGATGAAACGAATCGTTCCGTCGAAGCGATGCAATTAGTTGTCGATGAGGTAACGGAAGGGATCGATCGTATTGCCATAATGGGTCAATTACTACAGGAGATAATAACATTAATCGATGAGTCGGTGGGAAAGTTTCAACTGGCTTCACAAGCTACAGAGAAAGTAGCAGCCAGTACGATGCAAGCCTCTACCTCGCTTATCGAAATGAGCAATTTCACACTGGAAATTCAAGAAAAGACGAAAGTGGTTGCAGCTGCCACTAATCGTCAATATGAGTCCAATAGTCGTCTAGCTCCTTTAATTAGAAGGTTAACTGAAATAAGCTATCGTTTGAAAAAGTGAAGCAGACGTAATAAAATCAGTTCTCCACTCTTTATAAAGAGTGGAGAACTGATTTTTTGTTGAGGATGGATGCCATTTGCAATAAGTTGATATTTTAATGAAAGAATTGATATAATTTGCTTAGCGAATAAATTTTAGAACTAAAAGAAGTTAATATTGTTAAATGTATGGTCGAGTGTATCTACATAAGGAAAGAAGGAGTGTTTAATTGCTAAAATTATTTCGAGTCTTAAAGCCTTATACGTTTACAATTATCTGCATTTTAATATTGGTTCTATTGCAGGCATTATCGGATTTGTATTTGCCCACATTGATGTCAGATATTGTGGATCTAGGTATCAATAAAGGTGATCTCAATTATATTTGGAGCATGGGTGGAGTGATGCTGCTCGTTTCCATCGGGGGTACAATCGTAGCCATATTTGCAAGCTTCTTTGCTGCTAAAGTATCATCAGTGTTCGGGAAAATTGTACGGAAAAAGGTATTTACTAAAGTAGAAGGATTTTCGTTGCAAGAGTTTGATCAAGTAGGAACAGCCTCGCTTATTACGCGGACGACGAATGATATTAATCAAGTTCAACAAGTATTATTAATGATGTTAAGAATGATGGTCATGGCACCGATGATGTGTATCGGTGGTCTGATTATGGCATTTTCCAAAGATAGTCAACTTTCAATGGTACTATTAATATCAATTCCGGTGTTAGTAGTAACGATTCTGCTAATCATTAGAAAAGGTATGCCGTTCTTCAAAATTATGCAGAAGAAACTAGATCGTATTAATTTAGTGCTTCGTGAAAGCTTAACGGGTATTCGTGTTATTCGCGCATTTAACCGTACGGGCTATGAGCAAACACGATTTACAGATTCCAATGCTGATCTTATGAATACGGCTGTGAAAGTCAATCAAATTATGGCATTTATGATGCCGCTAATGATGCTTATTATGAATCTATCTACAATTGGTATTATATGGTTTGGTAGTCAGCGGATTGATATGGGAGAAATGCTGGTAGGTGATCTGATGGCGTTCATCCAATATGCGATGCAAATTATGTTCTCGCTTGTGATGATGTCGATGATGATTGTGATGTTGCCTCGTGCGCAAGTATCGGCTGCTCGTATTAATGAGGTATTAGATATAGAACCAACGATTACAGATCATCATGCACAAGCGGTGAGTACTAAGCAAGCATTAGGTACAGTTAACTTTAATAATGTTTCATTTACATATCCGGGGGCTGAAAAACCCGCTATTTCGAATATTAACTTTGAATGTAGACCTGGAGAAGTAACGGCAATTATAGGTGGGACGGGTTCAGGTAAGTCGACGATTATTAACCTTATTGAGCGTTTCTTTGATTGTAATGAAGGCTCCATTGACTTTTCAGGCGTTAACGTGAAAAATTGGTCGATTGAACAATTAAGAGGAAATATTTCACTGGTACCGCAAAAAACGACCATTTTTAGTGGAACGATTGCTGAAAATATTCGTCAAGGAAAGCAAGATGCCACAGATGAGGAACTTCGCGAAGCGGCAACGATTGCTCAAGCGATTGGCTTTATTGAGAAAATGGAGCAAGGTTTTGATACGATATTAGCTCAAGGTGGAACGAATATATCGGGAGGACAGAAGCAACGTCTATCGATTGCTCGTGCACTTGTTCGACGTCCTAGTCTATATCTGTTCGACGACAGCTTCTCAGCGTTAGATTATAAGACAGATTCAACGCTTAGAGATGCGCTCAAGGATCAAGTATCTGATGCAGCAATGATCATCGTTGCACAACGTATTAGTACGGTTATGAACGCCGATCAAATTATTGTGCTCGATGAAGGCGAGCTTGTTGGCAAAGGAACTCATGCGGAGCTGTTAGAGTCATCAGACGTCTATCGTGAAATTGTGCAATCCCAGTTAACAGAGGAGGAGAGCGCATGAGTAAGAGTGAAAGAGCAACTCACACAGATAATAAACATAGTGCAGGCGGACCTCGTGGTGGCCCAGGTGGTGGCCCTCCGGGCATGATGATGCCAGGAGCGAAGGCGAAAAACTTTAAAGGTACACTCAAGCGATTATTGCAATATTTGAAGCCATATCAAGTACGGCTGCTTGTTGTGTTCCTAACGGCGATCTTAAGCACGATTTTTGCCATTGTAAGTCCTAAAATATTAGGTGAGGCTGTTAATGTTATTTTTGAGGGTTGGTTTGCCAAAATACAGGGTGCTGCCGATGCTGGAATCGATTTTAAGCAGATTACTTTTCTCCTTGCGATATTAGCCCTTTTATACGTAATTAGTGCGGTATTTGGGTTTGTCCAGCAGTTTCTCATGGCAAAAGTAGCACAGCGTGTCGTCTATCAGCTGCGAGAAGATGTGAATCATAAATTAGGTAGATTACCACTTAAGTTTTTTGATTCTCGTTCCAATGGAGATATTCTTAGCCGAGTTGTCAATGATGTAGATAATGTGGCAAACACTCTGCAACAGAGCTTAACGCAAATGATTACTTCCGTTGTAACCATTATCGGGATTATCATTATGATGCTAACGATTAGCCCGTTATTGACGCTAATTATTATTCTTACCTTACCATTAAGCTTTGTCGTGATTGCCTTTATCGCGAAGAAATCACAACGCCATTTCAAAAATCAACAGAAAGAATTAGGCGAATTGAATGGTCATGTAGAAGAAATGTTTACAGGTCATATCATTGTGAAGGCATTCGGTCGTGAGCAGGAATCGATTGAGCACTTTGAGGAAATGAACGATAAGCTTTATCAATCGAGCTGGCGCGCCCAGTTTATGTCGGGGATTATGATGCCGCTAATGGGCTTTATCGGTAATATCGGCTACGTACTTATTTGTGTAGTCGGCGGTATTCAAGTGACGAAAGGCAGCATTAACGTCGGTGGTATACTAGCCTTCATTCAATATGCTAGACAATTTACAATGCCAATTACACAGACAGCTAATATTGCTAACATTATTCAATCGACGATTGCCTCAGCAGAGCGTGTATTCGAATTACTGGATGAGGTAGAAGAACAAAAAGATGTGAACACTAATGTGAAAATTGAAAATCCACAGGGCGATGTATCATTCCAACATGTTAAGTTTGGCTATAAGGATGATGCCGTACTGATGGAAGATTTGAATCTTGATGTGAAAAGTGGTCAGATGATTGCGATTGTTGGACCGACAGGTGCAGGGAAAACAACACTCGTTAATCTATTGATGCGCTTCTACAATATTCAAGCTGGTGCAATTACGATTGATGGTAAACCCATTGATCAATTGGAGCGTTCGTACGTCCGTTCATTGTTCGGTATGGTACTACAAGACACATGGCTATTCAACGGTACAATTCACGATAATATTGCTTATGGTCGTGCTGGCGCTACTGAATCAGAAATTATTGCAGCAGCGAAGGCAGCTCATGCGGATCACTTTATTCGTACGCTTCCAGAAGGCTATGATACCGTGTTGAATGAAGAAGCATCTAATATTTCCTCGGGCCAGAAGCAATTACTTACGATCGCTAGAGCTATTCTTGCGGACCCAGCGATGCTTATTCTTGATGAAGCAACGAGTAGTGTTGATACACGTACAGAACTTCATATTCAGCAAGCGATGAACAACTTGATGGAAGGTAGGACGAGCTTCGTGATTGCGCATCGTCTATCGACAATTAAAGATGCTGATCTTATACTAGTAATGAATCAAGGTTCGGTAATCGAGCAAGGTACTCATGATCAATTGCTAGCTAGTGGTGGATTCTATGCGGAGCTATACATGAGTCAGTTTGCGAATGGTGGTTCAGGCGAAGTAGAACTCGATTAAGATTTTCGCTTGTGATCACGAACTTATATGACAGATTGGAGCATAAAAACATATGTATGAGATTGAAATGGATCTAGTAGCGGATTGGATCAGTATTGTGAAGGAAGTATTTCGTGGTGGTGGGATTGTTCTTGAGGATGGCTTGACTACAGAGGACGTTGCACAAATCTATTTTTTGCAGAGCTTACCGGAAGAAGAGGCTAACGCTTTAGCTCAGGAAACGTTGCAGAAGCTGCAAGATATGGAGCAAGTGATCCAGACTCATTTGGAAACGACGATTATACCTGATATTCGTCAGCGTACTAGTTATGAAGGGAATCAATTTCACTTCAGCTGGATATTCGATCAAGGGGAACATATTGTTGAAACCCATTCAGAATATCGTATTCCATTAGCATAATTGCACCACTAATCTTTAGGTTGCCCATGATAAATGCCCTTGTCAGTAGGAGGTAAATTCCTACTGACAAGGGCATTTATCATAGTTACATATTAGTTTTGGTTATTCTATTCACTTACGTGGTTGCCTTGTACGTCGATCAGCAAGCGCCATAGCAGAGGCATATCCGGAGCTCCAGGCCCATTGCAGGTTATAGCCACCGCAATCTCCATCCACATCCATCACTTCGCCTGCCAAATAGAGCCCAGGTACTAGCTTAGATTCCAACGTTCCTTCGATCAGCTCAGTCGTATCGATACCACCGGCTGTTGTTTGCGCATTCGTGAAGCTATTGGTATCGGTCACTTTAAACTCCCAACGCTTCATGATTCGATAAAATATTTCCTTGGTTTTCCACGATAGATCCTGACAAAGCAGGTGAAGCTGTTGATCAATTCCAGCCTCCTTCAGCAGGACGGGAATCAACTTCTTGTTGATGATGCCGATAAGGGAATCCGCAACAGTCCGGTGTCCGAAGATCCCCCAGTGCATTTCTAGAAATTCAACTACCTCTTCCTCCGTACGGTCCGACATCAAATCAACCGACAAAGTCACAGATTCTCCTCTTCCGAGATTATACGCAGCCTTCCTGCTTAGCTGGAGTATTGGTGGGCCGGAGACGCCATAGTCCGTAAAAAGAATTTCGCCATATTCGCTGCGGATGACTTCACTGTTTACGATAATATGGGCATGTCCCTCGAATTTGACGCCGGATAGTTCCTTCAAATGCGGATAATCTAGCTTCAATTGCACAATGCCCGGCACTGGTTCGACTACAGTGTGCCCTAGACGTTGGACAAGCGTATAACCCGATCCATCTGTTCCGGTCTTCGGAGCGGTAAGACCACCTGCACATAGAAATAGGTATTTGCTGGTATAAATGACCTGCTCCTCTGTCTCCGTTTGACATTTAATCGTGAAGCGCGGATGTTCCGTCGAGACGGTAATATCCAACACTTTATTCTTGAAATATAACGGCACATTCCGATCCTCGAGAGCAAGTCGAAAAACACCCGGCACAGACGCAGCTTGCAACGACATCGGATACATCCGACCATCCTCCAGGCTTACAAGAGGAAGCCCGAGCGAAGCGAAAAAGTCGATCGTTTGGCGTACACCAAATTGCTGCAGCACATGCAGTGGAAATCCAGCTTGATTGCTGTGATACTTGTGCGATAAAGCGACTGCTTCATCCGTACCCGTCGCAGTGGATTCGTTCGTAATGTTACAGCGCCCATTGCCCGTCGTTAATATCTTCTTTCCAATCCGGTCATTGCTATCAATAATTGCGGTATCAATACCTTGATCCCGCGCAGTAACGGCAGCCATTATACCAGCAGCACCTGCACCGATAATTAATAGCTCATGGTGCTTAGCCTTCTGATTCTTATACATAGTGATCGATGCATCCCTTTTCCTATAAATTCATTACATTTGCTTAGCGAGCGCCATCGCGGCTACATAACCAGAACTCCAGGCCCATTGCAGGTTATAGCCGCCGAAATCCCCGTCCACATCGATCACCTCGCCAGCCAAATAAAGCCCAGGTACTAGCTTAGATTCCAACGTTCCTTCGATTAGCTCAGTCGTATCGATGCCGCCCGCTGTCACTTGCGCATTCGCGAAGCCATTGGTATCAGTCACTTTAAATTCCCAATGTTTCAAGATTCGATAAAGTTTCACCTTGGCTTTTCGCGGTAGATCCTGGCAAAGCAGGTCTGGCTGCTGATCGATGCCTGCCTCCTTCAGCAGGGCGGGAACCAACTTCTTGTTGAAGATGCCGACGAGGGAATCAACAACAGTCCGGTGTCCGAAGTCCACCCAGTGCATTTCCAAAAACTCAACTAGCTCTTCATCGGTCCGACCCGGCATCAAATCAACCGATACGGTTACAGAGTCTCCTTGTGCAAGATGATACGCTGCCTTCCTGCTTAGCTGGAGAATTGGCGGGCCTGAGATTCCATAGTTCGTGAAGGCAATTTCACCATATGCGCTGCTGATGACTTTACCATTTACGATGATGTGGGCTTGTCCCTGAAATTTGATAGTGGCCAGTGCCTTCATATGTGGATGTTCTAGCTTCAATTGCACAATAGCCGGCATAGGCTCGACCAAGGTGTGTCCCAGACGCTCGGCAAGCGTATAACTAGGGCTATCTTTTTCCGTATTCGGACCAGTAAGGCCACCTGCACATAAAAACAGATATTCGCTAGTATAAACAACCTGCTCCTCTGTCTCCGTTTGGCATATAATCGTGAAGCGGGGATGATCCTTCGAAACGGTAACATCCAACACTTTGTTATTGAGGTATACTGGAACATTCCGATCCTTCAGCGCTAGCTCAAAAATATCCAGCACCGATGCAGCCTGCAGCGACATCGGATACATCAAGCCTTCCTTCAATCTTGTAAGTGGAAGCCCGAGGGAGTAGAAAAAGTCAATGGTTTGACGGATGCCGAATTGCTGCAATACCGTCAATGGAAATCCGGCCTGATTACTGTGATACTTGCGCGATAAAGCGGCCGCTTCATCCGTACCCGTCGCAGTGGATTCATTCGTAATGTTGCAACGGCCATCACCTGTCGTTAATATCTTCTTGCCAATCCGGTCGTTACTCTCCAGAATGGCAGTATCGATACCCAGATCCCGCGCAGTAACAGCGGCTATTAGTCCTGCAGCACCTGCGCCGATAATAAACAGCTTGTGGTGCATAGAAGTCTGATTCTCATACATGGTTGGTCAATGCATCCTTTATCCAATTTTTCGTGAAAGCACAGAAGCGCTTTATTAAATTATAGCATAAGTGTAAGCACCACTGAATTCTGGTTAGAATTCCTGATTTCGCCCCATTACATTAATAACCTTCTACTGCGCTACAATTTATAGAAACTTTATCCGTTCCAAAATTAGCAAAAATCCACAACCTCATTTGGTTGTGGATTTACTAATGGAGCCGGGAAGTTAAACTACCTCTACGGTGAGTGTTACTGGACAATGATCACTGCCTAGTATACGATCCTCAATCGTTGCCTCGATAATCTGATCTTTTAACTGTGAAGAGACAAGGAAGTAGTCAATTCTCCAGCCGATATTACGTTCGCGAACTTTCGGCATAAAGGACCACCATGAAAATTTATCCTCAACCAGTGGATGTAGATGTCGGAAAGTATCTGTGAAGCTATCTCGCAGTAGATTGCTCATACAAGCACGTTCTTCAAAGGTGAAACCAGAATTACCGAGGTTAGCCTTCGCATTTTTCACATCATGATCAAGATGGGCGACATTGAGATCACCGCAAATAATAACAGCCTTATTGGCAGCGAGCTTCGTCACATAATCTTTGAAGCGTTGCTCCCATTCAAGGCGATAAGGTAAGCGAGTGAGGTCGCGTTTCGCATTAGGTGTATAGACAGTCAATATATAATAGCTCTCATATTCTAGAGTAATGATCCGACCTTCATCTTCACTATTATCTTCTAGTCCGTACCAGACGGATAATGGTTTATGCTTCGTAAAGATTGCTGTACCGGAGTACCCTTTTTTTATAGCATAATTCCAGTATTGATGGTATGAATAACCTAGATCGAGCTCGATTTGGCCAGCTTGTAGCTTAATTTCTTGCAAACAGAAAAAATCTGCCTGTTGCTCATGAAAAATATCGAGAAATCCTTTAGTAACAGCGGCACGCAAGCCGTTCACGTTCCAAGATACGCATTTTAGTTTCATTCTTGCTGCTCCTCAAAGGCTTTAATAATATATATTTGAACTTGAATCCATTGCAAATATTAACACGCCAACAACAAAGATTAACAAAATACCGTATAGCAGTGTACCTAAAATGCTTGTAACTAAACCGCCGATAGCTAGACCTCTACCATCCTCCTGCTTGCGAGGAATTTCTTTCAATGCCATCGCACTTAATATAATTCCAGCAATCCCGATGAAAAAACCTATATATGGAATACTAATAGAAGCGATACCGAGAATTAACGCAATAATTGATTTCGTATTCGTTTTGTTAGTGCGATATACGATAGGCGGTTGCTGATATGGATTGTTCTGATAATTGGGGTAGTTACCATTTTGCGGTTGCCCATAATATTGATCTTGCCCATTGTACGGCTGCTGATTATTATAGTTAGGTGGCTGTTGTTGATATTGCTGTTGCTGTTGAGAATGTTGATATTGTGGCTGTGCTTGTTGAAAATTTTGTTGACCAGGCTGTTGGAATTGATTATTATAAGGCACTTGTTGATGTTGTTCGTTATTAGCATTATTCGAATTTTGTTGATTCGTTTGTTGGTCTGATTGTTGGCTCTCGGAATTGGTCAAGTCGTTATTACTTGTTGGATTTCCGTAAGGGAAATCTTTTTGATTGGATTGATCGCTCATCATTCGCCCTCCTTAAATGGGTCAGAAATTTCTAATATCTATCATAGCAAATATTAATGATGTCAACAATGAATTCATATAGATTAATCGTTAAGCTTTCATCGATCACTCAGTTGCGATAAGATTGTACTATTGTTGCTCATTGAAAATGACAATAATCGAAAGAACACAAGTAATGAAGTAAGCTACATGCGTAGCCAAGGAGTGGACAGTATGAAAAAGTTTGTACAATGGTATACCAAATTTCCAGGGGTCTTATTAGCAATTATGTTATTGTTGAAAATAGTTATGTTTCGACAATTCGCCATTCAAGATCTATCGCTTTGGGGTGTAGTATCTGATATAGCAGCAATGATCTGTCTGATGGCATTGCCAGCGATCTTTATGCGTGGTAAAGCGAGAACTGCACTACAATATATTATCGCGATGCTGTTATCACTAATATGGTTTGCTACCTCAATATACTATAGCTACTATGGAAGTATTCCTACCTATTTAACATTGACTCATTTGGGGCAAGTTGGTCAAATTAGTGAAAGTATCACGTCAGCAATTGAGCCGTATATGAGTCTGTATTTTGTAGACTTTATTGTACTGGCGATAATGAAGATTATTTGGGGCAGTCGACCAGAAGTTAGAACTCTTTATTGGACGGCAGCAACTAGGAAAAAACGTCCAAAATTTAGAGCATTAATTATTTTTACACTTAGCTTTATTGTTAGCGGTACAATTGTTTTCACTTCGACAAGTATTGAAAATGAGCATGCGCTTGCTAATCGCTTAGGCGTAATTACGTATCAATTTGCGGTGTTAGGACAAGGAAAGACGGATTCAGTAGATAAAATGAGCGAGGAAGAGCGCGCTCAATATTTAGCGCAGATTCAGCAATGGTTTGCAAAGCAGGATAAGCCTGATCAATCCATGTATCATGGTGTAGCAGAAGGTCGAAATCTTATCGTAGTGCAATTGGAATCATTTCAAAACTTTGTGATCGGATTGAAGGTCGGAGATCAAGAGGTTACTCCGAATTTGAACGCATTAATTCAAGATAGCTTCTATTTCCCGCGTATATATCAGCAGATTGGTGAAGGAAATACGTCAGATGCAGAATTTTTACTGAATACGGGAGTATATCCGCTTGGGGCTCCTAATATGAGTAGCTTTGTGGAAGGAAAGATCGTTCCAAGTTTACCACGAACATTGGCTACACAGGGATATGACTCCTATACGTTCCATGTTAATGATGTAACTTTCTGGAGTCGTGATAAAATGTATCCTGCGCTAGGTTTCAACAAGTACTTCGATGCAAAAAGCTTTGAAAATGATCATTTCAATAGCTTTGGTGCTTCGGATGAACAATTTTATAAAGTGGTGTTGCAGCAATTTAAGCAATTTCACAAAGAAGAGCAATCTTTTTATGCGCAACTACTGACGACATCAAGTCATCATCCCTTTGTTGTTCCAAAGGAAAAGCAGCAATTAATATTACCTAGCGCATATGCTGAAACACAGCTAGGTAATTATTTGCAGGCTGCACGCTATACAGATGAGCAACTAGGTATTTTCATTCAGCAATTGAAGGATGCTGGTATTTGGGAGCAATCGATTATGGCCATATATGGTGATCACGCTGGCTTGCAAACCAAAGAAAATGATCCAGCTTGGGTTACCGAGCAATTGGGAATTCCTTATCACGGCACAATTAGTCGGATGAATATTCCATTTATTTTATCAATCCCTGGTGTGGAAGGCGAAGTCATTGAGACGGTAGCTGGACAAGTTGATATGCTGCCAACGATCTACAATGTTCTTGGTATCGATATGGATGCTCATCAGCAAGCGTTATTCGGTACTGATCTACTGAATGCAGAAACAAATATTATTGGTGTAAGATATTATTTGCCAACGGGTACATTTTATAATGATGATGTATTATTTGTACCAGGTCTGGGCTTCAACGATGGTATAGCGACTGATCTGAATACATTGGAACAGGTTGATATTGGAAATGATTTGCGAGCCGACTATGATTATATATTAGAATTAATGAAAATGTCAGATCTCTATTCAGCGCAGTTGCCTATGAGCAATCCATAATAATAGCATATGAAGGGGAGAATAGTATGAGTCAAGTAACGGAGACAATGATTACGCAATGGGTGGAGCAGCAGCAGGCTTATTATGAAAGTGGAGAAACACGTTCGCTTCAATTTCGCATTCAACAATTGCAGAAATTAAAGCAAGCGATTGTAAAGCACGAGCATAATATTTTAGAGGCACTATATCTCGATTTGCGAAAAAGTAAAACAGAAGGCTATGCTTCGGAACTTGGCTTAGTGCTGTACAGTATTTCTCATATGATCAAAAATTTACATCGCTATGCAAAGCCGAAGCGTGTGAAGACACCGTTACCACTAATTGGAACAGCAAGCTATATTGTATCGGAGCCTTATGGCTCCGTACTCATTATTGGTCCGTTCAACTATCCTGCATCTCTTATATTAGAGCCATTAGTAGCGGCAATAGCGTCAGGAAATTGTGCAATTGTGAAGCCATCAGAACATACGCCCAATGTATCAGCCGCACTTCGCGATCTTATTGCAGAAACATTTGATGCTCAATATATCCGATTAATAGAAGGTGCCCAAGAAGAAACAAGCTGGTTAATTCATGCGCCATTTGACTATATGTTCTTTACAGGAAGTACGAAGGTTGGGAAAATTGTGGCGAAGGCTGCCGCTGAAAGATTAATACCGGTAACTTTAGAGCTTGGGGGCAAAAGTCCTGTTATTGTGGACCGTACAGCCAAGCTTGAAATCGCTGCGCAGCGAGTGGTCTGGGGCAAATTGTTAAACAACGGTCAGACCTGTATTGCACCAGATTACATACTTGTAGAGCAGTCAATCTATGAGCCGTTTATGAAATTAGTGGGAGCGGCAATTCACAAGTTCTATAGTAGTAATCCGCTAGAAAGCGAAGATTATGGGCGAATTGTGAGCGATACTCATTTCTTAAGATTGAAGTCGATGTTAGAAAATGTGGAGCAGCATTACATATACGGTGGTCAGTACGATGAACAGCAACGTTATATTGCACCAACATTTCTAAGTGGAGGGACTTGTAAGCAGCCTACATCGCTGAAGGCGATGCAAGAAGAAGTGTTTGGACCAATCTGTACAGTCATTCAATATGATACATTGGATGAAGCGATCGCATTTATCAAGCAATATGATAAGCCGCTCGCTTTATATGCATTTACAGAAGATGCTGCGGTTGAACAACGAATTGTTGCTTCGATCTCATTCGGTGGTGGTTGTATTAATGATACATTGAGTCATTACATTAATTATGAACTTCCATTTGGTGGTGTTGGACCGTCTGGTCTTGGTGCTTATCATGGCAAACATAGCTTTGATCAATTTTCTCATCGTAAAAGTATGTTGAAGCGTACGACGCTGTTAGAGCCTGGTATTTTATTCCCGCCATACAAGGATAAATTAAAACTGCTGAAAAAAGTATTGAAATAGCTGAACGTTATCGGTATATGCAACTTTTTCCTTTGTTGCACGTTATATAGATGTAAGTATTGTGTAAGTAGATCAACTAAGGAGTGTAACTAAGAGATGAGAAAATGGATGACGAGTGGAATTGCACTATGCTTGACCGTAGTTATGTTAACAGGATGCAGCTTTGGAAAAGATGGTGCAGGCAAAGAAAATGAAGCACGTACATTGAAGGTTATGTATTACGACGAAAGCAGTTTCTTCCAAGAGTATGGAATGCTTTATAGTGCACTTTATCCTAATGTTGAAATTCAAGTTGTAGAATCAAATCAAATTCACAATACACTGATGGAAGAGAATGAGAATGATTATGATAAAGCACTAGCTGCATTTATCGAAAAAGAGCAGCCAGATATTCTGATGCTTGAGCCAACACAGGTAGAAAAATTAGCTACTGAAGGTAAGCTATATGATATAGAAAGCTATGTAACAGATAGTAAATATGATGTAGATGGACTAGCTCCAGGTGTTGTTGATGCTATGAAAGGTTATGGTGGCGGTAATTTATACACGATACCAACAAACTTCTCTACGCAAGTACTTTTCTATAACAAGGATCTATTCGATGAACATAACGTACCATATCCTACAGATCAGATGACGTGGCCGGAAGTTATTAATCTTGCAAATATGTTCCCTAAGGATGGAGAACCATTAGAGCGTGTATTCGGTCTGAAAATGGGCTGGGGTAAAGAGTTAAGCGAAATGGTTAATATCCTTGCTAGTACAGAAGGCTTGAAAACTTTTGATGAAAATACATTGGAAATGACTGTTGATACACCAGCTTGGGCATCTATTGTAGAGCAAGCGCAATCCGTATTGAATTCAGATGTATTGTTCTATGATGAAATGCTTTATGGTGGCGGCGAAGGCGGAGTAATATATTTCGAGCAAGACGGAGATTATTATAGCAATAATCCGTTCTTCTCTGGTAGACTTGCAATGAGCGTAGATGGTAACTATTTTGTGAGTCAAATTGAAGATGCAAAAACATATGCTCAAAATCCAGAAGATATTGTAGAAAACTGGGACATTGTAACTGCTCCAGTAGGTTCACAAAATCCTGATGCTTCTGTCTATACAAGATACTATAATTTATTTGCTATTAATGCAGCTTCAACAAATGTTGAGGAAGCATGGAACTTACTTTCATATATTACTGGCGATGAGTATGCACGTGTAAAATCAAAAGTATCCTATGGTAATCTACCACTCAGAACTAAATATATGGAATTAGGTACAGATCGTAACTATGCTGCATTCTACAAGCTTAAACCATTGGATGTAGATATTGATTATAATAAGACTCCTGAAATGTATCAATATGAGTACTACAATGTTTCTACTGAAATATTTAATAAAGTAAATAATGGTGAAATTACGATTGCAGAGGCATTAGCAGAATTGCAATTACGTGGGAATGAATTGCTAGCGACAGGCAAGATGACGAAAGAAGAACAAGAGAAATATTGGGAAGAGCAGAATCAAATGTATATGGAAAGCAATAGTGGAAGTATAGAAATGGCTCGTTAAGCAACTGTAGATGAGGCAAGTTTACTGAGGCTGTAACGACTGAGATTATGGAATAGAATGCAATATGTTAACGAAAAAAGGCTAGCAGATGATAATTTCTGCTAGCCTTTTCGTGATTTATACACCCCATAAAGTGGTTACTTTCCTGAGTAGTAACAATATAACTTAAAAAGTCATTTGAGGAAAAAATGGAAAAATGAAACATATCTATTGGATATAACGTTATATTAATGTAAGTAATTTAATAGAGGGGTGTAACCAAGAAATGAGAAAATGGCTTAAAAGTGGCGTTGCACTATGCTTGACTGTAGCAATGTTAACAGGATGCAGCTTAGGATTTGGACAAGACGGTTCCGATAATGAAAATGAAGCACGTACATTGAAGATTATGTATTATGACGAAAACAGCTTCTTCCAACAGTATGGAATGCTGTATAGCGCACTTTATCCTAATGTTGAAATTCAAGTTGTTAACACGAATGAGATACATAATACACTGATGGAAGAATACGATAACGATTATAACAAAGCACTAGCTGCATTTATTGAAAAAGAGCAGCCGGATGTCCTCATGATTGATCCAACACAATTAGAAAAAATGGGTTCAGAAGGAAAGCTATATGATATCGAAAGCTATGTAATGGATAGCAAATATAATGCAGATGGACTTGTACCTGGTGCTATTGATGCAATGAAAGAATATGGCGGTGGTAAATTATATGCTATGCCTACTAGCTTCTATACGCAAGTGCTTTACTATAACAAAGATCTATTTGATGAACATAACGTACCTTATCCAACAGATCAAATGTCGTGGACCGAAGTTATTAATCTTGCAAACATGTTCCCAGCAGATGGTGACCCATTAGAGCGTATATTTGGTCTGAAAATGAGTTGGAGTAAAGAGTTGAGTGACATGGTTAATACACTTTCAAGCACAGAAGGTTTGAAAGTTTTTGATGAAAATACATTACAAATGACGATTGATACTCCAGCTTGGGCAAGTATTGTAGAACAAGCGCAATCCATATTGAAATCAGATGTATTATTCTATGAAGATATGCGTCGTGGCGGGGGAGACGGTGTAGTTTATTTTGAGGAAAACGGAGATTATTTTAGTAGTGATCCGTTTTTTTCTGGTAGACTCGCGATGAAATTAGATGGCAGCTATCTTGTAAATGAAATTGAAAATGCCAAATCTTATTCTCAAAAGCCAGAAGATATTATTGATAATTGGGATATTGTTACTGCACCAGTAGGATCGCAAAATCCGGATACATCATACTCTACGAACTACTATAATTTATTTGGAATTAATGCAGCTTCAACAAATGTGGAAGAGGCTTGGAAACTCATCGCTTACATTACAGGTGATGAATATGCACGTGTAAAATCAAAATCTTCTTCCGGTGATTTATCGTTACGTACGAAATATATGGAATTAGATTCGGAACGAAATTATGCTGCATTTTATAAGTTGAAACCGGCAATTCAAAATATCGATTACACAAAGATTCCTGAAAGATTCCAATATGAATACTACAATATTGCCACTCAAACCTTTAGTAAAGTAACTAATGATGAAATTAATATTTCAGAGGCGTTGGCAGAATTGCAATTACGCGGTAATGAATTACTAGCAACTGAGAAGATGACTCCGGAAGAGCAAGAAAAATACATGGAAGAACAACAGCAAAAGTATATGGAAAGCTCCAGTGAGAAATAATGATTCCTTTTAAAAAGGATGAATCGGTAGCGACTGAAGAAGGAACTACTGAGGATGTAACAATAGAGGAAGTTGATGAATAGAAAGCAATAGAATAACGGAAAAGGCTAGCAGATAATAGTATCTGCTAGCCTTTCTTGATGAAATAATGTAAAATATGAAACTTTTTACATTAATGTAACGTTATATTAATGTAAGTATTTTAATAGAGGGGTGTAATTAAGAAATGAGAAAATGGCTTAAAGGTGGCGTTGCTCTATGCTTGACTGTAGCAATGTTAACAGGATGTAGCTTAGGATTTGGCAAAGAGGGTTCAGATAATGAAAATCAAGAACGTACATTGAAAGTCATGTATCATAACGAAGACAGTTTCTTCCGAGAGTATGGAATGTTGTATAGTGCACTTTATCCTAATGTTGAAATTCAAGTAGTTAGCACAAATGAGATACATAATACACTGATGGAAGAAAACGATAACGATTATAACAAAGCACTAGCTGCATTTATAGAAAAAGAGCAGCCAGATATACTTATGATTGATACGACTCAATTGGAGGAAATGGGTTCTGAAGGTAAACTATACGATATCGAAAGCTATGTAACTGATGGAAAATATGATGTAGATGGACTTATTCCAGGTGTTATTGATGCTATGAAAGGATATGGTGGCGGAAATTTGTATGCTCTGCCTACTAACTTCCATACGCAAGTACTTTACTATAACAAAGATCTATTCGATGAATATAACGTATCTTATCCAACAGATCAAATGACGTGGACCGAAGTTATTAATCTTGCCAATATGTTCCCGGCGGACGGTGACCCATTAGAACGTATATTTGGTCTGAAAATGAGTTGGAGCAAAGAGTTGAGTGACATGGTTAATACACTTTCAAGCACTGAGGGCTTGAAAGTATATGATGAAAATACATTACAAATGACGATAGATACACCAGCTTGGGCAAGCATTGTAGAGGAAGCGCAATCCGTATTGAAATCTGAAGTATTATTCTTTGATGATATGCTTTGGGGTGGTGGCGAAGACGGAATAGTTTACTTTGAGCAAGAAGGAGATTATTATAGCAGAGATCCGTTTTTCTCTGGTAGACTCGCGATGCGATTAGATGGCAACTACGTTTTGCAAGAAATTAAAAATGCAAAATCGTATTCTCAAAATCCAGAAGATATTATTGAAAATTGGGATATGGTTACTGCACCAGTAGGATCACAAAATCCGGATACTTCCTATTCAACAAATTACTATAATCTGTTTGCGATTAATGCAGCCTCAACAAATGTGGAAGAGGCATGGAAACTCATCGCTTACATTACAGGTGATGAGTATGCACGTGTGAAGTCGAAATCATCTTACGGTAACTTACCAATGAGAACTAAATATATGGAATTAGATTCGGAACGAAATTATGCTGCATTTTATAAGTTGAAACCGGCAATTCAAAATATCGATTACACAAAGATTCCTGAAAGATTCCAATATGAATACTACAATATTGCCACTCAAACCTTTAGTAAAGTAACTAATGATGAAATTAATATTTCAGAGGCGTTGGCAGAATTGCAATTACGCGGTAATGAATTACTAGCAACAGAGAAGATGACTCCAGAAGAGCAGGAGAAATATTGGGAAGAACAGAATCTGAACTATATGAGAAGCTCCAGTGGAGAAATAATGATTCCTTTTGAAGAGGATGAATCGGTAGCGACTGAAGAAGGAACTACTGAGGATGTAACAATAGAGGAAGTTGATGAATAGAAAGCAATAAATTAACCAAGAGGACTAGCAGATAATAATATCTGCTAGTTCTTTTGGTGGTTTGAGCGATACATGACGTAATAATTTCACTAGCGCCTCATTGAAACTATCATGAAAGTTTCTAGTGGTCGGAAAATTTGGCTTTTCTGCAACCTTTTACCTTACTGGTACGTTATGTTAATATAACGATTTCAATTGAGGGGTGTAACCGAGAGATGAAAAAATGGCTTAGAGGTGGAATTGCTCTATGTTTGACTGTAGCTATGTTAACGGGATGTAGCTTTGGATTTGGAAAAGATAATTCTGGTAAAGAAAATGAAGCGCGTACATTGAAGGTTATGTATTATGACGAGAACAGTTTCTTCCAAGATTATGGAATGCTGTATAGTGCACTTTATCCTAATATTGAAATTGAAGTTGTAAACACGAACGAGATTTATAACACACTGATGGAAGAAAACGATAATGACTATGACAAAGCATTAGCTGCATTTATAGAAAAAGAGCAGCCAGATGTTTTGATGCTTGAGCAGACACAATTAGAAAAACTAGGAACTGAAGGAAAACTATATGATATCGAAAGCTATGTAACAGATAGCAAATATGATGCAGAGGGACTAGTTCCGGGTGTTATTGATGCTATGAAAGGATATGGCGGCGGTAATTTGTACGCTATACCTACGAACTTCTCTACGCAAGCGCTTTTCTATAACAAAGATCTATTCGATGAATACAATATACCATATCCAACGGATCAGATGACATGGACTGAAATTATTAATCTTGCGAATATGTTCCCTAGAGATGGAGACCCACTAGATCGTATATTTGGATTGAAAATGGGTTGGAATAAAGATTTGAGTGAAATGGTTAATTTACTTGCTAATACGGAAGGTTTGAAAGTTTTCGATGAAAATACATTGCAAATGACAATAGATACTCCAGCATGGGCAAGTATTGTTGAGCAAGCGCAATCGGTGTTGAAATCCGATGTATTATTTTATGATGATATGTTATGGGGTGGTGGAGAAGACGGATTAGTGTACTTCAAGCAAGACGAGGCTAATAATGGCATGGATCCGTTTATGAGCGGTAGACTTGCGATGCGAGTTGACGGCAACTATTTTGTAAATCAAATTGAAGATGCAAAAATATATTCTCAAAATCCAGAAGATATTATTGAAAACTGGGATATCGTTACTGCTCCAGTAGGTTCACAAAATCCGGATTCTTCAGCATATACGAACTATTACAATTTATTTGCTATTAATGCCGCTTCAACAAATGCCGAAGAAGCATGGAAATTTATTGCGTATATTACTGGTGACGAGTATGCACGCGTAAAATCAAAATTATCGTGGGGCAACTTGACGCTAAGAACGAAATATTTGGAATTAGGTGGGGATCGCAATTATGCGGCATTCTACAAGTTAAAGCCATTAAATGTAACTGTAGATTATAATAAGGTCCCTGAAAGATACCAATATGAGTATTATCAAATTTCTTATGATGCATTCAATAAATTAAATACTGGAGATATAACTGTTGCAGAGGCGTTAGCAGAATTACAATTACGAGGTAATGAATTGCTAGCAACTGAGAAGATGACAAAAGAAGAGCAAGAGAAATATTGGGAAGAGCAGCATCAAAAATATATGAACATGAGCGAGGAACAAATACTGCGTGAAGCAGCAGGCGAATCAACAACATCTGATATAACTACTGAAGACGTGGCTACCGAAGATGTAGCAACTGAGGAAGCTGTTGAATAGAAAGCAATAGGTAACGAAAAAATCTAGCAGATACATAATCTGTTAGATTTTTTCGTACTTTGCATCATGCAACAATGACATTAATATGATTAGAGATGAACTAAAGGAATACATTAAGAAGTGAGTGATCATTATTACATTACATGATATGATATTAGAAGGGCATTGCTTAATAAAAAAGCTAGCAACTGACAAAAATAAGCTACTAGCACGAAGGTTTATGTAGTTTGTAAGTAATCCATAAAGATTTGTAATCTTACTGGGATTGAAGCTGGAACTTGATCATGCCCATAGTAACGATATACAGCAATATCTTTTTTACATTGCAAATGATTATATGCTGCGAAAACAGTGGACGGCGGGGTAATATCATCTATAAGTCCAATGGTGATCCATGTGTAACAAGTGATTCTAGGAGCAAGATTCATCATGTCAAAATAACTTAATGTCTTCTTGGCATTCTCTTCTAAGTCAGGTCTACCACTATATCTACGGAAATATTCATTGAGTTCGTAGTAAGGACCAGTAGGTGTCGTATCAATTGCACGCTCAAAATGAGACAAGTAAGGATGATCAGCTACTGCGACAATCGGAACGCTAGAAAGAGCTGCCGCTGCCAATGTGATAGCACCTCCTTGACTACCACCTGTAACAGCGATATGTGAAGCATCAACTTCAGGCATAGCTGCAAGAATATCGATAGCTCGTACAGCATCCATATAGACAGCACGATAATAATATTCATATTTATTTTGGATACCTTTTGTCATCCAACCTGCGACATGACCGTTACTGGAAATGACATTGTCAATGGAACCTGCATATTGACCTCGACAGAACAGGCGCATAACTGCATATCCTTTCAATGCAAGATTAACGACATCATGTGTATCACGGTCACTTACCCAGTTATATCCGTGAAATTCGATTATTCCGGGTAGCGGCGTATCGGTGATAGGCATAGCAAGCACCGCTTCAATCTGTGCATTATTGAATCCTTTGAAAAACACTTGGTATACTTTCATATTTTTTACAGGATATGAAATTTCATGACGCTCATAAGTAAGAGGCACTGTATGGAGCTCTTGAAGCGTCTCTTCCCAGAAGTCATCAAAGTCTACAGCTGCTGTTGCAGCTGGTTTATATTGCTGTAGCTGTTCTAGAGGCATATCAT
The DNA here is from genome assembly GCF_056786395.1 of Paenibacillus sp. Y951. NCBI lineage: Bacteria > Bacillati > Bacillota > Bacilli > Caryophanales > Paenibacillaceae > Paenibacillus > Paenibacillus sp. Y951. The sequence continues at coordinate 318,133 of NZ_JBXCIY010000002.1, read as the reverse complement.
ATGGTTGTGGCATTAATCAAAACATCCCTTCTTAAATTTTTTTGTTGTTTCAAAAGGTGAAATGAAGTAAAATTCTAATGTATTGTAAATATCTGGTTCATTATTAAGAGTCAATAAGACTTAAGTCTAGTATACGCTATTACTTTAGAAGGTTACAGTGTTTCCCACTACAAGTTAGACTATTAATACGAGCTTACATGTCAGGGAGGTAACTATGGCGAAGGAAAGAGAAGTATATATTGTTCTAACGAATACTGGCACTGTTCTAGCCAATGTTATTTCATATTGTACGAAAGAGCATCTTAGTCACGTATCTATTGCATTTGATAGTGATCTAAGAGAGGTATATAGTTTTGGACGTAAGTACCAGCGCAACCCTTTCATTGGTGGATTTATTCAAGAGGATGTGACAGGACCAGTATTTTTACGTTCGCAATGTGTGATATACCGGATGAAGGTTTCGCAGCAATCATATGATACGTTACGAACACAAATTGATCATTTTATCCATTATGCTAATCATTATCATTATAACTTTCTCGGGATGATCGCAGTTTATTTTAATATCCCATGGGATCGTCAGAATCATTATTTTTGTTCACAATTTGTTTCAACCATACTTTTTAATGCGGAGCTAGAATTATTCAATAAAGAAACAACACTCGTTACTCCTGGTGATTTTCTTGATGCACAACTAGAACTTCACTATCGTGGCAGATTAAGAAGTTATCTAGGCGCATTACAGCATCGTATAGGAGATAGCTATCAACCAGCATATAAGCTAGTTCAAAAGTTATGAAAATAACGTTGAACTAGCTTTTTTTATGTACATTTGTTACAAGATACGCTAACATCGTATTGTAAGTTATGAATTGTTAAATATGATGCTTAATTGGACAAGCTATTAGTTATGGATGATCGTATGTATACTGTTTTTTCGTACATAAAAAATGCTTTATGCTTCCGATGCTACTTTTCATTACAAAGTAGTATTTCGGGCAGCAGATGAAAAGTTTTAGGAGGAATATGATGAAAAGTCAATGGATGTTGTTGTTAGCTTTTGTATTTGCACTAGTGATAGCTGTATTTGCTGTTATTAACATCACGCCTACTGATGTTAATTTCTTTTTTGGAAAAACGACGGCTCCACTTATTCTTGTTATCCTATTCTCTACATTATTCGGTGGATTAACTGTAGGTGCATTAGGGCTAGTGCGAGTATATGTTCTTCAACGTAAAGTAAAGCAGTATGAGAAACAATTATCCGGTTCCACTGTTGATGAACATGTTGAGCATATAGAGCAAGAGGAAGTTATTGTGGAAGAAGTAAAGCCAACGGAAACAGAGCAACAAAAAGGTTAGAAATAGTTTGTCTTATTTTGCATATACTAAACGAGTGTGTTATTCTTCTCCAATAGTTGAAGGATATGCTATCATTAAGGTGCCAATCTGTAGTAAAATATAATTAAATGTAACTCTAAAGGTAGGTGGACATATATGTCTAATGAAAATTCACAACAGCCAGAAGTTGAAGCGAAGCAGCTTTCGCAAGCTGATCGTGCAAAACAGCTTCTTGCAGCTCGTAAGCAACAGCAAGGTGGGCCTGGCAAACTAGATTTGTCAACTGGTACGAAAAAATTAACTAGCCAAAATACAAAAAAAGTTAACAACCAACGTAAAAAAATGGGAGTTTAATGTTTGCTATCCATTTGCAATGTATTTTGTAAGGTTTAATGATTACGGGATGCCACAAAAAGTCATGATCTTAGATCATGGCTTTTTGTGTTTCGGTATCCGCTCTAATTAATGATGAAAATGCTAACAAATGGTTGAATGAAAAACTTGCTCTCCTAGCATAATGTAAGGAAGAGAATGAATCGATGAGCATACTAACGGAGGGGTTACTTATGCAAGCTAGTCAGTCACTTAAAATTTTTTTACTAGCTGGTGTCAAGACAACACCGTCTGCCTTTCATGCACTTGAACAAGCATTAGTTAACCATTTGCATCAGAAGGGCATTACACCAGATATTGAATTGTTGTTTCCATATGGTGAGGCAGAGCGCAGTTTAATGCGTCAGTTGTATGAAGTACGTGCTGATCTTTCAAGAAGGGCAAAGCTTGCGGGTTATGGGGGGAGGAAGGTATGGGAGCGTATTAGCTCATACGGTACGGTTCCAAAGCTATTGTTCATCGGTCATAGTGGCGGTGGAGTCGCCGCATATCAGATCGCAAGAAAGCTTCATGAGGATCAACTGCCGATTAATGCTAAAGTTGTACAAATAGGATCGCCGAAAACGAAAATTATTCCGCAGCTGAAGGAGCGGGTTGGTTATATACATTCCATTGATAATAATGGAAAAATGAAAGATCCGATAAGCCGTCTAGGAAGCTGGGGCGGTTGGAGTTCCTTTACTCCAAAGCGACCGTTACTACATTGGGATTCGCAAAAATATGCTCCCGGATTTATTGAAGGTATTCATACGATAGGTGGACATGCGGATTATTTTCGGAAAAGCGAACAATTTAGTGATGAACATCGTGCGTGTAATTTAGATAAGACCATGACTAGCCTTGATGCTTACTTGAAGGAATGGCTGTAATCCGATACACTTAATAAGTATTGGATACTAGCTCATGATTTCCGTTGTCCATCTCATTATCGAGAAAGATAACGAAAAGTATGACGCGTTAGGGGTGGGAAATTGGCTAACACGCATACCTATTCAAAAGGTGAGGAAATTGCTAATGCAATAACTCACGGAATTGGTGCTTTATTAAGTATTGCAGCATTAGTGTTACTCATTGTATTTGCTGCTTTTAAGGGAACGGCCTTACATGTAGTTAGCTTTACGATTTATGGTTCATCGATGCTGTTATTATATGTCGCATCAACGTTAGTACACAGCTTTCCTGAAGGAAAAGCAAAAAGAGTGTTTGAATCATTAGATCATTCATGCATATATATTTTCATTGCGGGTACGTATACTCCGATCTTATTTCATACTGTTCAAGGTACGCTAGGTTGGGTTCTCTTTGGGATTGTATGGGGGATTACGGTTATAGGAATCGTATTCAAATCAATGTTCGCTAATCGATTCTTATTCACATCGACTATTCTTTATATAGTAATGGGTTGGTGTATCGTATTTGCTTGGAAGCCGCTAACTACGAATTTATCAGCTGAAGGGGTAACATTACTAGTCGTAGGTGGTATTTTATACACGGTAGGTACTGTATTTTACATGTGGCGTAGCTTCCCTTATCATCACGCAGTATGGCATCTATTTGTTCTTGCGGGTTCGATCGTCCATTTCTTTGCCATCTTCCTCTACATTTTACCTGCTTAAGTTACTTCGACATTAGGACAGAAACCTAATGGTGAGGCACAAATAGCTGAAGCGATTTGTGGCATATCCTCTGATAAATTATGGAAATAACTGGATAGTATATGATTGGATGAAACAGAGCCATGTCGGAATGAGCGTTGTACTTCACCTTTCACATGCAGATAGAAATAAGTTTCATCGGTTTGAGGTGAATGGTAAACTAATGTTGGTAAATGTGGGACGATATCGAATTTGTTCTGTATTCTCCAATGAGTAGGGACGGTAGCGTTGTAGGCTTTCACAAAGGTAGGATCACCTACACGCGGCGCACCAAAGGTGTATACAATTGGAGCATTGAAGCCAGAGTTGGTAGCAATATCGATGGCTGCTAAAGTGGCTAGCGCTCCTCCTAGGCTATGGCCAGTAATGAACAAAGGTAAGTCAGGCTGAAGTAATGATAAAAAATGGAATATTTTCTCGCGTAGAGCTAAGTAAATGTCGGTAAATCCTTTATGGGTATTACCGACATTTTTTGTTGGGGTAAACTCCATTTGCTGAGCCTTAAAATCATGAACCCAGTCAACGGAAGTACTCGTACCACGAAATGCTAAGATGGAGTACCGATTAGAGTTAATAATAAAACCATATCGATCATTATCAATTCCCATAGTAGACGTAGTAATTGCTCCAACGAGCTTATAATCATCTGGTATAATAAACAGTCCTGTTTCTTTATTGGTAAATTGTACATGTGTTTGTCCGCAAATTGCTGCAAGAAATAAAGCACTAGGTAGATCAGGTTCTCGTACTTGCGCTTGTAGCTGTAGATTAGTCATAGTTGATTACCTCCGTCTCTAATGGAGTAAGTATTCTCTATACTATGTCAGCAAATAGCAATGGGTAACTGCACAGCTTAATATTTGCACAACATTCGAATAGGGTTATAATGAAAGCGTAGACAATCATTATAATCTCGTCATAAAAGGTCGTTCAAAAAAAATATTCAGGGGGAATGGGATATGTCATTAAAAGTTGGTCTGATCGGCACTGGTTGGTTTGCTGATACACATGCGAAATTAATAGCTGCACAGGAAGATGTACAGCTAACGGCAATAGTGGGTAGTTCGCAACAGAAAGCGGATGAATTTGCTAGTCGCTTTAACGGCGCGAAAGGATTTCAAAATGTTGATGATATGCTTAACGCTGAAAAATTAGATGCAGTATACATATGCACACCACCTTTTGCACACGGACATATCGAAGAAGCATTAATTGAGCGATCCATTCCATTTCTAATAGAGAAGCCACTCTCCAGCGAAGCAGATCTTCCTGCACAATTACTACAGAAGATTGAAGCCAAGCAATTAATTACATCAGTTGGCTATCACTTTAGATATATGGACAGCGCAGACAAAGCGCGACAATTACTTGCTGATCGTAATATAGCAATGTCGCTAGGCTATTGGATGGGTGGGGCACCAGGTGGCACATGGTGGCGTAGACAAGAGCGTTCAGGTGGTCAATTCGTCGAACAAACAACGCATATTGTTGACTTGCTTCGTTATCTAGTTGGTGAAGTAACGGAAGTATATGCGGCATATAGCGAGGGAATATTAACTAAGCAAGACGCGAACGCGAATGTAGCCGATGCGGGCACAGTAACGTTGAAGCTAGACAATGGTAACATTGCGACGATTAGTAATACATGTGTTATTCCTACTGGCTATGCTAGTGGGCTTCATATTTATACAGATGCGGGTAAATTAGAGATTGGACATGGTGGCGTAAAGGACATAACGACCGCTTCAACAATCGATTACCACAACCAAAGTAATGCTTATGAGAATGAAACAAAAGCATTTTTACATGCTGTACGGACAGGAGATACATCGCTTATTCGATCTACGTATGAGGATGCACATCGTACTCATCTAGTAACAATGGCTGCCAATGAATCTGCGGCTACTGGTCAAGTGATCAAATTAAGCTAGGTTATGCTAGTGCTTTTCCGCGAACGATTCGTCTTTAGCGTGTAGCATTGCTGAAATTCAAAAAAAGGGAGGTTCACGTCATTATGATGGCGTAAACTTCCCTTATTTCATTGCCGAAGCTTCCTTGATGGTAGTGGCTCATCATTGGCATATTCGGTCAATACGGCTTTTGACTTTTCGGATGGTGTTACTTTTTTGTTGCGCAATTTACGAGAAGGAAGCTGAGTTCCTTTTTCTAATTCCAACGGTTTAAGTATATTTAAGCTTAATTTAGCCAAAGATTTATGTTTTTTGCGATGCATAAGGATATCACCTGTCCAGCCCTGTCTCCACAATAGAAAATAAATAAAGCTGGTGATGAGCATAATTGCGCCTAATGTATATATAAAACCAAGCGGATCGTCTTTGAATGGTAACGTTATGAAATTGCTACCCCAAATAGCGCCAAATAAAGTAATAGGCAAACAAATAACAGTGAAAATCGTTAATATACGAATAATTTCATTACCACGAAAATTAGATAATGCATCATCTACCGAGATCAATGTATCAATTTCCATTGCGTAATGATTCAATAAATTATCAATACGCTCAAATCGATGCTGCATCCGGACGTAGCTAGTGGAAGCTGTAAGTATATCTAGAAAAGCTTCTTTCGCCAGCCCTTCTATTTCACGAACAGGTAAATACAAATGACTGAAATGAAGCAGTTCATATCTTCGTTCAATAATATCATCTAGCAAGTCTTTACGGTTACGTTCACGCATATCCGCTTCTAATTGACCTAATCGTTCTTCAAACTGATCTAAGCCAGTATCTAAGCTCTCGAGTAAAATACCGATCATACAAAAGAATGCTTCGGGAGCACTATGACATTGTTCATAGAGGGATACATGATCAAGATTTTGCAATCGCAGTGGAATTCTCGTATCTGTTTGCATCGTAAATAATTTATTAGATGAGAACCAGAAGTGGAAAGGAGTAGTATCTTTCGAGTCCTCAGATAATTGAATAAGAATAGTACCTTGAACGATGACTCCATGTTGTTCAACATGCTGCAGCACGATATTGTTAGTAGTGCGATCATAACTTGATTCGATCCACTGAGATACCTCTGGATATGTTTGCATCAGTTCATATTTTTCACTAGAAAAGCGCTTATTATTGTGATGTATATTAGATTGAAATTTAGGACGAGGCTCATGAATTACTGGTTTGTGTTGAAGCTGCAGAACATTCCATTCCCAGCCCATCATATAACGAAGATTTCGATGGATCAAATGATCTGCCTCCTCCTTAAACTTTTTATATACTTCTTTCGATATAACCTCCTGAAATAAAAAGTAGCATCGAAAGCATGTGCTTGTATAGATATTCTCTACAGTACATCATAACGTAATGATAAGTGCTATACAACCTAATCGAACAAAATATACATTCTTAGAACAAATCTCTAATATTTCGACATTATGAGTGATTATTCCCTGTTTGGGCAATATTAAATGATATGGATGATTGCTCAAAACCAGCGCTTAATGAAATATGAGTGGATAAACTGGTTGCGTCGCATTAGCTCTATTTGTTGTACATTAAGTGAACCTTTTGGCTTTATTAAGCCGCAGTAGCACACTAGTGTGTGAATGAGCGGACAGACAGACCGCTAATTAGTTTAAAACCAACACTTTAGGATGTAAGAGGACACACGATACGCTATTGATCGTCTTCCGCTGATATTTCACTAGTGAACGAGTAAATAAGGTCATCTGAGTCCGCGAAAACTCAAAATAAGCAGAAAACGCAGCAATAACGTCCTTACAGTCCGCTAGTATAACGGTTTGGTTGCAATGAGTCGTATAAGCTTAGCGCAGAATGCAAAGTTGGTTCAGGAAGTTAACACAAGGTTGGGTATATGCATTCGAAGCGACTTTTTGTTCCCATAGAAGTTGCTCAAGGAAGCTAACAAAAAGTTTGGTATATGCTTCCGAAGTGACTTTTTGTTCACGTAGAAGTTGTATAAGAAAGCTAACAAAAAGTTTGGTATATGCTTCCGAAGTGACTTTTTGTTCACGTAGAAGTTGTTCAAGGAAGTTAACAAAAAGTTTTAGGAGGCTGCTTATTATGATCAGCAAAGTATTATTGTTTGAAAGTCAACATGGGGTAGCAGAGGCGCTTCAAACATTAGAAGCCAATGGATTTACGAAGGATCGATTGAAAATTGTTGCTTCGGATTTGGAGCATAGCAAATTACTTAATGCAGAAACAACGATTCATATAGATCTACTCTCAGAAATTGCTTCAGCTAACTCTAATAGTGGCATAGATAATGAAAATATATTTATTACACCTTTCTTCGTGTCTCAAGCTTCGATGCAAATTCCGATTAATGGGATGCCTGGTGTAATTGTCGGTGAAGCGAATGAACAACATGGTATGGAGGCGCTTCGAGCATACGGTCTCAATGACGATGTAGCAAGTACTTGCTTACAAGCATTGCGTCATGGACAATTATTACTATGTATTACCGACGATGCAATCGGAGGCTCATTGTTTGATAGCTTATATATGTCCAATTCTGACGACAACGATTGGATACCCAACACCAAAGCAGTTCAAATATTGGATAATATATAATGAAACGAAACCCAGCAACGTGTACGGTACGAGTGCACGAGCGGTTAAATGCCCGAAATATCCAATAAAGGTTCAAAAAGCGGGCTTTCCAAGTTCGCTTCATCTTCGATGCCGAATAACCTACGCTAGCATAATCATCGTTATCAAAGTCCGCTTTTTTATACGGTGTCTTCCCAGAAAAACTCCTTTCAGGTGGTGGCCGTTAGGCCATGTTAGTTTTGAACTGCCTCTTACAATGAAGGTTCAACAAGTGGGCTTTCAGAACCGAGCAGTTGAGACGCTACTTGAGAAAGACGGAAGCGCAAATGTACATGATTACGTACATGCGAACCGTACTTTCCAAGTTCGTTTCAAATGCGATGTCGAATATGCTACGTTAGCACACTCATCGTTATCAAAGCCCGCTTTTTGAACTACCCTTAGCGGTCAAGCTTGACGATTTCGGCTAGATCATCCATATCCCCCGAACCAGAGATAATATTCGTTAATAATTCAGCGCCAAGCATACTAGATATAGTTCCGTTACCGCCATAACCAAGAATATACATAATATGTTCATCAGCAGGGTCTACACCGAGATAGGGAAGCTGATCTGCCGTTTCCGCAAAGGTTGCATTCCAACTGTAATCAATCTGGAGATCATATTCGGGAAAAAGTTTACGTAATTCTGCTAACAATGTATTGTTATGGGCATCAACAGATGCATTATTATGATTTGGAGTCTGGATATTTTCATCAAGTCCACCGACAATAATTCTTGAATCAATCGTCGTTCGCAAATATAAATAGGGACGGGCAGTTTCCCAAATCATATATTTTTCATACCAGCTCGTTAGATCGTCCACAGGATTTGTAACAATAACATAAGAACGGTTAAGAGCAGAATGAAAGAACTGTTGATGAAGTTGTCCAGGCTGATAGCCAATGGCATAGACAATATATTCACATTCAACATTGTGAATGTTATTGACGGTAACTCGATATTTCCCGTTAGATAATCGTTCATGGTCACTAACTAACGATTTTTCATACAAATGACAGCCTTGTTCTGCTAAGTATTGTGCAAGACTTAATACAAACAGATAAGGATTGACTTCGGCATCGCCATGTGTAATTAATGCAGTACCTTTTGAGAATGGAAAATGCTGCTCGATTTGTTGTGAACCCCATAATTCGCAAGGTAAATCCAAGCTTAGCAATGCCTCATATTCTTGCTGAAGCTTAATAATATCCTCTTCGCTGCTACAGTATTGCATGCTTGTCCGAGGATAGAAATGAGCATCACCCACATGTTTTTGGAGAGTAGAGGCGATACGCTTGAGCCAGTCTAATGCCAGGTAACAGTAGCGATAGTAAATATCTGCTTTTTCACGACCGATCGTACTTCTTAATTCGTGTAACATAATGTCATTACAATATTGCAACAAGCCAGTACTAGCCAAGGAACTACCCTCTGCGATTTGATCGCCTTCAAGCAAGACAAAATCAATACCTTGTTCTTGAAGCGTGTAGGCCATTAATAATCCAGATATCCCGCCACCAACAATAAGTACTTTTGTTGTTAGAGATTGTTCTAATGTAGGCCAGTTGGATGGCATCGTATCAAATGTATTCCAATAAAAATCTCCTGTATGAAGCTCTTTCATCATATTCACCTCTGAGCTTAGTATATCCATTATTACATTTGATCTAATACTCGTTTGCGATATGAAGTAGGAGATTGTTGGTAACGCTTTTTGAATTGTTTAGAAAAATAAAGCGCATCTTGAATACCAACGGAAGCAGATACTTGTTCGATCGTTAGTTCATGACGTTCTCTAAGTAAACGTTTAGCGTTATCTAATCGTAACTGTAACAAAAAAGTGCTAGGAGTAACTCCGATTTTTTGTTTGAATATACGGGAAAGATAAGCACGATTATAACCGAGTGCTTCTGCCATATGTTCGATGGAGACGGGGTGTGTATACTGAGTTGTCAAATAATGCACAATCTGATTATGCAGCTGATGTTCATTAATTTGTTGTCGATGCAATCCATGATCAGATGGTTGCTGAGCTCTTCCATATTCGGACATGATCATATGTAGTAATCCCGAGGCGTATATCGATGAAGTAGGGTGGCTATAACGGAATGCCTCTAAAATATCTTGATAGTAGGAACCGACCGGTTCAACGGGAACATTATTCATTACTTCACAACCAGAAGTGAAACCAGCTATTGTTACGAGTTGTTCTGCTTGCTCGCCTCGAAAAGCGACCCAGCGATAGTGCCAAGGATCATTATTATCGGATTCATAGGAAATTAATTCATTAGGGCGAATAAGAAAGGTATCACCTGCATTTAATTCGTAACGCTTATGCTCTGTAATAAAGCTTCCGCTACCTGAAAGAATGACATGCATAAGATAAAAGTCATATACTTTAGGACCAAGTCGATGGTTCGGTTTCGTATAGCTTTCACCTGCAAACAACACATGAAGCCATTGCTGATTAGGTTCAGTCATATCAGGATTCGAAGCTACACGATACGATTCTTTTGTGCTTTCATCGTCTGCATAATGTTGATTCGGCTTCAGAAGCTCATGAGAGGACTTTTCCATTAGATCACCTCTCCTTTCTTGTCTACATATTATCATGAAATGTGTAGTAAAGTCACATTAATCCATATAGACTTCACTTGCCACCATTTTGTTAGTACTTAAACTACTATATACTGAATGCAATATCACTTAACAAATTTGATGAAAAAGGAATGTGATAACAATGGCAAATATTCAAGAACTAAAAGAACAATTTGTACAACGCTTCGGAACCTCTAATGAAGAAATTAAAGTATTCCATGCTCCAGGTCGCGTTAACTTAATTGGTGAACATACAGATTACAATGGCGGTTATGTTTTCCCAGCTGCCCTAACTTTCGGAACAACATTAATTGTACGTAAACGTGCAGATAAAGGACTAGGCCTTGCATCTACAAACTTCGCAGACACGAAAGTATTGAGCGTAGACAAGGTTGTCTATGATGAAGCAGACGACTGGATGAACTATCCAAAAGGAATCGTTAACGAAATTCTTCAAACGGGAGTTGTGTTCAGTTCCGGTTATGATCTTCTATTCCACGGTGAAATTCCTAATGGTGCTGGGCTTTCTTCTTCTGCTTCGATCGAAGTAGTAACAGCATTTGCTTTACTTACATTAGAAAATCAACCAGTAGACACTGTGAAAATCGCATTAATGGCTCAAAAATCGGAAAATGAGTTTAATGGCGTACAATGCGGAATTATGGATCAATTTGCTGTAGCTAATGGTAAGAAAGATCATGCCATTCTACTTATGTGCGATACGCTTGAATATGATCTAGTACCTTTCAACTCTGGTGATTATAAATTAGTTATCGGGAACACAAACAAACGCCGTGGATTAGTTGACTCTGCGTACAATGAGCGCCGTGCACAATGTGAGCAGGCAGTTCAAGATTTACGTGCTGACCACCCAGCGTTAACATTACTTGGTCAACTCAATATTGAGCAATTCAATACATCTAAGCATCTAATTAAAGACGAAGTTGTATTGAAGCGTGCACAGCATGTTGTTGAAGAGATTGATCGTGTACTGCAATCGATGACGGCATTAAAAGCGAATGATCTTGTGCAATTTGGCCAATTAATGAATGGTTCGCATGATTCACTTCGTGATCTATATGAAGTAACAGGTTCTGAGTTAGATGCGATGGTTGCAGCAGCTCGCAGGGTTCCAGGCGTATTAGGTGCTCGTATGACGGGAGCAGGCTTTGGAGGATGTACAGTTTCTCTTGTTCATCAGGATTCTATCGAGCAATTCAAAGAGCAAGTAGCTAGTGAATATACAGCTGAAACGGGACTTGTGGCTGAGTTCTATGTGTGCACAATAGGCAACGGCGTAGAGCAGTTGTAGAGGAAATTCAAAAAATGGACTTTGATATCGATGATTAGGCTAGCGTAGCGTATTCGACATCGCATCTGAAACGAACTTGGAAAGTACGGTTCGCGTGTACCAACTACGTACACTTGCGCTTCCGCCTTTCTCAAGTAGCGTTTCACCTGCTCGAATCTGAAAGCCCACTTTTTGAACCTTCATTGGAAGTTTCGTGCATTGACCGCTCGTGTACTTATACCGTACACGTTGCTGGCGAAGGCGAGAAGTACATTTAGTAAACAAAAATTTGAGGAGATGATATCATGGCAGTTCTAGTAACAGGTGGCGCGGGATATATTGGGTCTCATACGGTAGCGGCTTTGCATGAGCGTGGAGAAGAAATCATTATTCTTGATAATTTGCAACAAGGTCATAAAGAGGCGCTTCTAGGCGGTAAGCTTTATGTTGGCGATCTTCGTGACAATGATATTCTCGATAAAGTGTTTACTGAAAACGAAATTGATGCGGTTATTCACTTTGCAGCTAACTCTCTAGTTGGTGAGAGTATGAAGAATCCGGGTAAATATTATAACAACAACGTATTTGGAACACTTTGCTTGCTTGAAAAGATGAACGAATACAATGTTAAGCAAATCGTATTCTCTTCTACTGCAGCAACGTATGGCGAGCCTGAAAGTGTTCCTATCGATGAATACGATCGTACAACGCCAACGAATGCTTATGGTGAAACAAAGCTAGCTATGGAAAAAATGATGAAATGGTTTGATGTTGCTTACGGTGTTAAGTACATTTCACTTCGTTACTTTAACGCTGCTGGTGCTCATGATAGCGGAAAAATTGGTGAAGCACATGATCCTGAAACTCATCTTATTCCAATCGTATTGGAAGCAGCTTTAGGTAAAAGACCGCATATCTCTGTATTCGGCGATGACTATGCGACAGAAGATGGTACATGTATTCGTGACTATATTCACGTAAGTGATCTTGCTGATGCACATTTGCGTGCAGTTGATGCATTGCGTAAAGGTTCAGACAGCGCTGTATATAATCTTGGAAGCAGCCATGGCTTCTCAGTGAAAGAAGTTATCGATATTGCTCGTGAAGTAACCGGTCGTGAAATTCCAGTTGTCATGGAACAACGTCGTGCAGGTGATCCAGCCGTTCTAGTCGCTTCATCAACTCGTGCACGTGAAGAGCTTGGCTGGAGTCCTGACCGTAGTAATTTGAAGGATATTATCGCAAGCGCTTGGAGTTGGCATGTTAACCATCCAAACGGATATAACGAGTAACATTATTGCGCAGCAGGAAGGAGTATCTTTATGACTACACAAACGACTACAACCGCAGAGCAAGCATTATTACAAATTGAACGTCTTGTACAATTTGCGGATCAGCAGCAGATGATTCAAACAGCAGATATTGATTACGCAAGAAATGCATTATTAGATCTTTTCAAATTCGATGAGCCATACGAGGGTGAAGTTCCTACAGAACAATTAACTTCTCCAGTAGAAGTATTGGAAGGTTTACTTGATTATGGATTTGAAATTGGTTTAATTCCTGAAGAAACATTAACGTATCGTGATTTGCTTGATGCGAAAATAATGGGCTTATTGATGCCTCGTCCTTCAGAGTTAATCGCTATTTTCAATAAGCTTGCTCAGGAAAAAGGGATTTCAGCAGCAACGGATATGTTCTACAAATTGAGTATTGATAGTAATTATATCCGCATGGATCGTATCGCAAAAAATCCAAGCTGGTTACATGCTACTAATTATGGCGATCTTCAAATTACTGTTAATTTGTCCAAGCCAGAAAAAGATCCTAAGGAAATTGCTTTGTTGAAAACATTACCTTCCGCAAAGTATCCGAAATGTTTATTATGTGCAGAAAACGTCAACTACGCAGGACGGGTTAATCATCCAGCGAGACAAAACCTAAGAACGATTCCGATTGTGCTTCAAAACGAACAATGGCATATACAGTATTCTCCATATGTGTACTACAATGAACACAGTATTGTATTTAAAGGTGTACATGAGCCGATGGTTGTTTCGCATAGCTCAATGGCGCGCTTGCTTGATTTTGTAGAACAATATCCACATTACTTTATCGGATCAAATGCAGATCTTCCGATCGTTGGTGGTTCCATTCTATCGCATGATCATTTCCAAGCAGGTAAACATGTTTTCCCAATGGAAACAGCGCCAATCGAATTAAGCTTCACATCTAAGCAATATCCGAGTGTGAAACTAGGCATTGTACAATGGCCAATGTCAGTCATTCGTCTGCAAAGTAGTTCTAAAGAAGAAGTGAAACAGCTAGCTGCTTCTATTCTTGACCAATGGAAAGCATACAGTGATGCATCTGCAGACATTTATGCTTTTACGGAAGAAGAAGATGGCAAGCTTACACCTCATAATACAATAACGCCAATCGCTAGATTGCTGGATAATGGTGATTTCGAGCTTGATCTTGTACTTCGTAATAATCGTACAAGCAAGCAGTACCCAGATGGTATTTTCCATCCACATCAACATTTACATCATATTAAAAAAGAAAATATTGGCTTAATTGAAGTGATGGGGCTTGCCGTATTGCCTGGTCGCTTGAAGGCAGAACTGTCTCAAATTGCTGATCTATTGAGTAATGATGACGCTGCAGCTATTCAAGCAACAGCAGAGGCGACTCATCCGCTTCATAATCATTCGCATTGGATTGTTGAACTAGCGGAGCAGCATGGTACTAGCTTGTCTGCGCAAGAGGCTAATACGCTTGTACAATCGCAAACTGGTGGAAAATTCCTTGAAGTATTGCATGATGCAGGAGTGTATAAACGTACAGAAGCTGGTCAAACAGCATTTAAAGCGTTTATTAAGTCGATGGGCTTTCAACAATAATATGTTTAAGTGATGAATTATTAGAAAAATCCTATTTGTTTCTAACAAATGGGATTTTTTTGTTGTAATTATATAAGGGGTATGGTATTTTTTATGTAATTATGAAATTTCATAGTGATTTATTATACAATTGTCTAAGCTAGTGCTTTCGATGTTACTTTTATTGATAAGAAGTCGCATCCAATGAAGAACATAAAAGTTTAGGATGGAGGGGTTGTAATGGCTGAAAAGATGTTACCACTGGAAGAATTTCTGAAGCTTGACTCTGATGATCAAGTTGAGAAGTTAAAACGTTGGAAAATGGATTACACGCTCAAAGATATTCGTGAAACGTGGAATTTTAAACATTCTGCACAGTATTATATGCTACTGAAGAAATTGCGTATCTATGAGCGCGTTGTGAATAAGTCTGATAAGTTTTATCCACAACCTGATAATCAGCGACTAGGTACAGATGGCATCTGGAGAAATTACGGAGGTAATAGCTTCAATACACCAGGAGATCATTTTAACTTCCATCTCAATACGAAACTTTCAGGGACAGAACTAGCAGATAAGCTAGAAAGAATTGCTTTTTTCTTACGCGGTGAAGCGAAGGAAGTCGATGTGAAATTATCCGTTATTGTTACAGAACAAGGAAATTCTGGAGATTAGTATATTGTACATGTCTACTATAAAAACTGCCTCCGATGACGATGACATCGGAGGCGGTTTTTTCGTATTAGTTACGTAGTTTCCCTAATTCTGAGACAATCGCTTCTACTTCACTAATACTGAATTTATCTTTGGAAGTAATCACTTCATATATGTCCTTAATATCTTCATATTTATCCAAGTTATAACTTGAAGCTTGCATCGCCGCAGCAGATGCCATTTTTAATTTGGATTTAATTTCTTCGATCATAATAACCATATTTTCCATTGATGCTTGTTGTAAATCTGCCAATCTAAACACCCCTTCAAGTTTTCAGTTATCACTTATTGTAACATGATTTGCTATATGAAGCTTAACAAATTGAACTGCCTTAGAAAATTCGCTACAATAGCAGTATGCACTGGGGATCGAATAAAGTAGTTATGATAGAGAGGACATTGTAATGCAACAATTCATGGAGCAACTTTTGATCGAGCCGATTGCGATCGAGCAGGATATCTATGTTAAGGTAATGCAGGATCTCGAGCCTATTCATAGTAAAGGCTTAAGGAAAGAGGATGTTGTATTTGTATGTATTGGTACAGATCGCTCAACTGGAGATGCTTTTGGGCCACTTATGGGCACGGTATTACAACAATTAGCATTTCCACATGTAATCGGCACATTAGCTAAGCCATGTGATGCATATAAAGTAGAACAAGCCGTACAACAGCTTCCATCACATAAATTAATTATTGCTATCGATGCTTGCCTTGGTAATGAGAAAACAGTCGGTACCTTTATTATTAGAGAAGGTTCCCTTCAACCAGGAGCAGCAACGGGAAGAAGATTACCACCAGTTGGGCATTATAGTATTGCAGCAATTATTAATGAAAATGGACCTAAAGCTTATTGGAAAATTCAAAATACGTCGCTGTATACTGTACTAGGCATGGTTGCTACATTGCGACAAGCGGTGATCGATACTTGGGCATTGGATAAGGAGATATAGCATAATGAACGAACAAGATTTGTTATTAACGTTAGCTACGAAAACATATACATTATTAAATGGTGAAACGATCGCATATTTCGATTCGGCGCCACAACCATCCGAGCATATGCCAACTATAGTTCTGCTGCATGGATATTGTGGCAGCTCAGCATATTTCTCGAAGCTTATACCACTGTTAAGCGATCAATATCGTATTCTCGTGCCTGATCTTATCGGACATGGACATTCTACAGCTAGTGCGCAAGCGATCTACACGATGGAGCTTGCGGCCTCTTGGATCGATGAGTGGTTAACTAATATCGGAATAGCCGATATACATATATTGGGACATTCACTTGGTGGTTATATTACTTTAGCTGTTGCCCAGCGTAATCCGGGTTATCTTCGCTCGTTCGGGTTACTTCATTCCACCGCTTTGCCAGATAGTGAGCAGGCAAAAGCTAATCGTGATCAAGCTATTGCGACAGTCCAGCAACAAGGCGTAGTAAGCTTTGTATCAGCCTTAGTTGTGAAGTTATTTGCAGCGCCTGAGCGACAAACAGAGTTGTTAGACTACGCGCAGCAGATTGGTACATTAGCGTCATCTCACGCTGTTATTAGCTATGCGAGAGGGATGCAGCAACGAATAGACCGGACGGCAATAATTAGCAATGCTTCAATGCCAGTGCTGCTAGTATCAGGCGGCAAAGATAAAGTGGTTAATTCAGAGGGCACGTTTGCTGGGAGTAATCAGCATACCCACTGTCATATCATTGAGGAGTCTGGACATATGGGTATGCTAGAGATGCCAGTACAACTTGCAACAATCATTCAACAATTTGTGAACGAACAATAACAGCAACACTTATTTGGAAGGGGATATACAACACGTGAACGTAGATAATCAGCTAATGGAATTGCATAAGGAGCTTCAGCCATCGTTAATAGCAGGTACGCTATATCAAGCGATTTTTAGCTCTCCGAAAATAAAGGGTGAACAAATTGCTAATAAAGTTGTGATGCGCCCAATTCAATTAAAAGAAGGTTTATTTTATCAGTTTGAATCATACTATACTAATAAGGTGCTGCATCAAAATATAGCTGCAGCGGAAGCAATCGAAACGTTAATTCCTCTTATTCAAGAACAGTATAAGCAAATTCTTATTAAAGAGAAATCTACGCAGCTTCATATTCTTAGTAATAAAAAAGGTCAGCTTTCTATTAAAAGAAAACGTAATGAAGAGCAAGTTCCTGAGCAGACTATAAAGCCGCATAATCGCCAAAAGCGTCGTGTGCTTGAAGAAGGTACGCCAATTACGTTTCTCGTTGAACTAGGAATTATGACGGCTGAGGGGCGAGTTCATGCGAAGAAGCAAGATAAGTTCCGTCAAATTAATCGATTTCTAGAAATGGTTGAAGATGTTCTTGAATATTTACCAACTGATCGCACGTTGAAAATTGTAGATTTCGGCTGTGGAAAATCGTACTTAACGTTTGCCCTCTATCATTATTTAACGGTCCAGCAGCAACGTAATATTGAGATTATTGGTCTTGATCTGAAGAGTGATGTTATTCAATTATGTAATGACCTTGCAGAAAGGTTAGATTATAAATCCTTATCATTTTTAGTAGGTGATATTGCTGAGTATGAAGGATTATCGGAAGTGGATATGGTCGTTACGCTTCATGCTTGTGATACGGCTACAGATGCAGCGATCGGCAAAGCCGTCAATTGGGGTGCATCGGTTATTATGTCTGTACCGTGTTGTCAGCATGAATTATTTCCACAAGTGAGCAATGATATTCTTACTCCATTACTCAGTCAAGGATTGTTGAAGGAGCGTTTTGCGAGTTTAGCAACGGATGCGATTCGTGGTCAGTTGCTTGAAAGTATTGGTTATCGCGTGCAGATGCTAGAATTTATCGATCCTGAGCATACTCCGAAAAATTTATTGATTCGTGCGGTTAGACCGGAAGTCTTAACTTTTAATGAACAAAAGTGGGATCAATACGTACAATTCAAACAATTTATCGCTGTTCAGCACACGCTAGAGGGAGTTCTTAAGTCTCATTTACCGTTAAAAAACTAGTCTAAAGTCTCTTGTATTCATATAGTATACTGTTATTGTAATTGTAGTTTTATAAATAGTTTGATATAGTGGGATAAGTTGGATACATAAGTGGGTGAAATTGATGGGAATCACGATGTTAATCGATTTAGGTGTTTTTCTAGTCCTATTAGCCTTGCTAGTTTTTCTTATTTTTACTAAAACAATGTCGATACTTCATCGGGTGTATTTAGCGTTGCATCTTGCATTTATGCATTGGGCATTTTTGCAATTTGCTGCGGATACCACCTCATATTTACCGTATAAATTTATGTACTTACAAGCTTCTTATGCAGCATTATCGCTAACAGGTTTAGGTTCATTGGTATTAACATTGTATATTATGAATAAAAGCTCCTTCATCAAAACCTTCACATTTAAATTATTATCGCTTCCATGCATAATTACTACTATATTTATATTAATTAATCCGAATGATCTCTTCATAACGTTATATCAAGTTGGTGATTCTGAAAAACTATCTGCATACGGTAAACTATTCGGTTTGGCGATTGGACAACTGTTTATTTATGTTATCGCCTCACTATGTATGTTAATATGGTCTTATAGCAAGTCCGGGCAGCGAAGTGTAACTCGTAAACTAAGTAAATTTGCAATTATTGGAATTGGACTTATGTTTATTTTCGGTATCCTTGATCTTGTTGTTAATATTATTAATATTTCATGGTTTAGTCTATACTTCCCGATTTTATCGATTGGCATGATGTGTGCTGCTTCCTACATGACCTTTAAATTGAATCGAATCAATGTAATGGATATTATTAATCTGGCACATCGTGATGTTATGAATACGATGTCGGTCGGTATTCTTGTATTAGATCGAGATAATTTTATCGTTGAGATGAACCAACATGTGCAGGCGATTATTCCATTGCAAATTGGTAGCTTTTTCGATATTAGACGTATTCAAGAACATATTCCTGATACGGATTGGGGTAAGATCGAGAAACAATTCATTATTCGACAACATGATCCTTATTATAAGCTTGAATTTGAAGTATATACGAGAATGCCTAAAGAGAGTCATTTACAAGTTCAGTCTACTCCGATATTGAATCAAAGATCGAAGTTAATGGGCTATATGTTCACGATGCAAGAAGTGACGGAAATTAAGCAATTAGCGGAAAGTACGAAGAAACAAAATATATTGCTACAGCAGCGAAATTCCGAATTAATTAAAACTCAAGAAAAATTATATGAAGCGAATAAGAAGTTAGAAAAAATTGCAGTTACAGATGTGCTAACGGAATGTTATAATCGAAGGTATCTTATGCAGTTTTTGGAGTATGAACTACCACGTAATATTACGAATAGAGTACCATTTACTATTATTATTATCGATATCGATTATTTTAAGCTTATTAATGATGCCTATGGTCATTTGAATGGTGATATTGTTCTTGTTCAAACAGCACGTAAAGTTAGTGAAGCATTGCGCAAACATGATATATTAGCCCGTTATGGTGGCGAAGAATTTATTGTGTATTTACCGCAGTTATCTAGAGCAGAGGCACAACAAAAAGCTGAGGATATCAAAAATGAAATTGAGTATAATCGAATATGGATTGAGGAAGTAAAGGATGAGATTTCAGTAACGATCAGTGTAGGGGTTGTAACGATTGAAGATTATGACCAATTTCACATTACTGATTCTAAAGTTCTATTACATGAGATTATGAGTTTAGCCGATACAGCATTATATGAAGCAAAATACAAAGGGCGAAATCTGATTGTCAATCGTAGTTTTGCTATCTAGAGATTAGGTCGTTATACAATACGTATAACGACCTATAGATATTACTAGGCAGAGAAGAAAGCAGGGAAGTTGTAATGAAAAGATTGCACATAGATTTAGTGAGTGCAGGCGATGTTATTGCGAGAACTATCATCCAAGAGAACGGGAATGTATTGCTTGGAGCAGGTGTTGAACTTACAGTTCGTTACATCAATAGACTTCGTAATATGGGCATCGATTATTTATATATTGAAGATAAGCTTACCGAAGATATTATCCCTGATGAACCGATTTCAGAGGCTACTCGTGCAGTCGCAGTCAATGAAGTGTTTAAGACGATGAATGCGTTCAAAGATAATGAACTAGGCAAGGGGAGAATTATTGCTCCTAATATAGGAAAGAACTTTAGAGATGTTTTTGGAAGTATTATGTCCGATTTATCGTCTCGTCCCAATATACTTGTTAATTTAAGCAGCATACATTCGGCAGATTCTTATCTCTTTCAGCATTCGGTCAATGTCGCAATACTTTCAGGGATTATCGGACTTGCGAAAGGATTCAATCGCAACCAATTAGAGGAATTAGGTGTTGGAGCATTATTGTTTGATATCGGTATGACGAAAATGCCTGATAAGGTAATGAAGCAAACAGGGGATCTTACCAAAGCGGAACGTGAATTATTGGAGACGCACCCTCGTGAAGGATTTGAAATTTTACGTAAGTATCATGATGTATCATTAGTATCAGCGCATTGTGCGTTGCAGCATCATGAACGATTCAATGGCTCAGGTTATCCAAGACAATTGAAAGGTGACGAAACACATATTTATGCCCAAATTGTCGGGTTAGCTGATATGTATGATGCTTTAATCTCTCCGCGTCCACATCGAAAACGCTATACAACAAGTGAAGCGATAGAGTTTCTCTTTGCTGCAGGAGGAACGTACTTTGACCATGAATTAATTAAATTATTTTGTAGTCATATATCAATCTACCCGATTGCGACTATGCTGCTCCTTAACACTGGTCAGACCGTCGTTGTTGTACATAATAGCGAATTAGCTCTGCATCGCCCAACGGTAAGAGTATTGAAAGAAGCCGATGGCTCCACGCCTACAACGCCTTATCAATTAGATTTGAAAAATGAGCTTCATATTACGATTGTGAAGGAATTATAAATATGGTAGCTATAGGATCAGGTCATTCGAAGTTTCGTATGACCTATTTTGCTGTTTTGAACGACCTCTAGTAGTATTTGAAAGTAGCGATGATTAAGGTAAAATGAAGAATAGCATGGAGAGTAACCGATTCGATGACTAGTGAGGTAGGAGTGGAAGCTTGTGGATGAGTTTTCTCGAATTCGATATTGGAATGCCAAGCGGCAAGAGCAAGCCCTCAAGGTAAGCTTAGGCGTGAAAGTAGATATTGGTGACGATGCGGCAGTTGTAGCTTTGCCATATGAAGTCCGGCGGAATCAAAGTCAATATGAAACGCTATACACGGTAGATACGATGGTTGAAGATATACATTTCTCAAGCGAGACGACCGATTTTGAGCATATTGGTTATAAGGCATTAGCTGCGAATTTATCCGATATTGCTGCAATGGGTGGAATTCCTTTACATGCACTAATTGCGATAAGTATACCAGATCATTATTCAGCCGATCACGTCATGCAAATATATAATGGAATATATGATTGTGCGAACAGATATAAGGTGGCAATAGTTGGAGGAGATACAACGTCATCACCTCATAGCCTGATCCTCACTATTACTGTTATTGGCATGGTAGAGCAAGGTAAAGCTATTTTGCGCAGTGGTGCTAATGTAGGAGACATCGTATTTGTGACTGGTGTGCCTGGACAATCTGCTGCTGGCTTGCACTTTCTGCAGCATGCTAACACGAGTGAGTATCCAGTAGCACTCGTACAGTCGTTAATTCGCGCACATCAGCAGCCTGAGCCACATATACAGGCAGGAAGATTATTGAATGCCTCTAATGCATGTCATGCTTTAAATGATATTAGCGATGGCTTAATAAGTGAACTTGCGGAAATTGCGAAAGCTTCTCATGTAGATATCGTTATTGACGAGCATAACATACCGCTATCGGATTATATGTCTCAATATGCTGGGCAAAGTGGTCAATCGATGTTTGATTGGGTTCTCTATGGTGGGGAAGACTATATTCTAGTTGGTACCGCTAGTCGAGAACAGTTTACGAGCATTGAGACAAGCTTTCGTGAGCAACAACTACAACTCTACGCCATTGGAGAAGTAATAGCTGGAAATGGTGAAGTCTGGATGGATAGCTGGAATGATGGGCTTCAATTGCAGAAACGGAACCAAATTATGAATAGAGGATACAATCATTTTACATAAATGAGTGGTGATAGATAATGAATATTGAGATGAAACAATGGGAACTGAATATGACATCACAGCAGCAAACAGAACAACTAGCAAGAACTTTAGCAGAACTGGCATGGGGTGGCATGGTTATTGCGCTAGATGGTGATCTCGGTGCTGGTAAGACAACCTTTAGTAAAGCATATGCAGATCAGTTAGGGGTGCAAGGTATTGTAAGCAGTCCTACATTTACTATTATTAAGGAATATGAAGGTAGAGACTTACCATTCTATCATATGGATGTATATCGACTATCGATAGAGGAAGCCGATGAATTAGGGTTGGACGATTACTTCTATGGTCAAGGTGTAACGGTCATAGAATGGGCTAGTCTTATTACTGACATTATGCCGCCGCACTATTTATCGTTATTCATTGAATATGTCGATGATGAGCAGCGCTTAATTACAATAAAAGCATACGGCGAACGTTATGTTGGCTGTTTAGAGAAATTGATAGATGGGAGCACATCACAATGATGAAACAGCATACGCTACTAGCGATCGACACTTCAACTGCAATGATGGCAGGTGCTATATTGCAGCAGGGGAAAGTATTAGCGGAAGTTCAGACCGAGGCAGAGCGTAACCATTCTCTTCATATTATGACTAATATCGAGAGTATGCTGAAGGAAGCGAGCATGTCGGTTCGCGATATTACTGCGTTTGTTACGGGAATTGGACCTGGCTCCTATACTGGAGTTCGTATTGCGGTCACTGCAGCAAAGACATTGGCATGGAGTACGGGGAAGCCGGTTATTGGTGTATCCAGCTTGGAAGGTCTAGCTTATGGCGCATCACTTCAAACACAAGCACAAGACCCATTACAGCATAGTACTACGGCTGTCATTATCCCACTGATGGATGCTCGTAGAGGACAAGTATATACGGCTGCTTTCCAAGCCGATGGCGCGGGTAAGTGGGATCGGCTGCATAACGACCACATTGTATTGATGAATGATTGGTGTCAGTTATTACAAGAGCAGCTTCAACATTATGGGCAAGAAGAGATGACAGAGCTGTGGTTTGTTGGCGATGTGCAGCTTCATGAGGAAGCGATAGAACGATTGACGATCATTGCTAATCAACAGTCGCTGACAGTGCGTAGCTTAACTACTGCGATGTACGGCGAGGCTATTGCGCAGTTAGGAGCAGCGAAGCTGTTGCAAATGACGGAAGCGGAGCTTACGGCCGTTCATGATCTTGTACCTAATTACGCTCAACTGACAGAGGCTGAAGTGAAGCAAAATGCTAAGGAGCAGGAAGAGGGTCAAGCATGAACATTATAGAAAATGAACTTATTTTTCGAAAAATGACGCTTGAGGATATCCCTTTTATTGTGCAAATTGAGCTAGATGCTTTTGAAACACCATGGACGGAAGAGGCTTTTCGTAATGAACTAATGAATAATTTATTTGCACAATATATGGTGATGGAATATAAGAACGAGATTATTGGCTATGCAGGTATGTGGATTATTATTGATGAAGCGCATATTACGAATATTGCGATCCTAACACCTTATCGCGGGCTTGGTCTCGGCAAGAAATTAATTTATGAAATTCAGCGTACTGCACAATTTCTAGGTGCGGAAAAGATGACGCTCGAAGTTAGAGTAAGTAATATGCGGGCACAATCGCTCTATCGTAAATTTGGTTTCGAGGATGCTGGTGTTCGTCCACAATATTATTCAGATAACAACGAAGATGCACTTATTATGTGGGCACAATTGCAGCAGTCAGTGAATGGAGTGAATGAACTTGAATAATGAACTAATTTTGGCAATAGAGACAAGTTGTGATGAGACAAGTGCTGCTGTTATTAGAGGCGGCAAAGTTATATGTTCTAATATCGTCTCTAGTCAGATCGATATTCATGAGCGATTCGGCGGGGTTGTTCCTGAAATAGCCTCCCGTAAGCATGTTGAAAGCATTACACGGATTATTGAACAGGCAGTAGAACAATCAGGCTATGAAGCGACAGATTTGCATGCTATTGCTGTAACCGAAGGTCCAGGCTTAGTTGGAGCACTATTAGTTGGAAATGTAGCAGCAAAAAGCTTAGCCTTGTCGCTGGGGATTCCACTCATTGCGACACATCATATTGCGGGGCATATTTATGCTAGTCAACTAGAGCATGATTTGCAATTTCCTTCGTTGGCGATTGTTGTATCAGGTGGTCACACGGAGTTAGTTCTTCTCCCTGAAGAGGGTAAATTCATTATTATTGGTCGAACGCGTGATGACGCAGTAGGTGAAGCCTATGATAAAGTCGCTCGTGCTTTGAAACTTCCTTATCCAGGCGGTCCTTATATCGATCGTCTAGCACATCAAGCAGATGAAGTGATTGCGATGCCGAGAGCTTGGCTTGAGAAGGAAAGCTATGATTTCAGTTTTAGTGGCTTGAAGTCAGCAGTACTATCGCAAATTAATCAGCATCGCATGAAAGGCTTGGAATTGAATGAAGCAGCATTAGCGCGCGGCTTCCAAGAATCAGTTATCGATGTTGTTGTAACGAAAGCGCTACGGGCAGCCAAGCAATATGAAGTGAAACAAGTTGTACTATGCGGTGGTGTGGCGGCCAATCGTGGGCTGCGTGCTACGCTGCAGCAAAAATGCGAAGAGAAACGGATGCCTCTGATTATCCCATCACCAGGTCTTTGTACAGATAATGCAGCAATGATCGGTGCCGCGGCGCATGTGAAATATAAGCAAGGGGAGTTTGCGGGACTTGATATGAGGGCGGATCCAGGACTTTCACTAGAAGCCTGGTGAGAGGAAGTTCAAAAAGTGGGCTTTGATAACGAAGCGGATGCTGACGGAGCTTAGTCGGCATCGCATCTGAAGCGAACTTGGAAAGTACGGTTCGCGTGTACGTAATGATGTACACTTGCGCTTCCGCCTTTCTCAAGTAACGCTTCACCTGCTCGGTTCTGAAAGCCCGCTTTTTGAACCTTTAATTGAAGGGGAAGTTCAAAAAGCGGACTTTGATAACGAAGCGGATGCTGACGGAGCTTAGTTGGCATCGCATCTGAAGCGAACTTGGAAAGTATAGCATAAGCTTCCGATGCATGTTTCTTGCAGAAACATTGTAGGGCCGCGTGTACGTAATCATGTACACTTGCGCTTCCGCCTTTCTCAAGTAACGCTTCACCTGCTCGGTTCTGAAAGCCCGCTTTTTGAACCTTCATTTGAACTTCATTGGAAGCTTTGCACAATTGACCGCTCGTGTACTCGTGCCGTACACGTTGCTGGGTTTTGTTACATTGCGTGTGCTCGTGTACCAATAACGTACACATAGCTACTCGTTTTAGCTGTGGGTCATCTTCTTGATGCTGACAAGTGAATGTTTTGAACCTTTATTGGAAGTTTCGAGCATTTGACCGCTCGTGTATTCGTGCCGTACACGTTGCTGGGTTTTGTTACAATTCGTCTGATAACGGTAATTACGCTAACGTAGCTTTAACTAAATAAAAAATTAAAAATGCAGCATACGATAATTTCAATCGTATGCTGCATTTTTTGTTGTTGTGTATATTGTTATCCACATAGTCACAAATAAATGTGGGCAACTTCGTGAAACACAGTAAAATTAGGCGATTTTGAAAAGCTAAAATAAATGACGTTGTGTATAAGGTTTTCATCTATAAACAGTGAAAATTGTGGACAATGTGGATAACTACTGTTAACAACTTCCAGTATCTTAACTGAATCTTAAAAATCCCTTCATAATTGCATTTTCTTAATAGCATTAATGACAGAATTGACTAACAATTTATACACTATTGTTGATAAGTATGTTGATAACTTTAATTATTAATAATTAGATAATAGTTCATATTTTTTCCGAAACATACTATGATAGGTGAATAATAATTGTATAATATCGAGTAAAAGAAGAAGTTTAGGAGGAAACACTTTGTATAAATTACTCATTGTTGATGATGAGCCTGAAGTTACCGAAGGTTTGTAAGAGGCAATTGATTGGGAATGTTATCGTATTACTGGAATCTATACGGCAACTAACGGCAAGGAAGCGATGGAATTGTTCGATCGTGTAGAGCCGGATATTGTTGTAACAGATATCAGTATGCCTTATATGAACGGATTACAGCTAACAGAATGACTGAAAAAACATTAGCCATTGACGAAAGTTATTATTATTTCTGGTTATGATGATTTCCAATATGCGAAGCAGGCGATTCATCTTCAAGTAGAAGAATATTTATTAAAGCCTTTTTCTAATGCACAATTGCTAGAATCGATTATGAAAGTGATCGTGATGATCGATCAACCCAGTTGACCGTACAGCTGCTGGTGTCATTATTGATAAAGCGAAAAAAGCAAAGATTCCTGTCGTATTCCTTAACCGTGAGCCGTTAGCAGATGATCTTGCAAAATGGGATAAAGCATACTTCGTAGCTCTGTATTAGCGATTGAAGAAGCGGGTATTAAAGTTGAAAAGCTTACCAGGAGTACGGGCACTAGATGATGTCACATTGAATGTGCGGCCAGGGACGGTTCATGCATTGATGGGAGAAAATGGGGCAGGTAAATCTACGTTGATGAAATGCTTGTTTGGTATCTTTAGTCCCGATGAAGGTGAAATTTTTATTAACGGTGACAAAGTTGATATTAAAAACTCTAATGATGCATTGCGAAATGGAAATGTACAATAGATTGTAAAAGTATAAATAAGCCCTCAATGATGAGCCTAGTTGCGCTCGACTGTTGAGGGCTTACGCTATAAAAAAACAATTTCAAAAAAATGTTTATATTGTTAATGATTAACGCTATAATATATGCAGAACGTACACCAACTCCCGCGATATTCACTTCATATTACTGCTCGTATTCTCCACTAAGTTTACTCTGATTCAAACTCTTATTTTTCAAAAAGTGAAATCACCCAGCTCATAACATATGTATAAGGCAGTCGCACAAAGTTGATGGTTATAAACTTATATAGATAGGAGGGCTATTATTGTATAGTCATATTCTTATTGTGGACGACCATCCAGCAGTAGGGATTGGAACGAAGGACATGTTAGAGCGCAATATGCGTGTCAGAGTTAGTTTTGTTCAATCAGCAAAATTAGCGCTTGAGATGATTAGTCGGCAACGAGTTGATATTGTGCTATGTGACTGGCAGATGCCAGTTATGAATGGGATTGAGTTATGCACGCTGTTGAAGGACAAGCAGCCTGATGTGAAAGTAATGCTATATTCTGGTTATGAAATGGAACCACACTTCAATGAAATGATGGATGCAAGGGTCAATGGGTTTATCGACAAAGCTAGTTCTAGTGATGAACTTATTCTATCAATACAAAGTATGATCCAAGGCTACGCTATAGTGCCAATAGAGTTGCTACAACGCTTACGTATTATGGATATACGAGCTTTTCAAAAGCTTATGCAGAAGCAAAACTCCTATATTACTGACAAAGAAAAAGAACTACTAGAGGCGATCTCACATGGCTATAGCAATAGAGAACTCGCTGACAAATTCCATATTAGCCAACGTGGAGTGGAGTATCAATTAAGTAAATTATTTGACAAATTAGAAGTTCGTTCGCGTGCAAAAGCTATTACAGTAGCCATTGAACTGGGATATATTCCAGCAAAAACCTCGAGAATGTAATCATATTATGATTACTGCACTAGTGAAACAGCTAGCTTAATGCAAGAAGCTGTCCCATACAGTAGAGTTCTCTACAGTGGAACAGCTTCTTCGTCGTTAAGCCATAACTTCTTCCCATTGCTCGTAGCAAAGATCAAGCGATTCCTTGCGATTAGCTATTTCCGTTTGAATTTCTTGAATACGCATATAATCGTTGAAAATGGCTGGATCTGTAAGTTGAACTTCCCAGTCAGCAATTTGTTGCTCTAATTCGGCAATTTGTTGCTCTAACTGCTCTATTTTACGTTGCTTATTGCGCTCTTCGCGTTTCTGTTGCTTCTCAGCTTCATAGGATTGGACTGGGGATGCTGTCACTTGCTGTTGAACTGAGTTTTTATTGTTTTGTAATTTTGCTGCTTCAAGTCGAGCTTCTTCCATTTCGAGTTTTTTCTCCAGCATATCGTCATAATTTCCCAGGAAATAGCTAGTGCCTTGCGCTGATAGTTCGACAATGCGCTCCGACATCTTGTTCAGGAAATAACGGTCATGTGAGATAAATAGTAAAGTCCCCTCATAATCAAACAAGGCTGACTCCAATACTTCTTTACTGAAGAGATCTAAATGGTTCGTAGGCTCATCGAGAATAAGGAAGTTCGCTTGAGCTAACATTAATTTGGATAACGAAACACGCGCTTTCTCGCCACCACTTAATGCTGAGATTTTTTTCAATACATCCTCACCACTGAATAAGAAGTTGCCAAGTACAGTACGAATACGAGCTTCTTCCATATGCGGATAAGTACCCCATACTTCTTCAAGCACAGTGTTATTATTGTTTAATACATTATGCTCTTGATCGTAGTAGCCAACCTTCACATGAGATCCGAATTGGATGCTACCTGTTGTCGGCTCTAATTGCGCGACAAGCGTCTTTAATAATGTGGACTTGCCGATTCCGTTAGGTCCAACTAGTGCCACCATTTCGCCGCGCTGCAATTGGAAACTAATATCGCTGAACAGTGGAGTAGCAGCATTAGGGAATTGCATAGACAGATGATTGATATTCAATACTTCTTTTCCACTCATCCGTTCTACTTCGAATGAGAACGATGCACGTTTTAGATCACCTTGGGGGCGATCCATCCGATCCAGTTTGTCTAAAGATTTGCGGCGGCTCTGAGCACGTTTTGTTGTAGAGGCACGAACGATGTTTTTTTGAATAAATTGCTCCATTTTTGCAATTTCACCTTGTTGTTTTTCAAAGTGCTTCAGCTGAGTTTCATACTCTGCTTCTTTGATTTCAAGGTAGCGACTGTAATTACCAGTGTAACGCTTTGCTTGGTGACGCTCGATCTCGACGATAGTCGTCGTCATGGCATCAAGGAAGTAACGGTCATGCGAGACGACAACAATAGCGCCGTTATAGGAACGTAAGTATCCTTCAAGCCAAGTTAGTGTCTCAATATCGAGATGGTTGGTAGGCTCATCGAGCATTAAAAGATCAGGTGCTTGTAGTAAAATTTTAGCTAATGCTAATCTTGTTTTTTGTCCACCACTTAACGATGCGATCGGCATATCAAGTTCGAAAGTTCCGAATCCCATGCCGTGCAGAACGCTATTAATGCGAGTATTAATTTCAAACCCACCATTAGCTTTATACCAATCTGAACGTTGTGCATAGCGTTCAAGCACTTCGTTATATCTTTTCTCATCATCGTGCAATACAGGATCGGCAATTTTCAACTCTAGCTCGCGTAGTTCTTTTTCGGCAGCATAAAGATGGGAGAATACCGTTTGCATTTCTTCTATTATAGAGAGATGAGATTGTAGGCCGCTATTTTGGGCAAGATAGCCTAGCTTTGTTTCTTTCGCTTTATGAATTTCTCCGCTTTCAAAACTAATTTCTCCTGCGATGATTTTCAAAAGTGTTGATTTCCCGGCACCATTGACGCCTACTAGCCCAATTTTATCTCTCTCTAATACTTGTACATTAATATTTGAAAGGATTGTATCAATCCCGTAGCTTTTTGTAATATTGGATACTTGCAGTAACATGTCTTGTCCTCCATCAAAATGTAGTGGTATCTACGTCTATCTAACTACTATATAGTGTACCATAAGCTTGTTATTTAATGGCGTAACTTGTGCAACAATGGTACACTAATATCAATTGAAAACTATTTATTTCTTATAGGATTATGCTTCCGATGTAACTTTTCAATTCTTATGAAGTTATATCAAGGAGCTAATGAAAAGTTTTAGGGTATGCTTCCGATGTAACTTTTCAATTCTGTGAAGTTATATCAAGAAGCTAATGAAAAGTTTTAGGGTATGCTTCCGATGTAACTTTTCAAATCTATGAAGTTATATCAAGAAGCTAATGAAAAGTTTTAGGTGGTTATACTATGCAACAGTTATCGGTGCAAAAACAATATCTACGGAAAAAATATAAGGAAATTAGAAATAGTATTACACAGTTTGATGCGTATCAATGGTCCAAGGAGGCTACTGAGTATGCGATTAGTCTAGTTCAACAACAAGGCTGGACACAAATTATGGTCTATATCCCATTTCGCAGTGAGCTTCAATTATGGCCATTCATCGAATGGTGCTGGGAGCATCAGATTACTATTATCGTGCCAAAATGCGAGGTGGCGACGCATACGATGCAACTATATCCATTATACAATAAAGAGCAACTGCGCCTAGGGGCGTATCATATATTAGAACCTGATTCTGAGCAGATTTCGCCAATTGAAACAATACCCGAAGCAGTGATTGTACCTGGTCTTGCCTATACAAAGGATGGATCGCGTTTAGGATACGGTGGAGGGTATTATGATCGTTTTTACGAGTTAATGGGACAACAGGAGCTGCAAGTTACTTGGATTGGTATAGGCTATGCACAGCAGATTACAGATCATATACCGATGGAGCAATTTGACATTAAATTGAACATTTTAATTACAAATGAAGGAATTACGAGATGTTCATAGAATGAAAGGAAGTAACGAAAATAGTGGAGTTCACTCATTTTAATGAACAAGGTAGAGCGAAAATGGTAGATATATCTGATAAAGAGGCTACAAAGCGCGAAGCTACGGCAACGTCAATGGTCAAGATGCTACCAACTACTTTACAGAAGATTAAAGAAGGCAAGATAGGGAAAGGCGATGTACTAGCTGTAGCGCAAGTAGCGGGAATTATGGCAGCAAAGAAAACATCTGAATGGATTCCGATGTGCCACCCTCTAGCGTTGAACGGAATTAACATTTCATTCACTGATAATGACATCGACGAGTTGTATATTATGGTGACAGTGAAGATTACCGGGAAGACAGGCGTAGAGATGGAAGCACTTACTGCGGCATCCGCCACCGCCTTAACAATATATGATATGTGTAAAGCATTGCAGAAAGATATGATTATAGGTCCGACGCAGCTTATGAAGAAAACCGGCGGAGTACACGGGGACTTTGAAAGAGTTGAATGATAGCCAGTGCTAGAGCTATAGAAAGAGTAAGCTTAAGAGAGAAGGATGGAGGAATTGGAGATGCAATGGAAGGTTGCAATACTTACGGCAAGCGATAAAGGTGCACGCGGTGAACGTGAAGATGTAAGTGCACAGGTTGTCAGAGAACTAGTTGAAGATGAACTAGGTGGCCAGATCGTTGATTATCGAATTGTTCCAGATGAGCAAGATGAGATTATGGCAGCATTAATTGAGATGACAGAATATTATGGAGCAGATCTCGTTATTACGACAGGTGGTACTGGACTTTCAGCAAGGGATGTAACACCAGAAGCTACATTGAAAGTCATTGATCGTGAAGTTCCAGGAATTGCTGAAGCGATGCGAATGGGCGCTCTGCATAAGACGAGACGTGCTATGCTATCTCGAGGCATATGTGGTACTCGTGGCAAAGCATTAATTATTAATTTACCAGGCAGTCCGAAGGGCGTATCAGAAAGCTTATTGGCCATTATAGATCAAATACCACATGCATTAGGAATATTATCGGGAGAGTTACTAGAGCATTAGAATAATGCTTACGAATATACTTTTCATATGCATGTAGTTATATATATGGAAAGTGTTAGGGGATTAGGCGAGATGACACAATTATACGGACATGATGACAACGCTGTGGATTCACATACTACCATAACAGAAACCTCACTTAGGGAGGTTTCTGTTTATGATGCGATTGGACTAAGACTTGCACATGATCTGACGCAAATCATTCCAGGTCAATTCAAGGGTAGACTATTCCAGCGTGGTCATATGATTACAGAAGCAGATATTCCAAAATTACTTGATATCGGTAAAGAGCATATTTATGTGATGGAATTAGGTTCACTTGATCTCCATGAGGATGAAGCTGCTAAGTTAATGGCTGATGCGTTGATGGACGAGCAGTTATTGCGTAATGAACCACATGAGGGAAAAGTAAGCGTCAAAGCTCATATTGCTGGCGTTGCCAAAATAGCGAAAGAAGTAGTCGATGCCGTTAATGCGATTGGCGAAATCGCACTGGCAACCATCGTGACCAATAAAGTGGTGAAGCAAGGAGGACAACTTGCTGCGACTAGAGCAATACCGCTTATTGTATCGAAAGAAAAGATTAAGCAAGTAGAGAGTATTGCTACGCACTATCGTGAAAAATATGGGGTAGCACCAATATCTGTTGTTCCTTTACCAGCTAGACGTATAGGGTTGCTTACAACTGGTAGCGAAGTGTATAATGGCAGAATTAAGGATAAATTTGGACCTGCTGTACAAGCAAAGCTTGAGGCACTCGGGTCGACGGTTGTGGAGCAACGCTTCGCAACGGATGATCGTGCCAAAATTGTTGAAGAAATTCAATATTTACAAGCTAAAGGTTATGATATGATAGTAGTAACTGGCGGTATGTCTGTTGATCCAGATGATCGTACTCCAGCTGCTATTAAGGCGACAGGAGCACATATTGTAAGCTATGGAACGCCTATGCTGCCAGGCTCGATGCTACTTATAGCCTATTTGCAGGATATACCGAT
This sequence comes from Paenibacillus sp. Y951, assembly GCF_056786395.1. Lineage (NCBI taxonomy): Bacteria > Bacillati > Bacillota > Bacilli > Caryophanales > Paenibacillaceae > Paenibacillus > Paenibacillus sp. Y951. Next base: position 284,804 of record NZ_JBXCIY010000002.1, on the reverse strand, counting down.
TATTGGCTTGCCAGGCTGTGTAATGCATGATCCTTACACTTCGTTTGATGTATTTCTTCCTAGACTATTGCTAGGTGAGAAGATCGAGAAGGAAGATGTAGTCACTCTTGGCTATGGCGGTTTACTTGGCTGCTAAGTTATATAAAAAGTTTTAGATAATGCTTCCGATGCGACTTTTCATAAGCAAGGAAGTAGATTCAAGAAGTATATAAAAAGTTTTAGATGATGCTTCCGAAGCTACTTTTCATGAGCAGGAAGTAGTACAGATGGAACATAAAAATTTTTAGGAGGAATCGTGATGGGCATAGGTGTAACGGGGATTATTCTATTAGTATTGGTAGCATTGCTGTTATTCGGTCCGAATAAGTTACCTGAGCTTGGACGAGCAGTAGGGCGTACACTACGCGAGTTTAAGACGGGCGCTAATGAGATAATGGATTCGAATGATAAGAAGAACGAAGACGCATCTCGCGTTGAAGTGAATCAATCGGAGCAATCAGAGAAAAACAATAAGCGGCTACCAGACTAGTTTGGTCCGCTTTTTTCTTGCTTGTTAATCATCGAACAGAAAAGAGGGAAGTCGCGCGAATGAGTATGGCACGAAAACAATTGGAGCGTTTGGCTTCCGCAAAAGATCTACTTTTGTCAGAGGAAGGATTAATGTCACTAGTTGAACATCTAACCGAGCTCCGCAAAAGAGTAATATACATACTAATTATGATCGTACTTGGCCTTATACTAGGTCTTGTTATAGCAGAACCAACTTATCAGTTTTTATTGAACGAAAAGCCAGCATCTGGCACGCTAGTCTTACATACGTTCTCATTCTGGGACGGTATTGGCATCTATATGCAGGTTGCTTTTGTTGTCGCATTGATTGTGACGCTACCGTTCACGGTACTGCAGTTATGGTTATTTGTGAAGCCAGCTTTATTGCCTCATGAACAACGTTCAACATTGAAATATGTTCCACTTGCCGTATTTATGGCGTTAATTGGACTATCATTTGCTTATTTTGTCGTGTTTCCGTTGGCATTTGGCTTTACAAGAGCAGTTTCGGCGCGGTTAGGGTTAGCCGAAACATTTGGCGTTGTACAATATTTTGATTTTATGTTCAGCATTATATTGCCGATTACGTTATTATTTGAGCTACCACTCGTCATTATGTTTTTGACAGCTATACGTATTGTTAATCCAATTCGATTGCGGAAGATGAGAAAGATCGCTTATTTCTTAATGGCGGTTGTCGGTGTCTTTATTACACCACCGGATTTCATCTCAGATATTCTCGTTATTATTCCACTTATTGTGCTATATGAAATTAGTGTTTGGCTATCAGGTACAGTGTATAAGAAACAGCTATTGTCGGATAGTCAGTGGGTAGGTGAAGAGACGGATAAGTAAGAATTATAGTAATAGGACATAGCGTACAGCTTTATATATGCGTACTGCGATGGAGTGCTATTGCACAGATAGAGGTTAATTAGAAAAGAGAGTGTCTCCATGGTAGATGTAATCTACCATGGAGACACTCTCTTTATTTGTGATATTGAATATATCCAAGCTAGCCTGAATAATTATGGGTGAAGTACTTTGTACATATAATCCAACGATTCATTAATACGTGTACCAGGGTTAGAGCCAAACAATTCTGCTGGTAATACTTCAATATGACCATTTTTCACGGCGTCGACACTATTCCATGCTTTACTAGCTTCCATCTCACGAATGAAGCTATCCTTGACCTCTTCAGGATCAGCATGAGTCATGATGAAAATAGCTTGTGGGTTAGACTCGACAATCCGTTCCATATCAAGTGTTGCATACTGCGGATAACTAGCTAACTGCGGATAATTTGCTGCAATATTAGCCCCTCCTGAAAGTGAAAGAATATCACCTGCTAGTGAACTAGGTAATGCTGCCATAAATGTGCCTGGAGCACCGTATACGATAAGCGCTGGAACGGATTGCTCTGAAGTGCCGGCTAACTCAGTAAGCTTGGTATCAATCTCAGTCACTAACTGCTCAGCTTTACTTTGCTTTTGCAGCAGAGCGCCAAATATCGTAATTTGGCGCTGAATATCTGCAACCGAGTTACCGCTTGTAAGAACAACTTTGGCACCGATGTTTTCGAGCTTTGCAACATCCTTTGCATTCATTATGTTGTGAGCGAGAACGACTTGTGGTTTTACATAAGCGATTTGTTCTAGATCAACCTCATGTGTTGTACCAATCTCACGTACATCGTAGGATGATTCCCATTGAAGTGGGACATCTGTCGTTGGACGACCAACTAAAGTGCCCTCAAGTGAGTAGATAATATTCGTTTCCCCGATGCTTAAAGCGGCAATTTTGTCAGGGACACCATTAACGGTAATCGATCGATCATTGAAATCGGTAACGGTTATCGGCTCCCCTGTTGCTTCATTCGTACTAGCTGGATTAGTAGCTGTACCACAGCCAGCTAGTAGAATAGTACATGTCAGCAACATGCTAGCTAAAAGTTTTGTGTGTTTTTGCATCATCATGTCTCCTCCAACGAATTTAGAAACTATATTTAAAGGTAATAAGCTTGTATTACTAGATTTTAACTTTGATAATGATTCTTAATCTCGTTATTAATTGTGACATAGTTATGGATTGAAGGAAAGAGACAACTTATGTCTGAATAATGACATATCATTAAAGCTTCTTAGAAATGTCATAAATCTGTTGACTATTTCTTTTGAAATCATGTAATATCAAATGAGAATGATAATCAATAATGACTTTGTTTAATCAGTTTATGCTTTCGATGCTACTTTTTATTTGCAGAGAAGTTCACCGAGAGGCTAATAAAAGTTTTGGGGGTATCTATGATCTTTCAAAGGGATTATGTAAGAAAGTTACTTACAGTAATTGTAATGTCTGTACTACTAGTCTTATTAAGTACTTCTCATACAATGGCAGCGGCAGCGCTTGAGGATGGAGAATATACAATTGATTATGAAATACTAAGAGGCGACACCAAAGATGATTCCACTTCACTTGCTGATGGTTATTGGGATAAGCCTGCTAAAGTTATTGTGAAAGACGGTAACATCACGGTACAAACGAATATTAATCAACATGTTTGGGTTATTGCATTTGCAACACAAAGCAATGGGAAAATGGTTGATGCAAAAGTTGTTTCGACGAATGAAAAGGCTAATTCGAGAGTTGCGGAATTCAAAGTTAATAGCTTTGACGACCTGCTATTATCCTCCATGACGGTTGATATTCCGGAGATGGATTACTTACATAGCTATGAGGCTAGATTCAAATTTTATCCGGATTCTTTGAAAACAGTTGGAAAGCCTACAGACACAACTAAGCCAACAGCAACGCCTAAACCGACAGCGAAACCAGCGTCAACGCCTAAAGTAACAGCTGAACCAACAAAAGACACATCGAACACAGGTACGAATCCAGTGAAACCTACGACTTCAGAGAAGCCGCAAGATTCAACGGATACGATGACACCGAGTTCGTCTAATAATTCAGTTTCTAACTCTGCAATGCCAGATCCTAATGCAAGCACATCATCTACTGATGATAATATGGTAGATGAGGGCAGTGAAGGATCTGATATTGGTATAAGTGTAAAAGAAGATGCAGCGACGAAAGAAGATGCGGAAGTACCTACAGGTGAAGCAGCGGATGATGTTATTGTTGTAACGGCAGAAGGCATTACTGCTAATGAAGCATTAGATGGCACTACTGAGGTTGAAACGGATCAATTTACCGTTGATATAGAAGAAAAGCAAGGCGGTACCATTGCTATTACAATCATTATTATTATTGCGATAATATTTATTGCAGGCGCTATTGCCTGGATGGTTGTCAGTCGTAAACGCAATAAATAATTAGAAAAAACAAAAAAAAAGATTATGCTTTCGATGCTATTTTTTATTGACAAGGTAGTTCATCGGGAAGCTAATAAAAAATTTGAGGAGAATGAATAATGAAAAAGAAAATGGTTAAGCATCTATCAACAGCTGTAGTGGCAGCTATGCTAGTAGGGTCAGTTCCAGCATTTGCATTGGCGGCAGAAGTACCGGCTATTTCTAGTAATCAAGAGACGGCAACAGCAGCACTTGTACATTTCATTAATAGTGACGATACTGCCAAATTATCAAGTATGGCAGCTTATGTATCTGAACCAAAAACATATGTAAAAGATAGCGTTACTTATTTGCGATTAGATGTTCAACAAGTATATAGTGTGAAAATTACAGTTGAAGGTAAAGAAGGCACTAAGGTTGATGAATATGTGAAAACAGTAGAAGGCCGTAACGGTTCTCAGGAAGTAACATTCTTCACACTTGATTATGCATTAACAGATGCAACAGCAATTATACAATCTCAAGCTTCTTACTTTGTCCCAGGCGTATTTACAGAAACACAAGTTCATGATCTATTCATCGTAATTGGTAATGATATCGATGCTGCAAAAGCTGAACTTGCAACATTAATCGAGCAAGCGCAATTAGAAAAAGCTCCAACAGCTGCGCTTCAAACGGCTCTTGTCGCTGCTGAAAAAGCAAATAACTATGTAACAAAAAAAGCTGATTTGGAAGCAGCGCTTAAGGCTTTAAAAGTAGCACTTAACGAGAATCCAACAGAAGCAGCAGTATATTTCGTTAACAAAAGCGATGCTAGTAAAATTTCTTCCATGGCTAACTATCTTTCCAATCCAAAAACATATACAAAAGACGACGTAACGTATCTACGTCTTGATGTACAGCAAGTATACGATGTAACTGTTACAGTTGAAGGTAAAGCCGGTACTAAAGTTGCTGAGTATGTTGCAACGGTAAACGGCCGTACTGGTCCACAGGAAGTAACATTCTTCACATTGGATTATGTAGTAGCTGATGTGCAGGCAGTAATCGAAGCATCTGCTTCGTACATGGTTCCAGATGTATTCACTGAGCCACAATCTCACGGTATTGATATCGTCATCGGCAGTAACGTTGATGCAGCAAAAGCTAACCTAGTTAAAGCACTTGCAGTAGCGAATGCAGTAACAACTCCTTCTGCAGCACTAACGACTGCAATTGAAACAGCTACAGCTGCAAATAGCTACTTGAAATCTAATGAACAAATCGTTACAGCTACTAATGCATTAGTTGAAGTCGTTGCGCAAAACGTAAGCTTCTCTGATGTTACTGCTCATTGGGCAAAAGATGCTATTAACTTAGCAGTAGCGAAAAGCATTGTAAATGGTTATACAGACGGTACATTCCAACCGAACAAAAATATTACACGCGCTGAATTTACCAAATTAATTGCGACGGCTCTTGATCTACCGGTAGCTAGCAATGAATTAACATTCAAAGATGCTGCTAGCATTCAAGAATGGGCAGTTCCATTTGTGAAACAAGCGGTAAACGCTGGAATTATTACAGGCTACCAAGATGAAACATTCCGTGCGAACAACAATATTACACGTGCAGAAATGGCTGTAATGGTTGTTAAAGCATTAAACATTACAGAACTTGCTTCTGCTGATGAGCTAACGTTCAAAGATAGTGATGCTATCCCAACTTATGCGAAAACATATGTAGCTACTGCAGTGAAGCTTGGTCTAGTTACTGGTCTTACTACTGACACATTTGGTCCTAACGGGCAAGCTACTCGTGCTGAAGCAGTAACAATCATTGTACGCGCTCAATAATTTATGTGCAGTAATAGTATGGAACATGCCTTTCGGGGTGTGTTATGAAATGAATAGTTTACACCATGAGGACCTCGATTAATCGATGTCCTCATGGTGTATTTATAAGGAGTTTATGAAAGGACGTTATACAATGTTAGGAAAGACGCAAGGTATGAAGCTAATCGCAATTGGTTTGACATTATGTATACTATTCATAGCAGGTTGTAGCTCTAATGGAATCAAAGAGAATGAATCTGTTAATCCACCATCCAATACAGCAGGCAACAATACAGCGACTCCAAGCTCAGATGATGAGTATCGCATCGTATCGACCACTGTTGCTATTACTGAAATTCTTGCCGAGCTTGATCTTAATGTAGTAGGCATACCATCCACTGCCAAATCATTGCCAGAACGATATAGCGAAGCTGTTAAGATTGGTAACCCGATGAGTCCCGATATGGAGCTTGTGAAGTCTCTGAAAGCTACTCATGTGTTATCGGTAACGACATTACAATATGATTTGGAAGATACATTTAAAGGATTAGGAATCGAAGCAAGATTTCTAGACTTTACAAGTATTGAAGATATGAAGAACGAAATTACAAAGCTTGGTGCAGAGTTCAATCGAGTAGAACAAGCGAAGGCGCTTGTTGCAAGCTACGATAAGAAAATTGATGATATTAAAGCGGATGTTGCAGGTCAACAGGCGCCTAGCGTATTAATATTGATGGGGATTCCCGGTAGTTATCTCGTTGCTACAGAAAATTCATATATTGGTGATCTTGTGAAGCAATTAGGTGGCGCTAACATCGTAACAGATTCGAAAGTTGAATTCGTTTCAGCCAATACTGAGTTTCTTCATCAAGGAAATCCTGATGTTATACTTCGTGCTGCTCATGGGATGCCAGAAGAAGTGATTGAAATGTTCGATGCTGAATTTAAGCAAAATGATATTTGGAAGCATTTCAACGCAGTGAAGAATGAACGTGTCTATGATTTGCCTGAAGATTTCTTTGGAACGACAGGTAATTTAGCGGCAGATGAAGCGTTAGATATACTTGCTGACATGCTCTATCCGGATCGGAAAGGATAATTTAACCTATGAAAAAAACGATTTACTTTGTCGCTGCAGTAGTTTTGCTTGTTGCAGTCGCATTGTATTCTGCGGCAACAGGAAGTATTAAGGTTGGACCTTGGGAACTCATTCAAGGATTAATCTATGGTGGTAATGATCATGTTGATATTATTCGAGATTTTCGTTTGCCTCGTATTATTGTATCCATAATGACTGGAGCTGCACTCGCAGTATCCGGTGTACTATTGCAAGCGGTGATGCGTAATCCACTAGCTGATGCTGGAGTAATCGGAATTTCATCTGGAGCAGGCTTTGTATCCGTATTAATTGCTACATTGTCGCCTACACTTATTTTTTGGATGCCGGCGTTCTCTGTTATTGGTGGGCTAGTAGCATGCTTCTTAGTATATTTATTCTCTTGGCGCTCAGGACTGCAACCATTACGACTAATTCTTGTCGGTGTAGCTGTTAATGCGATGTTCTCTGGACTTAGTCAATTGTTCAACTATCGAGGCAGCTATGCGGTAGGTAATGTCAATCAAGCAGTCAGCTCTATGTTCTCCATGAAAACATGGAATGATGTGGAAATGATTTTGCTCTACAGCTCTATTGGTTTAATTATTGCATTACTGCTTAGTACATGGTGCAATATGTTGTCGTTGCAGGATCGTACAGCTAGTAATTTAGGTTTACGTGTCATGCGTGCAAGAGTGATTATTTCTTTTGTTGCGGTGTTGTTAGCTTCAATTGCAACTGCTATTGGTGGCTTAATTGCTTTTGTTGGTCTATTAATTCCACATATTGCCCGTCAAATGGTTGGGACTGATCATAAGATTCTTATTCCGTTTTGCGCAATACTAGGGGGATTACTTATTTTACTAGCGGATACGATCGGGAGAACGATTATCGCGCCAATGGAAATTCCAGCCTCTGTTATTATGACGATTATTGGTGGTCCATTCCTAATCTTTATGTTAATGAGGGGGGATCGAGTCAATGGAAATTAAGGAGATTAGCTTTCAATACAAAAACAGCGCACAAATTTTAAGTGAACTTTCAACTTCAATTGCTCAAGGTAAGATTACGACGATCATTGGACCTAATGGCAGTGGGAAATCAACCTTGCTAGCATTACTAGCTCGTAACAATATGCCAAGTGCTGGTCAAATTATTATTGATGGACGTGACTTACAGCAGTTGAAATCTAAGGAATTAGCTCGCATTCTAGCCGTTGTGCATCAACAGAATGAAGCACCCTATGATCTAACGGTAGAAAAGCTAGTGGAGTATGGACGTCTACCTTATCGTCATATGTTCTCGTCAGAGACGGATGAGGATCGCGAGGCAGTGGAGTGGGCACTTGCGTGTACGAAGCTTACGGAGTTCCGCAGTCGTCGCTTGAATGAGCTATCTGGTGGACAGAAGCAGCGTGCTTGGGTAGCGATGGCACTTGCGCAGAAAACATCGATTCTGTTTCTCGATGAACCAACGACATTTCTCGATATTTACTATCAGATTGAATTACTTGATCTTGTACAACAATTGAATCGAGAGCATGGTTTAACGATTGTAATGGTGCTCCATGATGTGAACCAAGCGATTCGTTATAGCGATGACATAAAAGTATTGAAAGATGGCAATATTATTGCTGAAGGTGAACCGGAGACAATTATGACCAGCGAATTAATGGAATTAGTATACGGAGTAAAGGCAATTATTCGCAAGGATGAGGAGACCGGAATGTATATCGTACCTATTGCTACAAATGGATAGGTATTTTTTTTGAGTAAATACTTGAAATCAGACAAGAAAATAGGTAGAATAATAGTTGTTAGCACTATCAGTGGTCGAGTGCTAAAAGGTATTACAAATTGAACCATTCATATAAGGAGGCTTTTTTCAATGATTAAACCTTTGGGTGAACGAGTATTGGTTGAACCAATTGCACAAGAAGTAACAACAGCTAGTGGTATTGTATTGCCGGATACGGCTAAGGAAAAACCACAAGAGGGTAAAGTTATCGCTGTAGGAAGTGGCGCGCTTAAAGATGGCGTTCGTGTTGCTTTGGAAGTTAAAGAAGGCGACCGCGTTCTGTTCTCTAAATATGCTGGTACAGAAATCAAGTATGAAGGTAAAGAATACTTGATCATGAAAGAAAGCGACATACACGCGATCTTCGAATAGGCTCGCGATCAAATACACATACAATAAATTAATTGCTTATGCTTCCGATGTAACTTTTGAGTTACAAGGAGTTCATCGAGAAGACAACAAAAGTTTGGCATATACTTCCGATGCGATTTTTTATTCGCAGGTAGTAACTCACGGAGATACCATAAAAAATTTTAGGAGGACTTAATCATGGCTAAAGAAATTAAATTTAGTGAAGATGCTCGTCGCTCTATGCTTCGCGGTGTAGATGCGCTTGCTAATGCAGTTAAAGTAACACTTGGACCAAAAGGACGTAACGTAGTTCTTGAGAAAAAATTCGGTAGCCCACTAATTACTAACGATGGTGTTTCTATCGCCAAAGAAATCGAACTTGAAGATGCATTCGAGAATATGGGTGCTCAACTAGTTAAAGAAGTAGCTACAAAAACTAACGATATCGCTGGTGACGGTACTACAACTGCAACAGTTCTTGCTCAAGCTATGATTCGTGAAGGTCTGAAAAACGTAACTGCTGGTGCTAATCCAATGGTTATCCGTAAAGGTATCGAGAAAGCTGTTAAAGCAGCAGTACTTGAACTTCAAGCGATTTCTCAACCGATTACAGGTAAACAATCTATTGCACAAGTTGCTGCAATTTCATCTTCTGATGAAGAAGTTGGCGATCTGATCGCTGAAGCAATGGAAAAAGTAGGTAATGATGGTGTTATTACGGTTGAAGAATCAAAAGGCTTCGCAACTGAACTTGAAGTTGTAGAAGGTATGCAATTCGATCGTGGATATATCTCACCATACATGATTACGGATACGGATAAAATGGAAGCTATTCTAGAAAATCCATATATCTTAATTACTGACAAAAAAATTACAAACATTCAAGAAATTCTTCCAGTACTTGAGAAAGTTGTGCAATCAGGTAAACAACTTCTTATTATCGCTGAAGATGTTGAAGGTGAAGCACAAGCTACTCTAGTTGTGAACAAACTTCGTGGAACATTCACTTGCGTAGCGGTTAAAGCTCCTGGCTTTGGTGACCGTCGTAAAGCAATGCTTCAAGATATCGCTGCTCTAACTGGTGGTCAAGTGATTACGGAAGAGCTTGGTCTTGATTTGAAAACTACTGATGTAGAAGCACTTGGTTCTGCTCGTCAAGTTCGCATTACAAAAGAAAATACAATCATCGTTGATGGTGCTGGTAACTCTGCTGATATTAAAGCACGCGTTAGCCAAATCAAAGCTCAACTAGAAGATACAACTTCTGAGTTTGACAAAGAAAAACTTCAAGAGCGTCTAGCGAAATTAGCTGGTGGCGTAGCTGTAATCAAAGTTGGTGCAGCGACTGAAACTGAATTGAAAGAGCGTAAGCTTCGCATCGAAGATGCTTTGAACTCTACTCGCGCAGCAGTAGAAGAAGGTATCGTATCTGGTGGTGGTACAGCGCTAGTTAACGTATATAAAGCAGTAGCAGCAGTAGCAGCTGTTGGCGACGAAGCAACGGGTGTTAACATCGTACTTCGTGCGCTAGAAGAACCAGTTCGCACAATCGCAGCTAACGCTGGTCAAGAAGGTTCTGTAATCGTAGAACGCTTGAAAAACGAAAAAGTAGGTATTGGTTACAATGCAGCTACTGGCGAATGGGTAAACATGTTCGAAGCGGGTATCGTTGACCCTGCTAAAGTAACTCGTTCTGCTCTTCAAAACGCAGCATCTGTTGCAGCTATGTTCCTAACAACGGAAGCTGTAATCGCTGAAAAACCTGAGCCAAATAAACCTGCTATGCCTGATATGGGCGGTATGGGTGGCATGGGCGGCATGATGTAAGACTGACTGAAATCCCTTGATATATAAGGGTTTTGGATAGTTTTGAAGGTCATTCACTCACACTTGGTAAAAGATTAGAGGTTACTCATGAGTTGTCCAAACTTGTGGGAAGCCTCTTTTTTCTTTGTTTTTGTAACGTGCATGTACACATTTCTAGTCGTATCATCGTCTTTGTGACCTAGAAGCTCCATGATCTCATGCAGTCCAACACCAGCTTCAGCAAGCAGTAATGTGTGAGTGTGACGGAGTGAGTGAGGGGTAAGCATTTCATTTAATCCTGAAAGCTTCAACAATCATCTCATACGGTTCCCTATAGTCTTAATACATTCAGGATATCCAGCAGTAAGCACTTCAGTTCTTGCTCCGCTGATATAAGTGCTATCTTTGGGCAAGAAGCAATGGCGGGTTTCTTAGCTTTGATGAACCAAGGCCCAGCCGTACTTAAAAACCTTACAGAAGAGTTGTATAACTCAAAAGGTGCAGCTCAAGAAATAGCTGATATTCGAATGCAGTCATTCCATGGATCAATGGAATATCTCCGAAGTGCTGTAGATAGTGCCAAGCTTGCGATAGGCGAGAAACTTACACCAACAATTAAAAACCTTGTCGATAACTTTACAACCGCACTACCTCACGCGATCGATAAATTCGAAGCGTCATGGAAAACGAAGACTAACAACCCATCATGGGAAAATGCGGATTGGCTAGGTAAGATGCAGATCATGTGGGATAAAATCATCTCTGATCCGTTCAAAGTTTGGTGGAAGTCGCAAGGCTCAGCCGAGTTTGAAAAGGTAGCAGGTGAAATTGGCAAGACGATCAAGCATTCACTGGTTCAGGAGCTATTGCTGTACCAGGCGTTAAGATGGGCGAGGGTATTGCAGGTACAGTTAAAACCTTGACCTCTCACTCGGCAAAGCTGGTGGTACCGCAGGAGCTGGCGTTGCTGCTGGTTCAGCTAGTAGGTTTGCTCCTGCATTAGCAATGCTAACTAATCCAATTGGTCTTGCAATCGCTGGTGTAGGCGTGCTTACTACTGGTATTATTGCTTATAAAAAGCATCAAGAGAATGCTAGGCAATCACTTATTAATATGGGTGGTACGTTACAAGAAGCGCAAGACAAGTATCAAGCTGTCGCTGATAAGTCAGAGCTCACAAGTCAATTATCTGATGAGTATCGTACGTTAGATGAGAAAGTACGCAACAATGTAGGTACTGCTGAAGAGTTAGCAGTTGCACAACAACGAAAGGTAGATTTCACAGTTGCACTTCAAGATATGTTCCCGCAGATAATAAGTAACTATGATATTGAGAAGGGTAAGATATTTGAAAAACTTGGTCTTATAGAGCAGATGACTGATGCTGAAAAGGAAATGGAAAAATTACGTCTTGAAGCTATTGTTGCGTTCCATTCAAGGTGGTACCACTGATGTGGCTAACCAGGTGCAACGAGTTATGTCTGATGAAAAGGATAAATTCAGACGCATGATTGAAGAATATACGCGTGACAACAGACGATTAGGTTTTAGTTAATTGCATATTGATACATGAAGAGCTATGAAGTGCTCCCTGTCAAGTGGACAGTGTAAAAAACAAAAATAGCTAGATTAGATTCCTCGGCTCGTTTTAACAGGGCTGAGGTTCTTTTCGTTATGCAGCTCTTCGGTATTCGTTAGGTGACAAGTCATCCAAACACTCAGAATAGCGGTAGTTGTTGTAATAGCGAATATAGTTGTTAACGTCTTTGAGTACATCTTCGTAGGTGTTAAACTTTGAAAGATAATAGCTTTCCGATTTGTAAGTACCCCAAAAGCGTTCAATAGGTTGGTTGTCCAAGCATCGGCTCACACGAGACATACTTTTCATAAAGCCGTATGTTACATAAAGTCGATTATACTCATGGGATGTGTACTGGAAGCCTCTGTCGCTTTGGAGAAGTGGGGTTACACCGGGATTCTTCTTGAAAGCCTTCTTCAGCGTATCCATCACGAGTTTGTTATTGTTGGAATGACCTAATACCCATGAAACAATAGAGTTATCGTATACATCAATAATCGCGCTTAAATAGGCTTTGAGACCATTTCCATACTTTAGTTCGGTTACATCCGTAGACCACTTTAAATTAGGAGAATAGGCATCAAAGTTACGGTTCATTATATTTTCAGCAACATGGATCTCAGAGGCCTTCACATAGCTTGGTCGTTTCCTACGAATCACTGATTTAAGCCCAAGCGCACGCATGATGCGGTAATAGCGCTTTTTGTTGTACTTCTTTTTGAGTTTTCGGTTTAACTGAGTACGCATTTGACGATAACCAAGTATCCCTTTTCGTTTGTTATAACGGAGCTCCACTTCCTTGGCTAGCGCATGGATTTCAAGTTCCCTAGCAGATGGTTTCCAATGTAACCATTTGTAATAGGCAGATCGAGCAACTCCTGCTAACGCACATAACTTCGCAATGGCGTACCCTTTTTCGTTGTTCAGTTCTTGAATCGCTTGATACAAGGTTACTTGTCGAACAAGGGATAGCGTGAATTTCGTCGCTTGATCTCTGCCAACTTTTTTTCGAAGGCATTCTCCATCTCCAGGTATTCGTTCCGAGCTTCTAATTCCTTGATCCGTAGCTTAAGGCGTTCGTGCTCATCTAGTTCTTCTAATGGCTTATTACGACCGCGATTGTCCTTGAGCGCATTCTCGCTGCCTGCTTGGTATTTCCGAACCCATGCATAGACTTGCTGATAAGATACCCCGTACTTTACGATCGCCTTCTGATAATCCAACCCATTAGCGATGGTATATTGTGCAATTTCAATCCGTTCTTCAAATGTTGTTTTACGTCCTTTATTCATACGAGATAGCCCTCTTCCTTTACGAGTAGGTTTCAATTCTATCTCACTATTATACTTGGAAATCCAATTCCTCAAAACACTTCTACTTGAAATGCGATACTTCTTTGTTGCCTCTTCTACAGAACAATGACCAGATAATACATCATGAACAGCAGCTAGCCTCAATTCCGTTGAGTATGTTTTCCATGTATTCGATTCTTTTAATCCATCTAATCCATCTGCTTTATATTTTCTTATCCAATCATTAACCGTGTGTGGGTTAACGCCTATCTGTTTTGCTTCATATGTTGGATTTGATTTGTGCTCTAAGCATCGCTGCACGACATGTAATTTTGTTTCAACAGAGGTTGAACTTCTTTTAGACATTAGAAAAACTCCCATAATCGTAGTAGTAGAAATTTTGTTTTTTCTACTGTCTACTATAATGGGAGCATATCACTACGTGATGCGTGGCTCTTTTTTTGTTGGAATTAATCATAAACAAAAGGAATATGATTCCATTTGTCGAATTAAAATGTATTCGATCATGAGGAGGTTTTTTATGGAGTATCAGGAGTTTAAAATAATGGTAACAGGTCAAGCGAACTTTTTTCAAAGAAATGTGTGTGATCTAGCTTCTAGGTATGTAGATGATGATCACGTAAAAGCTTACTATTTACGCAATTTGTTCATAGAAGGAGATAAGGAACTATTTATTTTTGAAGGGGACAACATTTGGAGATTTACAATTTCAAGTAGTAATATTTATGAAGTATCTTTTTTGAAGAATCGCCAAATTGAGAGCGTTAATTTAGAACGAAAAATAAATGATAGATACTATGGAGTTAAACTAAACATGAAGTTAAATAATGGTGAATCCATAGATTTGGATTCCTCAGTAGACACAAATGAACACTGGATAGAGGAGTATTCGAATAATCTAGATGACATATTTAAGCTTTTGACTATGTCTTCATAGTTATATTTTCTTGTTAATCTAGATTTTTTATATTAGTCAGTAAAGGGGTGAGGGTATGGATGAAGCATTTGATGGTATAACGGCGATGTTTCAAGCAGGTGCGTGGATAATAGTAAAAACCTTATTATTCTACATAGTAATCCCAGAATTAATTATGATGATAGTTGTAGGATATGTATTGAAGATTAGAGGTAAATTATTTAGTATTATTATGGTCCTTATAACGGTAATTGTAGGATATATCTTTGTGACATATGGATTACCATACATAGCTGAGGAGACAACAAACATAGCAAAAGGTGTACAAGCTGCTTATTAGAGTGGCTTTTTTTGTTGAACTTTGTATATCCTTATAACCATTCAGCTAGTATAATTTTGGTAATTACATACTAAGGAGAATGAGAGTGGAAAAGTTTCTTGAATGGATGCATAAGCGAATATGGTTCTTATTTGTAGTAATAGCAATAGTTTGGATTCTATATGGAATTGCAATGTACTTTATCTATGGAAAAAATGAAGGCTTTGATGCAGGAACATTTGGTGATATGTTCGGAGCTATAAATGCTCTTTTTACAGGCTTAGCATTAGCAGGTGTAATTGTTTCTAATGTGTTTCAAAATCAAGAACTAAAGCTACAAAGAGAAGAAATAGCTCAGAACAGAGATGAATTAAAGAAGAATACCGCGGAGCTTGCTGAACAAAGTAAGAATATGCAACTTCAGAGGTTTGAAACCACCTTTTTCAACTTAATTGATGCGCATATTAATATAATGAATCGAATCAATAAAGAAATTCAATATACAGGTCATTCTAAGGGATTGAATGGCAATATAATATCTCTAAAATACGAAATGCGGACGTACTCGACTATATCAGTAAATTTGCAAAGTATTAATAAAATTCTTGATCTACACAATGAAGATGAGTTCAAAGATTGGAATCTTAAAAATCACCTAGAGCATATTGATAATTTTGAATTGGCTTATGATAATTACATATTCATAAACCAATTCATCGTTGATTCAAAGCAATTTTCCGAACCTGAACAGCGTAAATATAAACAAATTTTTATTTCCCAACTATCAAATGACTTAACCGAAATGTATAGAATTTATTTCGAGTGTAAAGAACAGGCAGGTGATATAGACGCACAACACCATCATAGGTTAATTAATAGTTATATGTAATTAACCTATGCGTCTAAAAGGTGATTTTTCTTATACTGTTCTCGTTGTTCAGCTTCTTTTAGTGACTTCTTGACTTCACGAAGCTCCTTGACCGTCATGTCATCGACTGTTTTGGATTCGCCAGTTGATGGTACAGTGTGAGGTGTTTCAATGAACTCGGAACGATCGATTGATTCAGGTAGGGATAGCATTTGGAATATCTTTCCTATTGGCAAATGTTGCGACGTCTGAACATTTGAAAATTGCTCAAATGCTTGGACCATTTTATTAGCGGTAAAACGATCAATCTCAATTGTTGTTAACCAATCGATATATTCCCCATGCACCAAATCATTCTCTTTCACATGCTTCAGACGCTTACCAATCTCAAACACTGCTTGTCCATTATATAAGTATAAGGCTTGTGTGCCGCTAGGCAAGGTTCGAATCCTTGCCCATGCTATGTAATATATATATTTGTAATATTTGGATGAAAGATAGAGGGATTGGTCATATTGTTGTTGAATATATCTCTTAGAATAATCTAGGAGGTGTTCCTTATGGGGCGATTCAAAGATGAGTTAATTGATAAACAAGAACATGAAAGAGATTGTCCAGAATGTGGTGCAACAGTTTGGATTAATTGGGGAAATTCAGATAATCTTGATTGTTCAGAATGTGGATATCAGGACACTGTAGTAAAATGTGAACGTGATGGGAACCCGGTACCAATTTCTAGAGAAGTTTCTTTGTGTGATAATTGTTTAGATCACTACGAAAATGAATAGCAATTTAGAATTTGCACCCTAGTGGTGCTTTTTCTTTTGTAAAAGGAATTCACTTCCAGTTATCTAAGTATGTTGTATTCGATTAAAGGAGAGTGGAAAAGAAATGTCTGATGATGCAGCACAAATTTGGGGTTTACTAGTGGCGTCAGCCGGAGTAATAGTTACTGGCGTTTTAAGCTATCTTTTATGGAATGTAAACAAAAAAAGCGCTGAAGCTGCTACAGCAAATACTGAGATTGCAAAATCCAGTATGGAGTTACAAAAGGATCTTTTGAAAAGATCAGAAGACCAGTTAGATAGCATGATGAGAATAATGTTAAAAAATGTTCAAAACGATGTTAATTATATACTTGCAACATTGGAAGGTGTGGCTAGTAATAAGCCTGATTTTAATGCAATAAAAAACTCCTACGGAATCAAAAAACCTACTAATGAAGAGTTAAGTATGTACTTTAACAATGGACAACAAGAAGCGATTTTAGAAATATGGAAGTTGTACCTTCAATATTACAGTAAATATTGGCATGCCGATTTAAACGGTTTTGTTACAGCAAGTATCCTGAACGAAAAAGTTGCTCCAGCAAAAGAATGTGTTGAGGCGATTAAAAATCAATTGAGTAAATTAGGGTATGAGAAATAAAATAACGAGCATTAACGAGATAACCGTCGAACTGATGTTAGATTAAATGCGAGATAACGTGAGAATACAGGATATCAAGAACTATTGATTTCACTTATATGAAGAACCTCTGCATTCATTCCAACTAGGAGCGATTGTGAGGTTCTTTTTATGACGTTCAAAGCAGGAATACGACTACATCATAGGGAGTTAGGGTATTTATACCAAGATATAATGATTAGCTCTATTTCTATGAATATCAGCATGGAAAAAGCACTCTCGCTAGGTTGATCACAACGAGAGTACTAGTGAATTATGTTTACTCAATTGGAGTAGAGCCATTACTTCTTTTTGCATGCTGACGCAAATACTCTTTAACATCCATTTTAAGGTATGCACCATGCTTTGCCAACGCCAAACTGATGCTTGGTTCTATTGCGTTGATTATTGCTTCCACAGGATCTATCCCATTAGGGATAAAAACTACTTCAACTTTAACCTTTTTTCGTCCCATATTCATTTCCCCAATACATTATTTTATTGTTTGGCATGTCTTATGATTCACGAAGACAAGTGGTACTTGCTAGTTTATGACCTTTCCCAAACATACCAACCTCCAGGAATAAAATATCTATTATTTAGCATGTAAATCACATTGTTGATCACATTCTAACCACTTAAACAATGTATCTCTCGATATTTTGAATATCTTCCCTTTTCCTATACGGTTAACATGAAACGGTGGATTATTAAGTAATTCATATGTGGCACGCCTGCTGATAGACAGTATCTCTTGAACATGTAATGGATTCAAAACTAGGGGGTAATCTTCTTTTGATTTAATGCCGCTCATATATTTCACCTCATTGTTATTATTGCTCATATCATAGCCGAAACGAAGCATACAAGCAGTGAGAATTTACATATCGGATTGTGTTTGTATGTGATATATTCGAGTGATTTAATTGTTGTGATTAAAGAATTCACCAATGTTCATTGATGAAAAATACGTTTCTGATTACATTTTATCCAAAAGAAGGTATTATGACTTAAATGTAGAACTCTTCTTATAGATTCGAACGATGGGAGGATAATGATTTTGGTTAATTCCACAGTTGATCAAACTGCAAAGATAGAAGTACCCTTAGAAGAAAAAGCAATAGAATCTACTATAACTGATAATACGGATCAAAAAAAAGAAGTAATATTAAGTAGTACATATAAAGATAGTGTGCTTGTCTTTGCTCTTGTAGGAGCAGTAGGGACAAAAAATAAAACAGTAGTTGAAAGCATTACAGAAAGATTAAAACGGTATAATTATTCAGTTAAGGAGATTAGTATCTCTCGTGATGTGATTCCTGGTATATTTGGCACACAAGATTACAATAATGATGAATATAAAAGAATAACTAATTCTATAGAATTGGGTAATCAAGCTCGACGGAGTTCTAATGATAATTCAATTTTAGCTTTAGGTGCCATTACTCGGATTGCATCATACAGAAAAGATGATAAACCCAGTAAAAGAGAATGTTACATAATTAGTTCATTAAAACATCCAGAAGAAGTTGAGTTACTAAGAGAAGTATATACTGATGGTTTTTATCTTTTTGGAATTGATTCGAGAGAAGATCGCAGGCTAGAAAATTTAAACGAGAATAAAGGCATAAGTTTAGACAATGCAAGAAAATTAATTTCTCGAGATGTTAGTGAAGTAGAAGGGTATGGACAACATACAAGAGATACTTTTCAAATGTCTGATTTTTTTGTTTCGTTAGATAGCAATCATGACCAGACGGAGAAAAGTATTCGGAGGATATTAGATTTAATATTTGGACATCCTCACTTAACCCCTACGTTCGAAGAATACGCGATGTTCATGGCATTTACTTCTGCATTGAGATCGGCAGATTTATCTCGACAGGTAGGGGCTGTTATAGCTCAAAATAATGAGATTATTGCTTCGGGTGCAAATGATACCCCAAAGGCAGGTGGCGGGTTATATTGGCCAGTCCACGATGATTCTCAGAGTCGAATTATTGATTCTGATGGAGGTAGAGACTATAAAAGAGGGTACGATTCTAATAAGGCTCAACAAAAAATTATAGTTGAAGAAATATCAACCCTATTAAATTTAAGTGACAATGATAAAAAAAAATTACAGAACAGCAGCATTAAAGATATCACAGAGTATGGTAGAGTGGTCCATGCAGAGATGGAAGCTTTGTTAATGTGCGCTCGAAACAATGTGTCTTCCCGCGGTGCTGAATTATATGGAACAACATTCCCTTGTCACAATTGTGCGAAACATATTGTTGCAGCAGGTATAAATAAGGTTATTTATATAGAACCATACCCTAAGAGTAAGGCATTGCAATTTCATTCGGATTCCATAATATTAAGTACCGAAATTGATATTGAGAAAGATACAAAAAATAATACAAAAGTGATATTTCAGCCGTTTATAGGGATAGGGCCTAGAAGGTTTTTTGAATTGTTTTCTATGGCTAGTAATTATGGTAATATTAAGCGTAGAAAAGATAAAGAAGGAAAAGTGGTAGATTGGAAGCCGGAAATAGCTAGTGCTAAAATGCAGTTATTGCCAATATCTTATTTAGAGAAAGAAACTATGGCTACTTTTATCTATCAACAAAAATTGGAGGCAATAAAATGACTACTACAACTTTAATAAAAAAATTCGATGAGCAACTTGATCAAGCGCGTAATATTGATGAGCAATTTCAAACTGCGAAAGATATTATTGATGCTTGGCCAGAATGGAAGAAACAATTGCTATCTGAAATTATGAAAAAGTCGTTGTAGCTCGAATATACATACACCATTCGTTTTTTATAAGTGGTGAAGTATGTAATTACGTTTGACCATATTTGTACCAAACTATTCTCAGTTTGGTCTATTATTAATATGATGTGAAATTGATGTAAAAACCGATGGTTTGTGTTGCTAAATTTGATTAACTCACATTCACTCACACCATCACTCACATAAGCATTTTCACATCACGATAAACAATGGAAATATAGTACTACAAACGCTGTAATAGCGGACAAGCTACTATTTAACGGCAACAAAAAACCACCCAAAAGCATGGGCGGCATGATGTAGGACTGACAAGGCTTTCGGGCTTTGACGTACATCAATGCTAATGCATTTCCCTTCGTAAATTAAGCGTCAAACAGGCGTTGTTTTATGAAGCTGTTATAGAAAGTAATATATCGTTAAACAATGACCACTTCTTAATATTTTATTAGGGAGTGGTTTTTTGTGCATTTAAAGTTTGCGTATAAGGATTTTTTAGATGATAGGTGTGTTTAGCAGCATCAGACCGGAGATTTTCTTTGTAAAATAGAAGGAGACCCTTCCGGCAGGATAATGTCCAGCCAGAAGGGTCCATATTTTTCTGTTTACTCTTTTACTTAGCCATATATTCGATAAATCTTACAAAGACGGTTGCTACTTCGGCACGGGTAGCGGTACCTTTAGGGTCAAACAAGTTCTTACCCTTGCCTGTTACAATGTCGATGCCTTGTAGCGCCTGAACAGCCTCCAATGCCCATGAACTGATCTCGCTTTCATCCGCGAAGGACTGAGCTTGGTTTTGAGGAATCTCATAGCCCTTGTAGTTCATGTAGTTGTACAGTATCACTAGCATCTGTTCGCGTGTCATCGATGCATTAGGATCAAACATATCTGCGTTTATACCGTTGACTATGCGGTTTTCAGCCGCCCATCCGACTGCCGCCGTGTACCACTGTCCGTCCGCCACGTCGCTAAAGCGAGAATTCGTGTAGTCGGAACTGTCTACGTTCTCAAGATTGGCCAGTACCTGCACGAACATCGCGCGAGTCATTGAGGTTCCCGGTGAGAACGTTGTGGATGACGTGCCGTCGAACAGACCGAATGTGTAAGCAGAGTTTACGTAGCTGTAGAACCAGTTGTCATCGTTGACATCATTGAAAGGGTTGCTCGACACTACGATGAAGCCTAGTTCAGTGTCGTCATCGAACACAAGCTCCGTCCCCTCATGGATGTTCAGCGATATGCTGTTGTCACCAGGTAGTGTCACTTCGGCGCTCTTGTCTGCCGGAATGGTCACCTTACCGTTTGAGTCTATAGTTGTGCCTTCAGGCACCTCAATCTTCGTCCCGCCCTTGGTCACAATCTCGCCGCCGCCAGGCAGGGTAATATTGCCTTTTGTGTCTGTAATCGCTGGCTTATCCTGCGGTGTGTTTACTGTGTAGGTCGGCTTCGACGATCCAGTGTCTGTCTCGGTGCCCGTATTGCCGGTGTTGTCCGTATTGTCAGTGTTGCCGCCAGAAGGATCGGTCACAGTAGGAGTCGTCTTCTTCTTCGGCGTCGCCGTCACACTTATCTCCTCACTGTCGCCCTGCGCGTTCACCGCGACGACTTTGAAGGTGTAGCTTTGGTTGTTTTTCAACTCCGTGAAAATATATTCGGTCGTCGTATCACCCAGTATGATCGGCGTCTTGTTGTCATACCAGACCTTGTAGCCCAATATCTCGCTGCCACCGTCGTCAGCCGGAGCAGTCCAGCTCAATGTGACCCGTCCGTCGCCCGCCGTCGCTTTTAAGCCGATCGGAGCACCGGGCACGTCTTGTTTTCTCTGAGCAAACATCCAATCAAAGACGTCTGTGTAGTCATTGTCCCAAGCCGGCAAGTTAGAAGACTGTGATGCCGGAGCAATGCTCCAAGTCCCCATAGTAATCTGGTTGTAAAGAACCGCCGCTTCTACTTCGTGTGCTATATAGTCTTGCATGACAGGTGTGTTGTCCGGATTTGGTCTCTGACTTGGCTGATCAAATTGATTGTATGGCCAAGTAAGAGCCTCATTGCTCTCAAAGTTCGAAGCCCTTGCGTTGGTCATTTCCGGCATATTGTTATTTATGAAGTTATTATGGTTAGTTTGGTATGTTCCAATGTTATTAACATTATTAAACATCCAATAGGCCAAGTCGGCATGAGCGTCGTCTGTGCTCGCGTTCGGTGATCCGTTTACCGGCGCCATTGGTGCTGCTGCCGCAAAGAAGCCAGGGTAGGCGTTAATTAAGTTGTTAGTAAACATGCCGCCGAGTGAGAAGCCCGCAGCGTAAATACGGTTAGGGTCTACTGCACCGCTGGCAACAAGGTCGTCTATAACCTTCTTAACATTGGCTGGGGTTGGAATACCGGCACTATAGGAAATATTCAGAATATGGCTAGCATAATTATCAGGATCTTTTACCATTTTTTTCATCAGAGCAACCGAACCATTAGCGGATTTCATAGACGCTTTTTGGTCGAACTGTGCCTGTGTGCCGCCGCGACTTCCGCCGTGAGTATAGACATATAGCGGCAATCCCTGCAATACTTCACCGTTTTCATCTTCGTGAAGGTAGAGCGCTCGATTGACCGAATCGCTCGTATGTGTTGTAAACTTGTCAAGGATTGGATTCACAACATTTTCTTGTTTAAAGACGACATAGATAAGCGGTTCGCCTTCAGTTAGCACGATATCGTCGTTTTGAACAATGTTGTAATTTTGCCTTGTCGAGTTGCTACTGCCATCCAGCGTTGTACTACCGTCGGCTTCAGTATAAAACTCAAACTCAACTACGATGTAACGGCCACTTGCCAGTCCGTCTTGATAATCCGGTGAATTGCTTACCTTCCCAAGATAGCCGCGCACTTTCGGTTCGTCATTGGCGTATACTCTTGTAATCTTGCGCGTTCCTTCAAAGACCACTGAGTTACCGACCTGGGTCGTGTTTCTAGCTGACACGGTAAACATGCCCGGATCAAGTTCGGAGTCTAATGCTTCCTGTCCCTCGCCTAAGTCAATGATGACAGCCGTTGTGTACTCGCCACTAGCAAAGTTGTCATTCCATACGATAAAGGGAAGCTGATCAGCGGTTGGATCGTCTTTAAATGATACGCGAATTTCATGATCAGCGTTAACATTTAATAAGGAGAAAGTATTATCGTTGGATAAAGTCACAGTCTTGTCATCTAAAGTTACGGTATCTACAATTTTGCCGTAATCAGGGATAACCTTAAATGTTACGTCTTCGCCATTTTCCACTCTCAGAACATTGCCGGGTGCGTTCGGCGTTATTTGGCCGCCCGTATCCGTCGAGATGGTGATTGAGAATCTATTGTCCACTTCATTGGCTAGAGTGAGCTCCAAGCTGTCTGCAAATGCAGCATGGCCACCAAAACCTGTGTCCGGATTTCCGAAAGCTGAAACGACTTCATAGCGATCTCCACCATTTTCCGTCGAGTTATTGATATAAACCTCGAAGGTAAGTTTGCCTGGCTCCAAGGTCAAGTCACGTTTTGGGATTCTCATTTCCACGATGTATCCTGTGTCCGTGATCTCAGTCCACGCAGCTCTGTCGGTATGGGACTGTCCTGAAAACACGCCCGTTGAACTGACACGCCATTGGTTGGAAGCGCTGGATCCTGCGCCGACATAAAACTCTAAGCTGTCGTACGTATGATTCGAACCGGGTCCCTGATATAGATCACTATCCTCTACAACTACGCGAGCATACACGTTTTCATTGTCCCAAAGAACCTTTACTGTGCCCGTAGCATGCGGTCTTGGGTCATCTGGTACAGTGCTTTTGTTGATCGGATACTCCATTGTCTTGTTCCAAAGTGGGTCGTTGGATCCGATCTCAGGAGTTCCGAACATGGCGGTCGGACCATCAGGCAGCACGCCTAGTTTACTCTGTACGAACATCCAATCAAAGATGTCTGTGTAGTCAGGTAAGTTAGAGGACTGTATAATCGGAGCTATGCTCCAAGTCTCCTCAGTAAACGGATTATCCATAGTAATCTGGTTGTAAAGAACCGCTGCTTCTACTTCGTGTGCTATATAGCGAAGTAGTGGAGGATCGTTCACCATATTTGGTCTCTGACTTGGCTGATCATATTGATTGTATGGCCATGTAAGAGCCTCATTGCTATCAAAACGAGAAGCTCTTGCATTGGTCAAATCATCAATATCGTTGACCATGTTATCGACATTACTTGCTCCAGAGTCATAAGTGTTGACAAATAGCCAGTAGGCCAGATCTCTGTGAGCTTCGTCTGCGCTCACCGACGGCCAGTTAGATGAAATGCCCAAAGGTGCAGCTGCCGCGAAGAAGCCAGGGTAGGTGTTAATTAAGTTGGTGGTAACCCCGCCACCCATTGAAAAGCCCGACGCATAAATACGGTTAGGATCTACTAACCCGCTAGCAACCATGTCGTCGATAATCGCCTTTACATTGCCTACTTGCGGAGCAGAACCGTCACTATAGGAAATATTAAGAATATGGCTAGCATATTTGTCAGGATTTTTTTCCATTCTCTTCATCAGAGCAACCGAACCGTTAGCTGATTTCATAGATGCTTTTTGGTCGATCTGTGCCTGTGTACCGCCGCGTGAAAAGCCGTGAGTATAGACATATAGCGGCATTCCTTGCAACACTTCACCATTTTCATCCTGGTGAAGGTAGCGCGCGTAATTGACCGACTCGCTACTCGTATGTGTTGTGAATTTGTCAAGGATTGGATTCAAAACATTTTCCTGTTTAAAGACGGCGTAGCTAAGCGGTTCACCTTCAGTTAGCATGATATCGCCGTTTTGAACAATGTTGTAATTTTGCTTGGTCGAGTTACTGGCATCCAGCGTTGTATTACCGCCGACTTCTGTGTAAAACTCAAGCTCAACTACAATGTAACGGCCACTTTCCAGTCCGTCCTGATAATCCGGTGAGTTGTGTACTTTCCCAAGATAGCCACGCACCTTCGGTTCGTCATTGGCGTATACTCTTGAGATCTTGCGCGTTCCTTCAAAGACTACTGAGTCACCGACCAGGGTCGTGTTTCTAGCTGATACGGTAAACAAGTCTGGATTAAGTTCGGAGCCTAACGCTTCCTGCCCCTCACCTAAGTCAATGATGACAGCAGTTGTGTACTCGCCACTAGCGAAGTTGTCATTCCATACGATAAACGGAAGCTGATCAGCGGCTGAATCATTGTTAAATGTCACGTGGATTTTATGATCAGCGTTAACATCTGATAAAGTGAAAGTATTATCGCTAACAGTCACAGCCTCTCCATCTACAGTTACGGTATCCACGATTTTTCCGTTATCAGGGATAATCGTTAATGTTATGTCTGAGCCAGGAACAACTCTCATCACATTGCCGGGTACGTTTGGCGTTATTTTGCCGCCCGTTTCCGCCGAGAGGGTGATGGAGTGTCTAGTGTCCAATTCATTGGCTTCAATGAGCTCCAAGCTGTCTCTAAATGAAGCATCGCCATTAAAACCAGTGTCTGGATCTCCGAAAGCTGAAACGACTTCATAGCGATCTGCGCCAGTTGCCGTCGAGTTATTGATATTAACTTCGAAGGTAAGTTTGCCTGGCTCCAAGGTAAAGTTACGTTTTGGGATTCTCATTTCCACGATGTATCCTGTGTCCGTGATCTCAGTCCACGCAGCTCTGTCAGTATGGGACTGTCCTGAGAATAGGCCCGTTGCACTGACACGCCATTGGTTGGAACCGCTGGATCCTGGGCCGACAAAAAACTCTAAGCTGTCGTACGTATGATCCGCACCAGATCCTTGATATACATCGCTGTCCTCTACAATTACGCGAGCATACACGTAGTCAGAGTCCCAAAGGATCCTGGCTGTGCCCGTGGCATGGGGTCTTGGGTCATCGAGCACAGTGCTTTTGTTGATGAGATGTTCCATTGTCAGGGCCCACAGTGGGTCGTCTGACCCGAGTTCGGGAGTTCCAAAAATGGCGGTGGGCGTTTCGCTCGCTTCTGAGATCTCGTTGTTGTCAGTGTCGGCGGCAAAGCTGACAGGCATTAGCGATGCCGCCATTACCAAGCAACAGAGGAACGAGAGCATTTTGCTAGATCGTTTTGACATATGAAAATCCTCCTTATATTTGATATAATTTTTTTTATCTTTTCTAGAACACTTTTATAATATAATCTACCAGAATATGAAAACGCTTACTATGTAAATCGTTTGAAAATAAGTATGATTCAATTCAAATAAATGCTAAAGGATTCTAATACAATACAAATCGTTACAACCCTTTTCTACAACATTGATTAAACTACTCCTTTCAAATTTTATGTTTTAGCAAGCCAAATACTGAAAATGTAATGCTAGATACATAGCATCATCCTTTCATTTATTGCAATTTCGTTTTAGCATAGATTGAGTATAACAAAAAGGTTTTAAAAATAACGTCAAATTATGGATATCCAAAATAACTATTTTCCGATTATATAAATAATTCTTTAGACTCATAAAAAATCTTATTTTTATAAGTGCTTAGACCTATATTAGTAACTATGATCTTCATCGCACCTCCTAAAAAAGGATCAATTGCTTGCTGTTGATCGTTCTTTGTAATGTATCAATACTCATCTGTTCAAAAAATGCAGGTTTATTGCCCCAAATATGAGCGACAATATCATTTTTATATGTTGCAACAGGAGAAGATAATCATGTTCATTCTGCCCCGTTTTCCTTATAATGATAAGGTATGTCATTTTTGAAGGGTTACAGAAGCATTGTGGGAATAATACTTCATTATATGAACATTTAATAATAGTCACTATTCTAGTTATAAAGCGAGGTAACACTATGATAAAAGTTAATAACTTATCCTTCTCATTTCCGCAAAAAGAGCTATATAATAACATTTCATTTACGTTCGAAGAGGCACAACATTGCGCTTTTATAGGAACAAGTGGCAGTGGGAAAAGTACATTGATAGATATACTGATGGATCCAGAAAGGTATATGTTCGAGGGCATGTTAGAAATAGACCCGACTTGCAAAATTGGGCATGTAAGTCAATTCTCACAACTAGACAAAACTAAAGAAACAACAGTTTTTGAATATATCGGGGAAGAATTTATTAAGATACAAAATGAAATAACATCTATTTGTACTGAAATGGAAACATCATCGGATATTGATTCGTTATTGGAAAAGTATCAATTAGCTTTAGACGCATTTGATTCAATCGGTGGGGATGATTTTGAAAGCAACATTAATAAGAAACTAAATCTAGCAAACCTCATGAAGCTAAAAGATCTTAGGGTATCCGACCTGAGTGGTGGGGAATTCAAACTTATTCAAGTAATGAAGGAAATGCTTAGTGGTCCAGACGTAATGATTATGGACGAACCAGATGTATTTTTAGACTTTGAAAACCTAAATGCGCTTAAAAATCTTATTAATTCTCACAAAGGAATACTGCTAGTTGTTACGCACAACCGATATCTATTGAATCATTGTTTCAACAAAATTATACACCTTGAAAACACGGAGATCCAAGAGTTTGATGGGCGATATATTGATTATAACTTCCTATTACTTCAGACTAAAATTGAGTTACAAGAACTTACAATCGCTGATAATGAGGAAATTGAGAGAAACGAGAACATAATCGTTAATCTTAGAGCTAATGCAACTTATAATCCAGCAGCATCTAGAGGGAGAGCCTTAAAAGCTAGAGTTAAGGTTCAAGAAAGATTGGAAGCGCGTAGAATTAAAGCACCATTTGTTAATATTAAGCAACCGAATATTAGTTTTGGTATCGATAATGAAATTGAAGACACCATTGTTGTAAATGTCAATAATTATAGTGTTGCCTATGATGAGTTGCTTTTAGACAATGTTAACTTTGAGATAAAATCTACTGATAAAGTAGCCATTATTGGTTCAAACGGTACCGGGAAAACGACTTTACTCCGAGATATCTTTAAAAATAATCATGATTCAATTGAAATAAATGCTGATGTTAAAGTGGCTTATTTATCTCAGAATCAAGGCGAAATGCTAAAGGATTCTAATACAATACTAGAAGAATTCATCGATGCCGGGTTTAAAACTTATGATGAGATTAGATCGTATATTTCAAGCTATGGCTTTGAAGGAGAAATCGTTAATCAAAAGATAGAGTCATTATCTGGTGGAGAAAAAAACACGCTTCAGTTGGCTAAAGTTTCTGCCAGCAAAGCAAACGTATTGCTTCTTGATGAACCGACAAGCCATTTAGACACTTATACACAAAAAGCATTGGAGAAAGCCATTGAAGACTATAAGGGTGCAATTCTCATGATTTCTCATGATTTCTATTCTGTTGTAAATGGTATGGATTATGTTTTAATCATTGACGAAAAGACGATTAGAAAAATGAGTATACGAAAATTTAGACAGATGATTTATGCTAGTCATTTTGATATGGACTATTTAGAAACTGAACAAAATAAAAAATCAGTTGAAATGAAAATAGAATTGGCTTTAAAAAATACTGATTTTGAAACTGCAAAAGTATTGATTGATGAGCTAGAAGAGCTGATTAAGTTGCTTTAAATTCCAACTAGAAAGTGATAATTCCATGACCACATTTTGACCACGAACATTGTAAACATGCGGTAGAACTGACAAGGCTTTCGAGCTTTGACGTACATCAACGCTAATGCATTTCCCTTCGTGAGTTAAGCGACAAACGGTAGATTTTATTTGTGAAATAGAAGGAGACCCTTCCGGCAGGATATTGTCCAGCCAGAAGGGTCTATATTTTTCTATTTACGCTTTTACTTAGCTAGATATTCGATGAATCTTACAAAGACGGTTGCTACTTCGGCACGGGTAGCGGTACCTTTAGGGTCAAACAAGTTTTTACCCTTGCCTGTTACAATGTCGATACCTTGTAGCGCCTTAACGGCCGCCAATGCCCATGAACTGATCTTGCTTTCATCCGTGAAGGACTGAGCTTGGCTTTGAGGAATCTCATAGCCCTTGTAGTTCATGTAGTTGTGCAGTATCACTAGCATCTGTTCGCGTGTCATCGATGCATTAGGATCAAATAGATCTGCGCTTATACCGTTGACTATGCCGCTTTCAGCCGCCCACTCGACTGACGCTGTATACCACTGTCCTACCGTCACGTCGCTAAAGCGGGAACCAGTGTAGCTAGAGCGGTTTATGTTCTCAAGATTGGCCAGTACCTGTACGAACATCGCACGTGTCATTGAGGTGCCCGGTGAGAACGTCGAGGACGTCGTGCCGTTGAAAAGACCGAATGTGTAGTTTGAGTTTACGTAGCTGTAGAACCAGTCGCTCTTGTTGATATCATTGAAAGAATTGCTCGATATCACTATGAAGCCCAGAGGGGTGTCGTCATCGAATACAAGCTCTGTACCCTCATGGATGTTCAGCGTTATGTCGTTGTCGCCTGGTAGTGTAACCTCGGCGCTCTTGTCTGCCGGAATGGTCACCTTACCGTTAGAGTCTATAGTTGTGCCTTCAGGCACCTCAAGCTTCGTCCCGCCCTTGGTCGTAATCAAGCCTCCGCCAGGCAGAGTAGTATTGCCGTTTGTGTCTATGACCGCGGGCTTATCCTGCGGTGTGTTCACTGTGTAGGTCGGCTTCGACGATCCAGCTTCTGTCTCGTTGCCTGTATTACCTGTATTACCTGTATTGCCGTTGTTGCCGTCAGAAGGATCATGCACAATAGGAGTCTTCTTCTTCGGTGTCGCCGTCGCAGTTATTTCCGCACTGTCGCCCTTCGCGTTCACCGCGACGACCTTGAAGGTATAATTTTGGCCGTTCGTCAGGCTTGTGAACGTATATTTTGTCTCCTTAGCATCCAGTGTGACCGGCGTTTCGTTGCTGTACCAGACCTTGTAGCCCAATATCGCACTGCCACCGTCGTCAGCTGGAGCAGTCCAGCTCAATGTGACCTGTCTATCGCCCGCCGTCGCTTTTAAGCTGCTCGGAGCACTAGGGACGTCTAGTTTTCTCTGAGCAAACATCCAATCAAAGACGTCTGTGTAGTCATTGTCCCAAGCCGGCAAGTTAGGAGACTGTGCTATGGGGGCTATGCTCCAAGTCTCCTCAGTAAACGGATTATCCATAGTAATCTGGTTGTAAAGAACCGCCGCTTCTACTTCGTGTGCTATATAGTCAAGTAGGGGAGGTGTGTTGTCTGGATTTGGTCTCTGACTTGGCTGATCATATTGATTGTATGGCCACGTAAGAGCCTCATTGCTCTCAAAACGAGAAGCCCTTGCATTGGACAAATCCGAAATATCGTTGGTAATAAAGTTATCGAGCTGCGATGCATTTACTCGAGTGTCATAAGTGTTTACAAATATCCAATAGGCCTGGTCTCTGTGTGCTTCGTTTGCGCTCGCTGACGGAGTGCCACTTGCAATTCCCAAAGGTGCAGCTGCCGCGAAGAAACCAGGGTATGTGTTAATTAAGGTGTTCGTAAACATTGCACCCATTGAAAAACCCGACGCATAAATAAGGTTAGGATCTACTAACCCGCTAGCAACCATGTCGTCAATAATCTTCTTAACATCGCCTATTTGCGGAGTAGAACCGTCACTATAGGAAATATTCAGAATATGGCTAGCATATTTGTCAGGATCTTGTTCCATTTTCTTCATTAAAGCAACCGAACCGTTAGCTGATTTCATTGACGCTTTTTGGTCGATATGTGCCTGTGTACCGCCGCGTGAAAAGCCGTGAGTATAGACATATAGTGGCATTCCTTGCAACACTTCACCTTCTTCATCCTTGTGAAGGTAGAGCGCGTAATTGACCGAATCGCTCGTATGTGCTGTAAGCTTGTCAAGAATCGGATTGACAACGCCTTCTTGTTTAAATACGGCGTAGCTAAGCGGAGCGCCTTCAGTTAGCACGATATCATCGTTTTGAACAATGTTGTAATTTTGCTTAGTCGAGTTGCTGCTATACAGCGTTGTATTACCGCCGACTTCCGTATAGAACTCAAGCTCAACTACGATGTAACGGCCACCTTCCAGTCCGTCCTGATAATCTGGCGAATTTTCTACCTTCCCAAGATAGCCGCGCACTTTCGGCTCGTCATTAGCGTATACTCTTGAGATCTTGCGCGTTCCTTCAAAGACCACTGAGTCACCGACCAGTGTCGTGTTTTTAGCTGAAACGGTAAACAAGTCCGGATCAAGCTCGGAACCTAACGCTTGTTTCCCTTCGCCTACGTCAATGATGACAGCCGTTGTATACTCGCCGCTAGCAAAGTTGTCATTCCATACGATGAACGGAAGCTGATCAGCGGCTGGATCATCTTTAAATGTCACGTGAATTTCATGATCAGCGCTAATATTTGTTAATGAAAACGTATTATCATTGGAGATAGTCACAGCCTCGCCATCTACCGTTACGATATCTACAATTTTGCCGTGATCAGGGATAATCGTAAATGTTTTGTCTGAGCCAGGAACGACTCTCAGAACATTGCCGGGTGCGTTTGGCGTTATTGTGCCACCCGTGTCCGTCGAGGTAGTAATTGAGAATCTAGTGTCCACTTCATTGGCTAGAGTGAGCTCCAAGCTGTCTGCAAATCCAGCATGGCCACCAAAACCTGTATCCGGATTTCCGAAAGCGGAAACGACTTCATAGCGATCCCCACCATTTTCCGTCGAGTTATTGATATAAACCTCGAAGGTAAACTTGCCTGGCTCCAAGGTCAAGTCACGTTTTGGGATTCTCATCTCCACGCTGTATCCTGTGTCCGTGATCTCGGTCCACGCAGCTCTGTCAGTATGGGACTGCCCTGAGAGCACGCCCGTCGCACCGACACGCCATTGGTTTGAGCCACTAGATCCTGGACCGACATAAAACTCTAAGCTGTCGTACATATGATCCGGACCAAGTTCCTGATAAAGATTACTATCCTCTACAACTACGCGGGCATACACGTAGTCAGAGTCCCAAAGAACCTTTACTGTGCCCGTAGCATGCGGTCTTGAATCATCTGGTACAGTGCTTTTGTTAATTGGATACTCCATTGTTTTGGACCACAGTGGGTCATTGGATCCGAGCTCAGGAGTTCCAAATGTTGCGGTAGGACCATCAGGCAGCACGCCTAGTTTACTCTGTGAGAACATCCAATCAAAGACATCTGTGTAGTCATTGTCCCAAGCAGGCAAGTTAGGGGACTGTGCAATCGGAGCTATGCTCGAAGTCTCCTCAGTAAACAGATTCTCCATAGTAATCTCGTTGTAAAGAACCGCCGCTTCTACTTCATGTGCTATATAGTCAAGTAGGGGAGGTGTATTGTCCGGATTTGGTCTCTTATTTGGTTGATCAAATTGATTGTATGGCCACGTAAGAGCCTCATTGCTCTCAAAGTTCGAAGCCCTTGCGTTAGTCATTTCCGGCATATTAGTATTTATGAAGTTAGTGAGGTTAGTTTGGTATGTTCCAGCGTTATGAGCATTGATAAACATCCAATAAGCGAGATCACTGTGAGCTCTGTTTTCGCTCGCTTCCGGTGAACTGAATACTGGGGCCATAGGTGCACCTGCTGCGAAGAAGCCAGGGTAGGTGTTAATTAAGGTGTTCGTATACGCGCCACCCCATGAAAAGCCTGCCACATAAATACGGTTAGCGTCTACTAATCCGCTGGCAACTAAGTCGTCGATAACCTTCTTAACATCGTCTACTTGTGGAGTAGATGTTCCATTATAAGAAATGTTCAGAATATGGCTAGCATATTTTCCAGGGTTTTCTTCCATTTTCTTCATCAGCGCAGCCGAACCGTTAGCGGATTTCATAGACGCTTTTTGGTCGAGCTGTGCCTGTGTGCCGCCGCGTGACATGCCGTGAGTATAGACATATAGCGGCATTCCTTGTAGCTCTTCACCTACTTCATCCGTGTGAAGGTAGCGCGCGTAATTGACCGAATCGCTCGTATGTGCTGTAAATTTGTCAAGGATCGGATTGACAGCGCTTACTTGTTTGAATACGGCGTAGCTAAGCGAAGCGCCTTCAGCTAGCAAGATATCATCGTTTTGAACAATGTTGTAGTTTTGCCTTGTCGAGTTCGAGCTGCCATCCAGCGTTCCATTGCCGCCGGCTTCTGTATAAAACTCAAGCTCAACTACGATGTAACGTCCACTTGCCAGTCCGTCTTGATAATCCGGTGAATTTTCAACCTTCCCAAGATAGCCGCGCACTTTCGGCTCGTTATTGGCGTATACTCTTGAGATCTTGCGTGTTCCTTCAAAGACCACTGAGTCACCGGCCAGGGTCGTGTTTCTAGCTGACACTGTAAATAAGTCCGGATCAAGCTCTGAACCTGATGCTTCGTTCCCTTCGCCTACGTCGATGATGACAGCCGTTGTGTACTCGCCGCTAGCAAAATTGTCATTCCATACGATAAACGAAAGCTGGTTAGCGTCTGAATCATCTTTAAACGTTACGTTAATTTCATGATCAGCGCTAATATTTGTTAAAGAAAACGTATTATCGTTGGATATAGCCACAGCCTCACCATCAACCGTTACGGTATCTACAATTTTTCCGTAATTAGGGGTAACCGTAAAGGTTACGTCTTCTCCACTTTCCACTCTCAAAACATTGCCGGGTGCAATTGGCGTTATGCGTCCGCCCGTATCCGTCGAGGTGGTGATTGAGAATCTAGTGTCCACGTCATTGGCAAGAATGAGATCCAAGCTGTCTGTAAATGAAGCGGCGCTGCTATAACCCGTGTCCGGATCTCCGAAAGCGGAAACGACTTCATAGCGATCTCCACCATTTTCCGTGGAGTTATTGATATAAACATCGAAGGTAAGCTTGCCTGGCTCCAAGGTTACTTTTGGGATTCTCATTTCCACGATGTATCCAGTATCTGTGATCTCGGTCCACGCAGCTCTGCCAGTATGGGACTGCCCTGAGAATATGCCCGTCGAACTGACACGCCATTGGTTTGAGCCGCTAGATCCTGGGCCGACATAAAATTCTAAGCTGTCGTAAGTATGATCCGCACCAGGTCCCTGATAGATATTGCTGTCCTCTACAACCACGCGGGTATACAGGTAGTCGTTGTCCCAAAGGATCCTTGCTGTGCCCGTGGCATGAGGTCTGGAGTCGTCAGGCACAGTGCTTTTGTTGATGAGATGCTCCATTGTCAGGGCCCACATTGGGTCATCTGACCCGAGCTCAGGAGTGCCGAACATGGCGGTCGGTGTTTCATTCGCTTCTGCGATCTCGATGTTCTCAGTGTCGGCGGCAAAGCTGACAGGCATTAGCGACGTCAACATTACCAAGCAACAGAGGGACGAGAGCATTTTGCTAAATCGTTTGGACATAAATGAAATCCTCCTTATTTTTCGATCCGGTGCGCCCGCGGCTTATCCGCATCGTGATTGGACATATTGCCAATTTGACAACTACCCAAATATACGATATAATAAAAATCCATTTTTTCCAATACAGTGATTAAAGGTGTTTACCCCTTAAAGTATGAAATCGCTTACTTTATAAAAAATTAAAAATAATCATGATTCAATTGAAATAAATGCTGATATTAAAGTGGCTTATTTATCTCAGAATCAAGGCGAAATGCTAAAGGATTCTAATACAATACTAGAAGAATTCATCGATGCCGGGTTTAAAACTTATGATGAGATTAGATCGTATATTTCAAGCTATGGCTTTGAAGGAGAAATCGTTAATCAAAAGATAGAGTCTTTATCTGGAGGAGAAAAAAACACGCTTCAGCTGGCTAAAGTTTCTGCCAGTAAAGCAAACGTATTGCTTCTTGATGAACCGACAAGCCATTTAGACACTTATACACAAAAAGCATTGGAGAAAGCCATTGAAGACTATAAGGGTGCGATTCTCATGATTTCTCATGATTTCTATTCTGTTGTAAATGGTATGGATTATGTTTTAATCATTGACGAAAAGACGATTAGAAAAATGAGTATACGAAAATTTAGACAGATGATTTATGCTAGTCATTTTGATATGGGCTATTTAGAAACTGAACAAAATAAAAAATCAGTTGAAATGAAAATAGAATTGGCTTTAAAAGATACTGATTTTGAAACTGCAAAAGTATTGATTGATGAGCTAGAAGAGCTGATTAAGTTGCTTTAAATTACAACCCTCTGATTGAAGCGATTAAGCGGTAAATTGAATCGCCGATGGAGCTAAAGCTCCATGCGGAAATCTAGACTGTAAAGCCTTGTGGGGCAAGGGTTTCTCATCGAAGAAACTGTAGACCATGCCAATGGAGAGAAAGTAACTGTCATGAAGTATGATCCGAATTTGTAATAAAGTAAGGCTGTAACATAGCTAGCCACTAAGATATGCAAAGGGCTGCAATCCATTTTAGATTGCATTCTTTTGCATATGTATTCATTTTTTGGAAATAGTTTACTTCCTTATAGCACATTTTCGCGAATTTATTGCCAACGAAATGGTAGAGTGTTCAGTTTATCTCATGCGCTCATTTAATGACATAGAGCGTGATGTGAACAAGATTAGAGAATATATGAAGAGCATCTCTATAAAGTTCGCTCAATCTCACCGTCAATCAATTTTAAATGAACACTAAGTGATGTTCCGCCTTGAATATGTTTTGGAACATTGGATACATCAAGTAATTCATTCAAATGAATAGATTTTTTTTTATTTGCTTCTATTGTAATGCTATGTGGACTAGCTAAATTCATAAGCGATTCCATTCGAGTACCATCATCCATGAAAAATGAATCTAAAAATTGTAGCTCAAACGAAACAGCTTTATTGCTATGATTATTTAATATGACATTACATTCTCCCTTTAGTAGATCTTCACTCACAGCATTAAAATTGCACTTACCTTTGCCATCATAAGATATAGCGTTAATGCCACTTGCTAAAGTTTCTTGGTACAATGTAATGAGTATTAGTGGTATAAATGTATATGCTATTACAACGATTACTACTGTTCGAAAATGGTACTTCTTTATGCCTTTAACAAGTAATATCAATGCAATTACAAACAAAACTGAACCGATTATACCAAGCATACTATATCCATCTTGATTGCGGATTGGAAACGACATGAAAGATGATCGTGAATCTAACAATAAATTGTTAGGAAATGGAAAAAACAAATACATACATATACATAAAATAATAGCTGAACTAATAAGAACTACTTTACTTCTTATCACCTTATTCACTTCCTTACGGAATTCTTTTTTCGTAATAACCTGCTCCGTTTGCTTAATGACGACTGTTAATCCTCATCTATTCGTAACATAAAGAAATCAACTTCGTTTTCCGGCTCAATTGCTGGCATATAAGAGAAGCTAAGAAACCCTTCGCTATTAAACACTTTAGAATAAATGGACTTCTTAGCAACGATTTCATGTTCAATTCCAGATTGTAAATCCAAGGAAAAAATAGAGTCAATGGAATATCGATAATACAAAGTACCATTCCTAATAAAGGGGGAATCAAAAGACATATCACGTTTTGGATCTTTCACTTCATGTACAATTATCCCTGAATCTCTGTCCATGACAGATACTTTACCTGTTTCGGTCCACACAAAATAATGGGAATCGGCGGTGAAATCCACATGTCTCACATTATCGACCATCACTTTGGGTTCCGATTTATCATAGGGATAGAGTACAATTTGGAACGTTTTTTCGAGATCTTTATTTTCTGAAAATACGGATTGATGTATTAATATTCCGTCTTCAATTGGTCTTTGTAGAATAAAGAAAGTACCTTGGCGCTCATTTTTTTCATTGAGTTCTGCCTCAGCAATTAAATTTGGAACTTGTTCTTTGGAATTGTATGCAAAAGCGGAACTGATAACAATATGATTTTCAATTCGTTTTTCTATCCATGTTATGAGACCATTATCAATTCGGAGTACGGGTGGAGAAATTTCATCTTCGGCCAATCCTGAACGAATTTCTCGAGTTTCTCCCGTTTGTAGGGATAACGATTTTAATGTCCATGCTGTATCGATCTGTCGTTCATAGATATGTTCGACCCAGAATAGAGTTTCTTCACTGCCTACAAGTGAATTTATTACTTGTTTTGAAGGAGCGGTATAGACGGTTTTCCATTCATTATTATATTTATTGACTACAGCAATATGACTGGTTGATTCGATGTTAGATTCTATGATCTCAAAGGCTATTTGCTTCTCATCAACATAGCTTGGTGCAACAAAAGTATCGGCAAGCATGTCATGATCCACTGTGAAAAGTTCAAAAGGTATGTTCTCTTCAATTTCGCTACTGCTTGTATCCTCATGAGTCGGTTTATCAATAGAACTTGGTAAAGGAGAAGACGTTTCAGAAGGGTTAAGAATAGGTGTTTCATCGGGCATGTTCTCTCCGCGATAAGAATTTATTAACAATGTAATAACTACTATTATAAGAACTCCTGCCACAAAAAAAGAAACAGTTTTTTTCAAGAGGCTCACTCCTTATTAAACGTAAACAACACATTCCGTTTATGATACATTTACCAAATAATTTTCTTACTGAAATGTTCCTGGTTCGCATTCCATATACCCTCATAGTATACCATTTATTTCCTAATATGTCTCCCCGAACACCTTGGTCAAAAGGATCAGTTACACGAACTCGGAGGCTAGAGTCGCTGATTGCATCAGAAAGGTATCGTAGATTTCCATGTAACAATTATTCCTGAGTCTAAATAACTATGTATCTTGACACGAAAGGCCACTGGGCTGAGGAAGACATTGTAAGGGTGACGAAAATGGGGTGGATCAAAGGATATCCAGATGACACATTCGCTCCAGATAATCAGGTTACTCGGGCTGAATTCACTACAGTGCTTTCAAGAGCGATGGATCTGTCTTCTGCTTCATCTGACCTTGCAAAGAAATTTAAGGATCATGAGCATATTCCGGATTACGCAAAATCCCATGTATCACAATTCGTTGCTGCCGGATTGGTGAAAGGGTATGAGGACGCAACATTTAGGCCGTCGCAATGGATTCCCCGTTCTGAGATTACGGTCATAATGATGCGCGTATTAGGGTACGAAGACAAGATGAATTCGAGTCTTACGCTCGCCTATGATGATGCGGATCAAGTTCCTAATTGGGCTTATCCGGCCATTGCAACAGCTGCGGACATAGGTTTAATCAATGGAAGGGGCAATAATAAGTTTGCTCCAGGCGGTTACACGACCAGAGCCGAAGCTGTTACCTTGATTTTGAGAATAGTAGACCATCTTGCCTCAACGACCAAAGTCAACTAAATTTCATTGGTCCAACAGTAATAGCCTGATCGTAACAAGATCGACTCTCGGCAGGATTGATCTTGTTACGGTTCAGGTATATTTCAAATACGCAGTTTCCCCTAACAGAATAGTCCGTTTAAGAGATTTCGGACATGAAAATAAAAAGAATCGGCGTTGAAGGGATGATCGCCTAAAAAATAACCGAGGAACTAACTCTTCCTGGCAGTGCCGTTGATGGTGAGCGTTTTTGCCTTGAAAGTTCGCTAAGGCATAGCCGAACTTATTAAGATTTCCTTCTTCTACTTGAAGGATGTGACTGTCCTGGTTCCTGAAAGGGATAGGGGCAAGAAGCTGTAGCAATATGATAAATACTTCATCACGATCAATACGTTTGTATATTCATTCAAGCTATCCATGTTTTCCATTTGCGGTGTATAATTTTAGTAGTCTAATACAAAAGTAATTGGAGAATGAGATAAATGAATAATGATTATAAAGATAGAATTGATAGAGTAATGAAATACATAGTGGAAAATAGTAATCAAAAACTCAATCTCGATATATTGGCTGGTGTTTCAAATTTTTCGAAATATCATTTTACAAGAATATTTGCATCTATAGTCGGTGTGACTCCAGTTGCATTTGTAAATCAAGAGCGTTTACAAAAGGCTGTTTATTTTTTGGTTGAAACCAACAAGCCCATTTTGGAAATATCGAATCAATGCGGTTTCGAATCTGTGTCAACCTTCAATGCCCTCTTTAAGAAACACTACAGTAAAACACCAAGTGACGTTAGAAATAGCGTAAGGAAAAAAAGCAATTTCTCATTACAATTCAGCAATAATCAAGAAGAGTTATCTCCTCTACAGGATTACAATAGAAATAGAGAAAATCAACTCTTAAAAAAAGCGTGGGAAAATATGATTACAATCAAAGAGCTTCCAGAATATGAAGTGGCGTACGTTAGACATGTCGGGAGTTATTTGGATACTCATGTTGCTTGGGACAAGTTGGGACGTTGGGCAAGCCAACAGGGACTTAGCCCCAAATACCATCAGTTTATCGGAATATCGTTGGATGATGGAAATCTCGTAGAAGAATATGCTTGTCGATACGATACTTGTGTTACATTACCAAGTGGATTCGAGAGAAACCAACATAAAAATCATATTGATTTTAAAACACTTTCTAGTGGAATGTATGCTTTATATCAATACTATGACACTGTAGAAAAATTTGTTCTCGCCTATCAAAACGTATTCAGTCTATGGTTACCGAATAGTGAGTATGATGCCGACGATAGACCATGCCTCGAATTTTGTAGGAATGATCCTGCTAAGGATAAGGAAGGAAAATGTAAAGTTGATTTATACATACCGATCAAGAAGAGAATATAAATAACCGTATGGAAGGAAGATGATTATTGGGAACCCCTATAGGTATCGTGGACTGGGGGTAAATCTAAACGCAGATAAGGTGTTGTTAACTACTTTTGACGGAATGCCTGTTAGCAAACTAAATGAAAAGAAAATGATTGATATAGCGAACGTATTATCAAGAATACATCAGATCCAGGTAGAAGAAATTGGGGATACAAAACTTCCTAAGTACGATTTCATTGATTACTTTTTTCCTGGAGTAAGGGAACACGATGACTTAAATAGTGCATTAATTTCTCTGGTCCAAATCATTCAAATAAAGCAAGATCGTATAATTCATGGTGATTTCCATATGGGAAACATTGTAGAGGAAAATGACCGATATACCGTAATAGATTGGACGAACGGACAATTAGGGGATTCCAGATATGATTTTGCATGGTCGCTTACGCTACAAAAGATATACATTTCGTATGGACATGCACAGGTGTTTCGTTCAGGTTATCTATTGGAGATATTCCGATAAAAAAGAAAATATGGAGCGGTGACGGAATGAACATTGAAGCAGTTTTTGAGCAGTTTCCTAACCTGAAATCAGATGGGTTCATATTGAAGAAGATTGAAAATCATCATCTTGATGAAGTTTTTGAAATCTATAACAATGACAATGTATTTGAATACTGTGGCATTATACCCAAACACAATAAAGATACTGTGAAAAATATGATTGGCCATTTTGAGAGAGACTATAATAAAAGGTCAAGGGTCAAGTGGGGGATATTCGCACATGCTGAACCCGATCGATTGCTTGGAATTATCGAGGCACTCGACTTTAATCAAAAGGTTAACGGAGTGGCGATTGGCTACTATTTGTCGGAATCGCATTGGGGAAAAGGTATTGCTATTGAAGCGGTGAGAATTTTGCTCGATTATTTGTTTAAGGATGTCAACGTCAATAGAATTCAGGCTGAAGTGATGCCTCTAAATGAGACTTCAAAGAAGGTATTGTTGAAGAATGGCTTCATCAAAGAAGGAACATTGAGACAAGCAACACTATGGGCAGGTAAAGGAATTATCGATTTAGAAATATACAGTATTTTAAAAGAAGACTATGTAAAATGATGAAAAAAGTGATTAAGTTGATATGTACCTGCATATAACATAAAGTAAATAAATCAGGGGTGTTCTTCAACACAGTTTTAAAAGGGTATGACAATCAACAGTAAATGCAAAATTATCGAGGTGCTGAATATTCGTCATGATAGTGATCTTAACACTGTCGTGACGAGTATCGTTTTCAAAATATTCTAATGCGACATTGGAAACTCTTTACAAATTGCAATTTGCAATTTATAATATGTCCAAGTATGGTTTAGGGGGATATCAAAATGAACCGTTTTATATTTGTATTAACAAAATCCTATAATCATCATCATAGTTAGGCGTTTGTATTACGGAATTTTTCCGTAGGTACAAACGCTTTTTGGCGTTATACCTACGGACTTGAAGTATAAGAGTCATGTAGGTGTTTTTTATCCTACGTGGCTCTTTTTATTTATAAAAAATTGGAGGTAGAAAGAGATGCAAAATTCAAGCATTGTATTCAAAATTCCAGAACAGAATGGACTACTTACAGAGCGTTTCAAAACACATAAAACGCTATTCGACAGAGATGTACTTAATGGGGTTCTATCAATTTTCGATAAGGTGGCCAATAAGGGCGATGAAGGAATCAGAAGTCTAACAATGAAGTATGATGAAGTTGACTTGGATGGACTGATTCTTTCAAATGATTATATTGAAAGATGCATATCTTCGCTGTCACCATCATTACGTTCAGCTATGGAACAAGCAATTAGAAATGTGCAAGATGCTAATATAGCTATGTTACCGAAAACATGGGAAAAGCAAATTAGACCTGGAACAGTAATCGGTGAAAATGTGGTTCCCTTAGATTCGGTAGGTATATGGATACCAGCAAGGAAAGGACCGTTAATTTCTACTGCGATAATGCTGGTTGTAGCGGCAAAAACAGCAGGTGTTAGGAAAATCGTTGTGGGGATGCCTCCATTGAAAGATGGACTTGGGGATCAAGGAACCGTAGCGGCGGCAAAGCTTGCGGGAGCAGATCAATTTGTGATCGGCAACGGAGTGTCTATAATTGCTGGATTTGCACAGGGCACAAATTCCATTCCAGAAGTTGATGGGATTTATGGACCAGGACCAGGTGGAATTGCGGCGGCTATGAGTGTAGCAATGACATATGGTAAAAAGAGTGTATTAGGCCTCGGTCCAACCGAATGTGTAATTTTCGCAGATGAAACTGCCGATCCATTAAAAATAGCTTATGATTTGATTAATGAAGGAGAGCATGGTCCCGATTCTTCTTCTATTCTGGTCACAACCTCTACAATTCTTGCTCGTAAAGTGGAAACTCACCTCTGGAAATGTATTGATGAGGTCGAAGGAAAACGGAGACAATATTTACGAAATGTCTTTGGCTATAACGGTAAGGGAGCAATCATTGATGCATCAGACATTGAGGAAGCTATTGATTTTATTAATTGGTTTGCACCAGAACATTTGATGATTGTATGCGATAAAGAAACTGAGAATCGTGCTTTGACCCGTATAAACAATGCAGGTGAAATTCTTATCGGCGAATATACACCTTTTTCGGCGGCTAACTACGGGATTGGAATTACAGCAGTATTGCCGACTAACCATTTTGCCAGAGCCTTTTCAGGAGTGACATCTAAAGATATGGTAAAGTATTCAACAATCGGAAGACTGAGTAAGGATGCTTTACAGGAAATATATCCGATAATTAAAGAGATGGGTAATTACGAACAATTACCGTGTCATGTAAAAGCGGCTGATATAAGGTTGCTTGATTAGATGAATACAGCCACATCGTATTAGGTTAATCTATCGTCAGCACTCATCCCATGTGGAGTGTTGCTCACTGTTAGTGCGAAAGGACAATTAATATCGGAGATGTATTGGCGGAAATAGTAAAGAGGGGCGGAGAGCCCCTCTTTTTTGTGGCCTAATTCAGTATTGTAAAGTACCGTATCTCTTCTTTATCTGTATAGAATCCAACGGATTCGTATAGAGATAAAGCTGATTTATTTGTAGTTAATACCATGAGTATAGCGTTTTGTGGCTGATGGGATTTGAGATATCTTAAAGCTTGTGTAAGCAAATACTTGGCAATACCGCGTTTTCTCCATGGTTCGCGGACAAAAACATCCTCTATGACACCATGGTCTGCTTCTTGCCATGCCATCAGTCCGCCAACAATAGCGTCTGATTGACGTATGACCATGGATGTCCATAGTTTGTTATTCTTATATTCAGACAACCTATTAAGTCCTAGTGGAGTGTCAGGCCAAATTTCAGCTTCTACATCTAGGTAATCTCTTTCCTCGCGAGAGGACTCCATCTTCCAGTAAGAAAATTGAAACTCCTCTTGTAGCTTTAATTCAGGAATCGGTTCATTCAAGTCTCGATTCATGCGATATAAACTATTCAGATGAAGGTATCCTTTTTGGATGAAAAACTGATTGTTTGCTGTTTCTGTCGAATCGTTACCTACACATAGTATTGTTCCATATTCTTTAGGTAAAGTTTCCTTTAATTGTTTTGCTCTTATGAAAAGATATTGATAGACGTTGTCGAGCAAAGTAATGTCATTTTCTCTTTCGGGAATGGTTTTAAGATTGACGTATATGGAGTGATTGTTCTCTTTTGAACGACCGGGAGGTACAACGTTAATGATGCTAACTTGCCCCTTAGCGACCATTTTCCCATCTTCAAATGCGCAATAAACGTTATTCCAATTATCTTCGTCCCCGACCCACCAAAATGTTGCATTTTCTTTTGCTGTTACTGATTGGTACAACTCGCCAAGCAAAGGCATGTCTCCATCTTCGAAATTACGTATGAATATTTTTGTTGATGATTGACTCAAAATAATACCCCTCTCAATAATAGGGGGATTTCGCAGTTTAGAGGGCTAGCTATGCGAGTTCCCCTTAATAAATTTGCCCTTTGCTATCATTTGTTTACTCATAATAAACGCCTCCTTTAACTATTATTACCATTTATATTAACATGCCTTGACCATTGTATCAAACATAATTTACAACTATAATTATTTTCTCCACCACGAATGTTATCGCTGTTCAAACGCAGTTATATTTATTGTTCAAGAACCGATAACAGTGCTGTTTTCTGTTGGTCAGGAAAGACTAATAGTTGAGGTGTATTGGCGTATACAGCAACGGAGCGGGTAAAGTCCCGCTTCTTTTTTTGACCATTAGTTCGATTGAGGGCGGCTATAGACAGTCGTCCTTTGTTTTGCCTATACCCAGTACCTGACGAAAGCGATACTGCTCCTTAATTTATTTGGCAATATGTCTATTAAGAGACGCACTAGGGAGAACTGTAAAATGATTAGTTACCAAATGCGGGATAAGGTTACTTGTATGAAGAATGAGGTCAAGGTATTGGGGGCATACTTTCTATCAAATAAGTAGATGAAATAAATTGATAAGGTACATAAAATGTAGTTAAATTATGGGAGGATTACGATGGAGACAAATTACAAAGGTACAAATAAGTTAATTGCAGGGATTGTATTCGGCGTTATTACATTTTGGCTTTTTGCACAGGCAATGGTAAATGTAGTACCTGCAGTTCAATCAGATTTAGGGATTTCGCATGGAACAATAAATATTGCAATTAGTTTAACCGCCTTATTCTCT
Source organism: Paenibacillus sp. Y951 (assembly GCF_056786395.1). Classification (NCBI taxonomy): domain Bacteria; kingdom Bacillati; phylum Bacillota; class Bacilli; order Caryophanales; family Paenibacillaceae; genus Paenibacillus; species Paenibacillus sp. Y951. The sequence continues at coordinate 240,415 of NZ_JBXCIY010000002.1, read as the reverse complement.
GGGTTATTTATCGTTGCTGCTGGTGGAATCGCAGATAAAATTGGGCGTAAGAAAATTACGTATCTTGGATTGATTTTAAGTATTATTGGCTCGTTATGTCTTGTTTTTGCACAAGGGTCAGTCTTGTTAATTATCGGACGCATTATTCAAGGGCTTTCCGCAGCTTGTATTATGCCAGCGACGATTGCTCTAATGAAGGCTTACTTCGAAGGAAAAGACAGACAGCGTGCTCTTAGTTACTGGTCCATTGGATCTTGGGGCGGTTCAGGAGTCTGTTCATTTGCAGGTGGCGCCATTGCAACGTATTTGGGATGGAGATGGATTTTTATCTTTTCTATAGTTTTTGCCATTCTTGCTATGTGGCTCATTAAAGATACACCTGAAAGCAAAGGAGAAGGAAGCGGGAAGTTTAAGTTTGATTTCAGTGGTTTAGCAATCTTTATCGTCACCATGATTGCATTAAACGTTGTTATTACATTTGGTGCGGATTTGGGCTGGACAAGTCCAATTACGATTATTCTTGCCATCGTTACCATTGGTGGAGCTATTGTCTTCTTCAAGGTTGAAAAAGGGAAAGATATCGCACTTATTGATTTCTCTTTATTTAAAAACAAACCATTCGCTGGCGCAACGTACTCTAACTTTTTGTTAAATGCGATTGCTGGAACACTTGTTGTTGCCAATACGTATGTTCAAGTAGGTCGAGGGTTCACTGCATTTCAGTCAGGGATGCTATCGATTGGATATTTAGTCGTTGTTCTAGCTATGATTCGTGTCGGTGAGAAAATTTTGCAAAGAGTAGGAGCAAAGGCACCCATGGTTTGGGGTGCTATTATTACGACAGTTGGTGTAGCGCTTATGGCATTAACCTTCTTGCCAGGTTTTATGTACACCGTTGCGGTATTTATTGGGTTTGTTTTATTCGGGCTTGGACTTGGTATATATGCTACACCATCTACAGACACATCTGTTTCCAATGCACCATCACATAAAGTGGGTGAAGCGGCTGGGGTTTATAAAATGGCAAGCTCATTAGGCAGTGCGATAGGTGTAGCGATCTCGGCAACGGTTTATAGTTCAATAGCAGCGGTAGGGAGTATTGAACTTGCGGCATCAGTAGGGATTATCGTAAACGTAATATTCGGAATCCTTTCATTACTTTCCATTCTGATCATGGTTCCAAAAGATGCTGGTAAACCGTCAGATGATCATTCGAAAAAAACATATCAAATGCCAAATAAAGCGGCTAACTAACAAATTTAGGAGACGAAAATAATGAAAAGCGAACTAATGAGCATGTTAGAATCACGCAAGGAAGAAATAATTTCTATACGCCGCTATTTACATGAAAATCCAGAGCTTTCATTTAAAGAGGAGAAAACAGCTCAATATATTGCAGATTTTTATAAAGGAAAAGGTGTGGATATTCAAACGAATGTTGGAAACGGTTATGGCATTATCGTTACCATTAAAGGTGGAAAACCTGGTAAAACGATTGGTCTGCGAGCGGATTTTGATGCCCTTCCCATTACAGAAGAAACGGATGTACCGTTTAAATCAAAAAATGAAGGCGTGATGCATGCATGTGGGCATGATGGACATACGGCTTACATGTTAGTGTTAGCTGATTGCTTCATTCAATTAAAAGACTCTATTCCAGGAACTATAAAAATCATTCATCAACATGCTGAAGAGGTTCCGCCGGGTGGAGCAAAAAGTATTGTCGAGTCTGGTTTAATTGATGATTTAGATGCCATCTATGGCATTCATTTATTGCCAATGGGTCCAGCGGGAACAGTAGGATATCATGCTGGATATTCCTTCAATGGACGAGCATATATGAAATTAAAAGTACAAGGAATAGGCGGCCATGGCTCATCTCCTCATCTAGCTAACGATGCGATTGTTGCTGCTGCTTATTTTGTTACTGCTGTGCAAACTATTGTAAGCCGCAGATTAAATCCATTTGATATCGGTGTCATCACCATCGGATCTTTTGACGGAAAAGGTACATTCAATGTAATCAAGGATAGTGTGGAGCTTGAGGGCGATATTCGTTATATGAATGTAAAAACAAGTGAAACGATTGCGAAAGAGATTAGACGTATTGCAAGGGGGATTGAAGAAGAGTTTGACGTTAAATGTGAGCTTACGTATACTCCAGATTACCCGCCTTTGTACAACGATCCAGAGCTTACAGCTAAGGTAGTGGAGAGCTTACAAAGCATGAATGATAAAGACATTAAAGAAGTGAAAGAATTCCCAGCATTGCCTCCATCTGAAGATTTTGCTTACTATGCGGAAAAATTCCCAGCTTGCTACTTTTACATTGCCTGTACACCTAAAGGCGTAGAACAGCCTTACTTTAATCATCATCCGAAATTTGATATTGACGAAGATGCTCTTATCGTAGCTGCTAAAGCGGTTGGACAGGTTGTATGCAGTTATTACGAATTAGACTAAATAAAATATCAAGAGTTCCCATGAAAGGAAGACCACATAGTGTGAAAATGAGAGACCCTTCAAGAGTTCATTGAACTTTTGATAGGTCTCTCATTATTTTTGATATAGTTTTTTTAATCATACACAAATAGGCTTGTCTTAATCCAATAACTCATCCAAAACAGGTAATACTAAACGACGGACTTCATCAGTCGATCTGGTATCCATCAATTGGTTTCTAAGTTCGCCTGCACCTCTAAATCCACGAACATAGATTTTGAAAAAGCGAAGAAGTGGTTTAAATTGACGTGGTTCGGTTTCTGTTGAATATTTCTCGTGAAGATCCAAGTGTAAAAGTAGTAAGTTAAGAAACTCCCTCGCGCTATGTTCTTTAGGTTCTTTTTCAAAAGCAAATGGATTGGTGAAAATACCGCGGCCAATCATGACACCATCAACGCCGTATTGTTCCACTAATTTTAATCCTGCTGCGCGGTCAGGAATATCTCCATTAATGGTTATCAACGTATTGGGAGCAATTTCATCGCGTAATTTTTTGATTTCAGGGATGAGTTCCCAGTGTGCATCTACTTTACTCATCTCTTTTTTGGTACGAAGGTGAATAGAAAGATTTGCAATATCTTGTTTCAATATATGTCCTAACCAACCGCGCCACTCTTCAATATTATGGTAACCCAATCTTGTTTTAACACTAACCGGCAAGCCACCTGCTTTTGCTGCTTGAATAATTTCTGCTGCAACTTCAGGATGTTGTATTAATCCAGCACCTTTTCCATTGGATGCGACGTTTTGTACTGGGCATCCCATGTTTAGATCAATACCACGAAAACCAAGTTTTTTCATATCAATACTCATCTGTTCAAACAATGCTGGCTTATTGCCCCAAAGATGGGCGACGATCGGTTGCTCATCTTCTGTGAAAGTTAATCGACCACGAGTACTGGCTATTCCATCAGGATGACAATAACTGTCTGTACTTGTGAATTCCGTGAAAAATACGTCAGGTTTTGCAGCTTCACTAACGACGTGACGGAATACCACATCTGTAACATCTTCCATTGGTGCTAATATAAAAAATGGCTTCGGTAAATCAAGCCAAAAATTTTGTTCGTTACTCACATTATCTTCTCCTTAAACTTTTCAGTTGTACTTCTTGACTATGCATCCCGCAAATGAAAAGTCGCATCGGAAGCAAGGGCTTAACATATAAAAACGATATAAGCCATAGCAAAGATCTTTACCCATTATACATAGTATCATTTTTTTTCATTTGATGCACAGAATCAAATGAGTTCGGCTTTAAATGCTATGACAAAGATGCACATGATGGGCTGCTTCGTCATATGCTTGGATAATTCTATATCCAGATTTTGGCCACGAACACTGCCAATACATCATATTGACTTGGAAATATAGGAATGCTTTTTAAGGGGATTCGGATAGAAATCCTATGATAAGAACTAAAACTAACCTCACATCATGGGCGGCATGATGTGAGGAAAACTCTAAACCCTTGATTTATCAAGGGTTAGAGCAACTTTCATCAAAACGTGGTCATTTTATTGGTCATAAGCGCAGGTAAATCACTCTAAATACGAAGGTCCCTCATCAATTTGTTATATTGATGAGGGACCTTTTTTCTAGTTTTCTTGATGAATGTTATAACCTACGTGAAATTACTTGCTTCTTTTACAAAGAAGCGTACGTTGACCAAAATCCCTTCGTGAATTAACGTCGCAGGAAACATTGTCTAGAATTTTATAATTGTCCAAGGGAAGGGGTCGTTTAATTTGATTGTTGATCTTTGGAGTGATCATTATACGAATTGTATCATTCATTTAATTTTCCCGAACCCACCCTCACACACAATATCCATTTCAAGAATATCGTAAAGAGATTGTTTGGACGCATCTAATTTTTTTTGAGCGTCTTCAATTTGTGTTATTTGTTCTTTGAGAATGTGTGTTTGTTCATCTTTTGATATTCCATTTTTTGAGATCATGGATTTTATATCATGAATTGAAAAACCAACATCTAAACAATTCTTAACTACATTTAGATGATGCATGATTTCTATAGCATAGTCTCGATAATTATTCTGGTCTCTCTGTACATACTCATCGGGAATAATGCCTATTTTCTCATAATAACGGATGGTTGATATCGGAAGGTCAACATTTTTTGCTACTTCACTAATCTTCATATTCATCACCTCTATTTTTCTGTTGCTATAAAGTATACTTCATAGTTTACAATCCTAATAGTAAGGAAAAGTGACATGTAACACGATCTCACAAATATAAAAAAAGGAGAGAAATCTATATGAGCACAATCACCAGTGAAATCCAGAAGACAAACGATTTTAATAAAATCGTCTTGGAGCGCCGTTCTGTTAAAATTTACGACCCTGAAGTAAAAATCAGCCGGGAGGAAATGAGCGAAATTTTGGCGAAAGCTTCCCGGGCCCCTTCTTCCATTAACATGCAACCATGGCGTTTCCTTGTCATCGACAGCGCTCAAGGCAAAGAAAAATTGGCATTGCTAGCCACCTTCAATCAGACGAAAGTTCTGACTTCTTCGGCTGTCATTGCGGTATTTTACGATGCAAACAACGTTGAATATATGGATGAAATTTACGGCAAAGCTGTGGAACTTGGATACATGCCAGGGGACATCAAGGATATGCAATTGCAACAAGCGAAACCTTATTATGCTAGCTTGGCTGCATCCGACTTACGTGACGTGAACCTCATTGACTCGGGTCTCTTTTCGATGCAGCTGATGCTTGTAGCCCGTGCTCACGGATATGACACCAACCCGATGGCCGGTTATGATAAAGATCAGATCGCGGAAGCTTTTGGACTGGACAAAGAGCGGTTCCAACCGGTCATGTTGATCTCAATGGGAAAAGCAGCCCAAGAGGGCTTTCCTTCTTACCGACTGCCAGTTGAAACAACTACAACCTGGGCATAATCAATCGTTACACCAAGCTAAGAAAAAAAGATCGGTAATGGTCGTACCCAGTGGATACGACCATTTTTTTGATACAGTTATGGTCGCCTTTTCTGGAGTTACACAAATTAAAATTTAATTAATTTTGGTTGTTTACTCCCCACTCACATAAATCTTCCAAAATTGGTAATAATGTTTTCGCTTTATCTGTGAGACTGTACTCGACTTTAGGAGGAATCTGGGGATACTCTTTTCGTTTCACCAAACCATCTGCTTCTAATTCTTTTAGTTGTGAACTTAATGTTTTATAAGTAATAGCTCCTATTTGTCTTTTCAAATCATTAAAGCGAACCACTTGATTTTCTGCTAAGAGAAAAATAATAACCATTTTCCATTTACCACCGATAACCGAAACTGTATAACCAAAAGGGGTATCTTTAATGTCTTTAACTCTACCTTTATATTCAGTCATACTCATAATTCACAATATCCTTTCGGGTAGTACATATCATGAAAGTGCGTACTACTTTTTTATTTTGACTTAGTATATTCTAAACTTACATTGAAGTAAAGGAGAGTCAAAAATGAATAAAAAAACAATACGGATGTTAATGCCACAATGGCAAGGAGGAAACAACCCTAACTACTCTTTTGGAGCTGAATTGCTTGCTTGGCTTGCTCCAGATAGTGATCATCCTCTTGTTCATGTACCAGTTAAAGCTTATGATGGAACACCGCTTGAAAATGAAAATGGTATTTACGGGAGAAAACAACTAATTGAACAATTAGAAGCTGCTCAACATATCATAAAAGCTCATAAACCAGATCGTATTGTCATGTTTGGTGGTGACTGCTTAGTCGAACAAGCCCCATTTGCTTATTTAAATGAACTTTACGGAGGGGAATTAGGTTTAATTTGGATCGATGCTCACACTGATTTAGATAGAATTATTGGATATGACTATGGACATACATTACCGCTGGGAAATCTTTTAGGAGAAGGAGATAAAGAGTTTGCAAAACTTGTAAAAATCCCTCTAAAACCAGAAAATGTCTTTCTTGCAGGATTGGATACTGCTACAGAACAAGATACAGAGATTATTCAGAGACTGGGTATTAAAACTGCCGGAACTAAACAGTTAAAGAACAGTACTGAATCTATTAAGAATTGGATTAAACAAAGTGATATTAAGCATCTAGCCATCCACCTTGATTTAGATGTGCTTGATCCAAAAGGATTTCGTTCGTTATTATTTGCCAACCCCGAAGCTTCTTACGATTTTTCTGCTACTGGAACTATGCAGTTGAATCAATTACTTCATATAATAAAAGAACTTTCTGAACTAACAGATGTAGTAGGTTTAGGTATAACGGAACATTTGCCTTGGGATGCGATTAATATGAAGAAATTGCTTCGAGAAATACCTATTTTAAATTAGTAAAGCCACAAACTAACTCTTCATTGACGTAAGTCGATGATGCTGTAGTATGTATTTGGCTATACTGTGGTCAATGATATATCTGCTCGAGATCTGCAGATGAGGTTGGCGACCCCAATAATTTATTTATTCAAACGGAAGTGAATGGTGAAATACGCCAAAATTCTAATACCGAGGATATGATCTTTTATTGTGATGAAATTGTTAGCTATATCTCGAAGCATATGACGTTAGAGCCAGGTGATGAAGTGAAGTTATCATTGAAAAGCTTGGATCGCTTCACATTGTATTTGTTAAAGAGGTTGTAAAGGAATAAATTTATCTATTGTTACAGATATAGATTTGGCATGGGATATTGAAGGCTGTTACGACTGTAGTCAAACTAGTAAACACTAGTTTGACTACAGTCTATTTTGTTTGAAATGGAAAACTTTTGGTGTATTCCAATGGATAATTACTCGAATCCCTTAGCTTGAGTGGGGGTTCGAGCTTATAGTAACGGTATTTATTATTAGTAGTTGGTATAGAACCAAGAACAATCCTTATACTGGATCATTCTTAAGAATATGTTTACCAGCAGCAACAAGCAGTGCTACAGAGCTAACAAGTAATAAACTTAAAATGATAATGTATGTCATTTCCTTATTCACTCCTTTCACTATGTTTTTCTTGTTGTAATCTAGTTTGGCCAGCATCCTAGATTTTATTAATTTAATCATAGCAAAATAGATAATTTATTGAAATATGGGTTGACGCTAATAATAGGAGATATTTGAAGGTTCTATGACGTAAACTTGACAACTTGGTTACTTATACACTAAAACATACTTTTTGCTAATAATGATCGCTGCATACGGTCGCTATATATGTACACAAGATAGTATCGAGAAGCAAGAAAGGTACGATCATCAAGTTCTCTAATTAATAGTATTACGACTCTTAACTAATCATTAACATGACGATGACACACCGTTAACACAATAAAATTATAGTAGTTGTATAGACGTCTAGACAAATGCAAGGGAAGGAGAATATTTTGAACAGCTTAAGAATGAGTTTGAAATTACATCCCAAATATGGCTTATTAATTATTGTTCTATTAGGAACATTGTTTCCGATTTATTGGATGGTAACGATGGCAATGCAGAAATCAGAAGATTTATTTACGGAAGTATCATTATTGCCTAACTCCCTTACATTGGAGCATATGATTAGCATTTTCATGGAAGAAAATTATTTCCTTCCATTACTCAACAGTTTCATTATTACAGTAGCATCGTTAACGATTGTATTGGTATGTGGCTTGGCAAGTGCCTATGTATTGGGACGAAGAAGCTTTTCTATTGCGTACAATAAATCACTGCTCATATGGATATTGCTTGTTAGAGTGCTACCACCGATCACTTTTGCACTGCCATTATACATATTGATGAACGAATTAGAGCTATTGAATACGAAAATCCCTATTATTCTAGCTCATATTCTAGTGAATTTACCGCTAGTTATTTGGTTTATGCTTGCATTTTTCGCTAGTATTCCAGATGAAATTGAAGAGAGTGCAAGAATCGATGGTGCTTCAGAATTTACGATCTACTACAAAGTCATTTTACCGTTGGTGTCTCCAGGAATTGCAGCTATAACGATACTTTCGTTTATGGCTTCTTGGAATGAATATTTGTATAGTGTTATTTTCATTCAAAGTCCAGGAGATTTTACAATCCCACTGAAGCTTGCCACGTTAAATAGTGAGCAGGAATTAACTGAGTGGGGCAAAGTTGCAAGTGGTGGCATTGTATCGATGCTTCCTGTGCTAATGATCGCAATCTTCATGCAGAAACATTTAATGAATGGTTTGACTGCTGGTGCAGTAAAAGAATAGAGGAGGATAAGAGAAATGAGAAAACAAATTGCAATAATATTAAGCACGATTATGATGGTTTCGATCTTCACAGCTTGTTCAGCAAAAGGCCCGGAGAAGCTGGTAATCGCTGCACGAGGTGGCTCACATGTAACGGCAATGGAAGCTGTAAAGGAAGCGTTCGAGAAGGAACATAATGTGAAAATTGAAATTATTGGGCTTGAAGCTGCAGATTTGAAACAAAAAATATCACTTGATTCTAAAAACAAACAAGGTGCTTATGATTTGCTAATGGCAGATGATCCTTGGATGCCTGAGCTTAGTGAAGGTGGAATTTTCGCGAACTTATCCGAGCTAGGAGTAGAAGCAGATGCTGATTTTGAAGAGTCTTCGATCGCATTAGGAAAACATCCATATGCTACTGGTGATCTATATGCATTACCTTTCTCGGGAAATGTGCAACTCTTCTTCTACAACAAACAGTTGCTAGAAAGTAATAACTACGATGTTCCGCAAAGCTGGGGAGAGGTTCTTACAATAGCTAATGAAATTCATGCTGCAGATGATGTAGCGGGATATGTTATTCGTGGTCAGCAAGGGAACCCAATTGTTTCAGATTTCTTACCAATTTTCTGGGCATATGGCGGTCAAGTGTTTGATGCAGATTGGAAAGCACAAGTAGATTCTGAAGAGGCAAAACAAGCATTGAATACCTATATTCAATTACTTGCTGTAGGTGCAAATTATGAGACAACTGATATTGTTAGTTCTGTATCTGAGGGACGTGCAGTGATGGCATTAGGCTGGCCTTCATGGTTTATTAAAGGGGAAGAGGCAAGTGCAGACTATGCTGCTATTCCAGCTAAATCAACGACAAATGCAGAGGCAGCTGCAACTGGGATGATTGGTAACTGGATGATGGGCGTAACTGCAAATGCGAAGCAACCAGAGTTAGCAGCCCAATTTTTAACGTTCATTACGAGCAGTGAGATACAGAAGGCAATGGTTGAGTATGGCGGAGTTCCTACTAGAAAAAGTGTATACCTAGATCAAGAATTAGCTGCCCAATATAAGCACTTTCCAACACAGCTAGAAGCGTTACAAAACTCTGTAGCTAGACCAAGAACAGCGAAATGGTCTCGTGTAGAAGAAGCGCTTGGTACTGAACTATCAGCAGCTATTGCAGGAACAAAATCAGTCGAGAGCGCACTATCTGATGCGAATCAAGCAATCAATCAGATTATGCAATAGTTTCCCTCACGATATGAAGGAGTGTTAGAGAATTGCATAGTAAACGTCGCTTTCAGTGGGCTATGCTGGCCCCAGTACTATTTCTGCTAACGGGTTTAACGGTGTTCCCAATCGTTTATACGGTTGCCAATAGCTTTACTGATTATTACTACTTAGCAAGCGAAGCTAAGCAATACATCGGAATAAGTAATTATATTAATGTCTTAAAGGACGAGGTATTCCAACAAGCAGTCTGGAACACTACCAAATTCATGCTGCTTGCTGTTTCGATTGAAACGATTCTCGGACTAGCTATTGCTGTTTTGGTTGAAAGTGTTAAGCGAGGGATAAAAATTTTGCGGGTATCTATTTTGATACCTTCTTTATTACCACCTGTTACGGTAGCTTTAATATGGCAGATGATGCTAAGTAATCATAATGGAATCATCAATCATATGTTGTCTTGGTTTGGATTAGATCCATTTAATTTTTTGATGGATATTAGAATAGCGTTTTATGCAATTCTATTTATAGATATTTGGCAATGGACGCCTTTTGCTTTCTTACTAATCTATGCAGCATTGCAGGGGGTTCCCAAATCTCAATATGAGGCAGCTAAAGTTGACGGAGCTAATTCCGTAAGCATTTTCAAACATATTACACTTCCTAATATTATGCCTGCTCTGTTGTTTGTTATTTTACTGCGTATGATTGATACCTTTAGACTGTTCGATAAGGTTAACATTTTAACTGGTGGTGGACCTGCCAATTCAACAACTACGATAACCCAGTATATTTATCGACAAGGTGTTTATAATTTGCAAATTGGTTATGGTTCAGCAGCATCAATAATTATGGTTGGACTCGTACTTGTATTTTCAGTCTTTTATATTAAGCGCTCAATAGGAGGGGCTCAACATGACCTGCGTCATTGATTTTTTGAATGTAGGCTTTGGTGAAGCAACGATTATTCGACATACGAATGGTAATCAGAGTTTTTGTCTTGTTGTTGATGGTGGAGATGTTAATCCTTGTACTAATCCACGTAGAATAAGTTTGGCACAATATGTTCGAGAGTATAACATTGAGAAAATTGATGTGCTTGTCATCACTCATTTTCATAAGGATCATATTGGTGGGGTATATGAGGTTTTAGGTAATGTTCCGATTGGAGAAATTAAGATTCATCTGATGTTACCTGAATTAATATTGGAAAGTCGTCTCATAGACTATTCAACGCCGATGCTTGCTTCTTTATCGTTGTATATTCAAATTGTTAATAGAGCAAGAGAACTCAATATCTCTATTAATATCGTGGAGAAGCCTACAACATTTCACGAACAAGATTTGTCTTATAAGCTATTAATGCCAGATATGAGCAAGCTGAAACAACTGAGATTAGAGCTGAATGAGCTAGATATGAGCTGTCTTGTAGAGCAGATGGAGCGCTTGAAAAAAATTGACCGAATGCTCAATTCTACGGCAATGGCAGTTATTATAAGCTATAAAGATGAATCGATTGCGCTACTTACTTCTGATGTGGAATTGGACTTTTGGGAGCCTTATCAAACGGAGCTTGAAAACATTATAGTCGTACAAGCTCCTCACCATGGTGACAGACATCAGATTTCAGGGGAGTGGCTTAATAGCATAAACCCACAAGCTGTTATTGTTAGTGCTGATGACGAAGGAACGTATCAGCTTCCGCATAAAGAGATTGAGGAAATGATCTCTGAGCATTGTAAGGCTGAGCTATATTATACGGAAGCTGCAACAACGACTCATCGAATTCTTCGCATGGATGCAGAGCAATACATAGTGGAATTAATACAATAAGGAATTGTGATGATATGAATTTAGATCAGTTAATTGATGAAATAGAGACGTGGGTAGACAAGGCGGCTGCTTATCAGAAAATCGCCATTGAGGACAATCAGTTCCAAGTAAGTACGAAGGGTTATGCGACTGATTTTGTTACAAATGTAGATGTAAAGTCTGAGGGTATTTTGATTGATTGTATTAGGCAAGCTTATCCGGAGCATAGCATTCTCTCTGAAGAAAGAGGGAGCTATGTCAATGGGAGTGATTACTTATGGGTCATTGATCCTATCGATGGCACAACCAATTTCATTCATCATTTTCCAATATCATCAATTTCGATCGCTTTACAACATAACGGTATTACTCAGGTTGGAGTGGTTTATTCGCCTTGGCTCAATATGAAGTTTTGTGCAACTAGACAGGGCGGTGCATATTTGAACGGGAAGCGTATCTCCGTATCAAATACTAATCAATTGGAACAGAGCTTGTTGGCTACTGGATTTCCCGGAGGCGGCCATTCAGAGTACATTAATCTAAAATATTTTAATAGTATGATTAGCAAGGTTGCTGGCATTCGACGTACGGGCAGTGCGGCGTTAGATTTATGTTTTGTAGCCGCCTCGTATTTTGACGGCTTTTGGGAATTCAATCTCAATGATTGGGATATGTGCGCAGGTGCGTTAATTGCAGAGGAGGCTGGTGGAATAGTTCAACGGTTAGAAATCAATGATCATTCTCTTATCCTTTGTAGTAATAAAGAGTTATCTGATGTCTTAAAGGTAAGTTTACTTATACAGGAATGATATTATATAAAGCGGGGCTAGGCATAATGGGAAGCTATCAGATGATTAAACTAGACATAGAAAAAATGATCGACAATAAGCTCTGGAAGGTCGGACAAAAATTACCTTCTGAATACGAGCTGGCCAAATATTTCAATGTGAGTAGGGAGACATTGCGAGCAGCTATTAAGTTGCTAGAGCAGGAAGGTAAGTTGCTAGTAAAGCATGGAGTAGGTACTTTTGTCATTAAGCCGCTTCCGATTATTCCGAGCCGCCTTGAGATGCTGCAAAGTATTGGTACTATGATTAAGGCGGCAGGTTTGAATGAAGAAGAGAACAAAGAAATGATTGGGGAAGTACCATGCACCAAGGAATGGGCAGCTGCATTGAACATTGCAGAAAACAGCATGGTTATTAAGTTGGAACGAATGCGATATGCCGATGGTGAGCCAGTGGCTTACTCTATTAATATATTGCCAAAAGATTTAGTTGGTGATGCGTTTGAACGTGTTGATTTCTCTGGCTCTTTATTTGGTTTTCTAGAGGATAAATGCAAAATCAATATTGCTAGAGCAGATACAGAGCTACTTGTCCCTTTAAAGAAGGATAAGTATGTTGCGAGACTGCAAATAGATAAGGAAGAAGAGACGCCAGTCATTCTTATGAAGCAGCTCCATTATAATGAAAAAAATAAAGAAGTGCTCTATTCCTTTGACTATTTAAGAAATGATATGTTTAATTTCTGGATTCGCCGAGAACGAAAATAATTAATTGAAACTAAAAATAGTAGCATAGACCAAGGCAATGATATGTACTACTATTTTTTAGTTAATGATGCTCATAATTCATCATGGGAGGACGATTGCAATGATTCTTTCAGAGATGTGTTTGATTGTTAGTAATTTAAGCTTTCTCCAAATGCAACCAATATTGTAGAAATGGCTAAAGCTGATTCGTATTTCTTCATGTTGAGATCGGTTATGCCTACAATGCGCAAGCGATCTGGAATTTATTGAATAGCTTCATACAGTGAAACTTTACGCCTGCTTAACTTACTTTTAACACTAGCATGACCTTGTAACTGTATAGTTGAGTTAATTAACGATATGCAGGAGAAGTGTCTATGAAGTTAACCAGGGAAGAGAGATCGTGGATTTTATATGATTGCGGGAATTCGGCTTATTCAATGGCGGTTACAACGGCGTTATTGCCAATTGTTTTTGGTATGTTCAATAATGCAAACAGTAGCATGGATCTAGGTTATTTCAATTCGTTAGCAAGTATCATTATTGCAGTTCTTAGTCCGATTTTAGGTACATTAGCCGACTATAAGGATAAGAAAAAGCGCTTCTTTCTATTTTTTGCTCTAGTAGGAATTCTGTCTACGGTATCGCTCGCTTTTGTTTCGCCTAGTAGCGGCCAGTGGCAGCTGCTCATACTATTTTATGTTTTATCAGCAATCGGCTTTGCTGGATCTAATATATTTTATGATTCGTTTCTAGTAGATGTAACGAAGGATGATCGTATGGACAAGGTTTCTTCTAGAGGCTTTGCCTATGGTTATATATCTAGTGTTATTCCTTTCGGGATTAGCTTAGCATTGATTTTCTTTATGGGCATGGATAAAGCAATTGGCTATCAAATCGGCTTTATTATTACGGCATTATGGTGGGGACTACTCACGGTTCCGATGGTTAGAGATGTACAGCAGCGTTACTATATTGAGCCTGAACCTCGTCCAATCTTAAATAGCTTCAAAAGGCTAGCGGACACGTTCAGACAAATTCGAAGCTATAAAGTAGTGTTTGTATTTCTAATTGCTTACTTTTGTTATATTGATGGAGTAGATACGATTATTAAAATGGTTGTGCCCTATGCCACAGCGGTGCTAGGTGCTGATACGCTTGATACATTTACGTTACTAGGTATATTATTAATCATTCAAATTATTGCTTTTCCATGTGCTATACTATATGGGAATTTGGCGAAAAAGTATTCCGCTAGAACAATGATCATTGTTGGTATTATTACGTACATCGTGTCTTGTATAGCTGCATTTTTCATTTCGTCAGTATGGCATATATTTATTCTTGGTGCACTCATTGGTTCAGCGCAAGGTGGCATTCAAGCATTAAGCCGATCATATTATGCGAAAATTATACCGAAGGAAAACTCTAATGAATTTTTTGGATTCTACAATATTTTCGGTAAATTCGCAGCTATTATCGGGCCGTTTATTATGGCGATGACGACGACAGTGACAGGTAACGCTAAGTTTAGTATTTTATCAATTATTCCGCTATTTATTATTGGATTGATAGTATTTCTGACGCTGCCTAAGGAACAGAATAATAGTATTGAAGTGATAGGATGATGTAATCTTGATTAATAAAGCAGACAAAGATAAATACTTAATTGTTGTATCCTATGATGCATTTTCAGAGGATAATTGGGAGATGGCAAGTAAGCTTCCTAATATGGCAGCCTTAATGAAAAATGGTGCTTATAGTACGAAGCTGAAAAGTGTATACCCTACGCTGACTTATGTTATTCATACAACGTTTGTGACAGGCGTCTATCCCAATAAGCATGGAGTATATCATAATAATCCGCTTCAACCCTTTGTCGATGCGGAGAATCAGCGTTGGTTCTGGTTCAGAAGTGATATTAAAGTACCTACAATATATGATGCCATCCAGAAGCATGGGATGACATCGGCGGGGCTATTATGGCCAGTGTCGGGGAAAGCTCCGATCAAATATAATATTCCTGAGATCCGAGCGATCAATAATGAAAATCAGGCGCTTAAAATATTGAAGAACGGTAGCCTATTGTACAGCCTCAATATGGAACTGAAATATGGACGCGTTCGCCAAGGCATTCAGCAGCCTTATCTTGATGATTTTACAACGATGTGTGCCGTTGATACGATCAAGCGTAAGAAACCAAATTTACTTCTGATGCATTTGATTGATCTTGATGATGCTAAGCATGCTTTTGGCACAAAGGGTCCTCATATTGAGGAGGTCATTCAGCGTATGGACAATAGGCTCGGTGATTTGATGAGAGCTGTTGAAGAAGCTGGTATCAAGGAACAGACAACGTTTATTGTCGTTGGAGATCATGGACAGAAAGATGTTCGATATAAGGTGCATCTTAACACTTTATTGAAAGAGCATGGGCTGATCTATGAGGAAAACGGGGAGATGAAGTGGAGAGCATATGTGCAAGGAGCGGGTGGAGCTGCTTATTTACATCTCAAAGTCGGCGATGATGAGGCTGAAGCGTTAGCCGTGAAGTTGATTAAGCAAGCCTTGCAAGACAATGCTTGTGGCATTGAGAGTATATTAACGGGAAATGATCTGGATCGTTTTCATGTAGATAGCTCGCTGCGATATATGCTGGAAGCTAAGGTCGGCTATTGCTTTGAAGATGATTATGATGAGCCCATCCTAATAGATTTAGAAGAACAAGGGAAGGTCTATGCTACACATGGCTACTCTCCCGACAAGCCTGATTATACAAGCGTGTTGGTTGTATCTGGCGAGGGGATAAAAAGTAACTATTCGTTTGGCGATGCAGAGGTCGTTGATCTAGCGCCAACGATGGCGAAAATGTTAGATATTAACTTTGGACCATGTGATGGTAGAGTGTTGCAAGAGATTTTCATAGAGTAATCGATTTGTCTGTCAAAAATAGCTTATAGCATATTTTTAAAAAGTAGCACAAACCAAGACAATGGTTTGTGCTACTTTTTTGAGTAGAAGTGAAGCATAGATCATGACAGCAACATGACTATGTATTTGACACAAACCTCCTTTATCGCGAATACATATTAAATAAGAAGTGAAATTTCGGTGAAATTCATTTGTTTTTTTTCCTCAAAACGAGCAGAGAAATAAGGAAAAAGACGATGGTTATGCCAATGAGGTAGAAAATACTAAACAAAGTAGACATATGACTATCATTAATTTCATAAAAGACTCCCATATCGAATTGAAATGCTTCTTTCATTTCAGTAGAAGTATTGGCAAAAGCGTCAAGTAGAGGCGAATCCATTAATAACTGACGGAATAATGCGGCTGAATGGGAAACCGGGAAAAATTTTACGATCGTTTGTAAGTAATCAGGTAAACTACCAATCGGAATATAAATGCCAGCTAAAAAACCAAGAAGTGTCCCAATGACAGTACTAGCTGCAGCAAAAGCATTTGATGTTTCAAAGAATGAGACTAGCAATAGAACCATCGATGCACTCGATAAAACTGCCAAAATGATGACACCAACTACTGCAAGCATTTTGTTAAAAGGTAACAATGCTTCGCCAGTGATGAAAAAAAAGATTTCTGCTGCAATAAATGTGAATAAACACATAATAAAACTAATAATCAATGCACTGAAAATATAGCCTCCGACTAACTTCGCCCGTGAAATAGGAGAGGAGTAAAAGTCCATATATATCTTATTTGCTCGATCTTCGACAAGAATTCCGAAAGAACCTAATGTCGTTGTTAACGATGTGACTGATAAAATTCCTGCAATGAACCAAGATTTGAGCAGTGCTTCTTTCGATGGAAAGTCAGGAATGTTTTTTGAAGTTAAATCACCCAAAAATATAACGTATAAAGCAATAAGAATAAGTACGGCAAGTATTGAAAAAAAGACTGCTGTTTTATCTCTAAAGTATAAGAGGATATTGCGTTTAGTGAATGCCATCATCGTTTATCACCACCATATTCATTAATCGTAATGAACACATCATCTAAACTGGATTTTCGTACTTCGAAGGACGAGATTAGATCAGAGAATTTGGTCAAAATTGGAATCGCATCCGTTGTTTCCACTAGTGGGAAGTGGATGAGTGATTTTTCGATTTCAAATTTGTAATCTTCCGCAATAAGTCTTTTTTTCAAATCTTCTTCATTATTCGTAGTACATATAAGCTTATGGGATGAATACTTGTTTTTTAGTTGTTCTGGGGTACCTTTTGCAATAATACGCCCATTCTTCATGACGACGACATAATCCGAGCTCGCGGCTTCCTCGATATAATGCGTTGTCAAAAACACGGTCATTTTCGTCACACTTTGAAGCTGGATGATTGTTTCCCAAATGTTTTTTCTGCTTTGTGAATCAAGACCAGTCGTTGGTTCGTCAAGTACTAAAATAGTAGGGTTATGAATAAGCGCTCTCGCAATATCTGCCCTCCGCTTTTCACCGCCTGATAATTTACCATAGGGTCGCTTTAGGAAAGAATTCAAGTCTGCTATGGCGACAACTCTTTTAATTGCTTCTGCTCTTTCTTTTCTAGACATTCCATAAAACGATCCACGGATCTTTAAATTCTCTTCCACAGTGAGTAAGGAATCCATTAGACTTTCTTGAAAGACAACACCAATTTCTTGGCGAATTTTAGAATCTTCATTTCCGACGGTATAGCCATTCACTTTAACGGTGCCTTTGTCTTGTTGTAAGAGCGTCAAAAGAATAGAGATGGTTGTCGATTTTCCAGCACCATTCGTCCCTAAAAAAGAGAAGAGAGTACCTTCCTCGACGTAAAAGCTAACGTTGTTCACCGCCTGGACTTTTCCAAACGATTTAGACAAGTTATCTACTTTAATTATTTTCTTCATCTGATATCCTCCTTTTTCTGAGTCCGTATTACGGAATTGATTTTTCTTGCAGCCGCTTGGTCCCCAGTAAATAGGATGAAAATTACGATCGCATATATCAATAATCCGATCGCTAGTACATAAAGAATATACGTAGTTTGGAATGGAACCATATTGAAAAATACGATGGCCACAAGCAGAACGATGATGACAGCCATAACCTCCAATAATCTGAAAACAAAAGGACTTCGGATAGGTAATAAATGGGTTAAGTAAATCAATGACATGATGCCAATAGAAATAAATAACATAGTGACGGCTAGTTGTTCATCAAAAGGAGGGAAAACAGTTAATAGACTAAAAAAGAGATAAAAAATACAGCTAAATGTGAACGAAATACAACTGGATACAATATACTTCATAAATTCTTTCATACGATTTCCCCCTTACGTCAAAAACTTTTCTTTAAATGCTTTGACATAATGTCTGTTGACAATTATTTTTTCTCCATTTGTTAACATAGCCTCAAATTTTCCATTGAATAAAGCGCGTACGTTATCGATATGTGTTGTATTGACAATCAAGTTTTTACTAATGCGGATAAAATGTGTTCCGCGTACTAATTGTTCAAGCTCAAATAATTTCAAGTTACTTTCATACACTTCTTTCTCATCATAAAGAAATGATTTATTATCGACAGACTCAAAGTAATATAAATTTTCCGCAGCAAGGGAATATGTTCTAGCATCTCTCTTTCCAGTTAACATAATTTCATAGTGTTTAAATTGTTCAATCAAACGTTCAAGCCGCTCATCGACTCGGGGACATTTAATTATAATTTCAATCTCATTGTAATCTTCAGATTCGTCAATTATTAAACGAATAATGATCACGCCCTTTTACAGAATTCCTATTGACTGAATAGTATCACTAGATTGAATGAGGAACAACGTTTCAAAAGTAACTTGCATTTATAGATAGATGAGTTGCAGTTTTTTGTGAAAAACGTAGGTTATCTTTCAAAAAACGATTGGTAAGAGACATTACTCAAGTGAAAATGGCAGAGGATTTTCAAATTACAAGGAAAACAATTCATGCTGCTGAAAATAAAAAGGTCTTTCATCATTGAATTGATGAAAGACCTTTTTTCAAAATCATCATATTAAATACCCATAAATAGCACCTCTTTTTGAAGTTCACGGGTATTCTAATAAACAGCAGAAAGACGGAATCAGATTACCATCAAAACCATTTAACTAAAACCAACAATTGGATGAGCTACATATGGCTCTTCTAGAGACGCAATTTCTGCAGCTGTTAATTTAATAGATAGAGCGCCTACTGCACCTTCGAGATGAGATATTTTCGTAGCACCGATAATAGGAGCTGTTACTGGTTCCTTCTGCAGCAACCAGGCAAGTGCGATATGAATACGTGGAACGCCACGTTCCTCTGCAATTGCCGCTAACCTCTCCACAACTAATCGATCGGCATTAGCGGTTGCATCGTATTTAGATTTTTGTGTTTGATCGGTTTCGGAACGATGCGTTGATTCTGACCAGTCACGAGTCAATCTTCCTGAAGCAAGCGGGCTATAAGGAATTACCCCGATTTTCTCTTCCTTACAGAGCGGTAGCATTTCCCGTTCCTCTTCACGATAGATGAGGTTTAAATGATTTTGCATCGATACAAACTTCGTCCACCCATTTTTCTCCGCTACATGTAGAGCCTTATGGAATTGCCATGCATACATAGCAGAAGCGCCGATATATCTTGCCTTCCCAGCCTTCACCACATCGTGTAACGCTTCCATCGTTTCTTCGATAGGTGTATTGTAATCCCAGCGGTGAATTTGATAAAGGTCGACATAATCGGTTCCAAGTCGCTTCAAACTTTTATCGATTTCACTCATAATTGCTTTACGGGATAGACCAGCACCATTTGGACCTTCATGCATCCGAAAATGTACCTTTGTAGCAAGTACAATTTCATCACGATTCGCATAATCCTTTAGCGCGCGTCCAACGATTTCTTCACTTGTACCATCTGAATAGACATTTGCCGTATCAAAAAAATTGATACCAAGATCAAGAGCATTCTTAATAACAGGGCGACTTTGCTCTTCATTAATTACCCATGGGTGAACCCATCGTTCTGCATTATTGTCCAAGGGGAGAAGGAAGTATTACTGGCAGAGGAAAGCTTTAAGTATGGCGCTTCGGATTATATTGTGTCGTCTGTTGGCTTACCGATTAAGGGGCAAGTGATTAAAGCCTCTTCCGACGCTCCATACTTGGCAATCAAGCTTGAATTTACCCCAAGTCAAATTTTAGATGTTTTAAGTGATTATAATATGTTAGCAAACACGAAAAGAAATGCGAAACGTGCTATGTATGTTAGCAAAGTTGAGCCATCTCTATTAGATGCAGTAGTCAGGTTAGCTTGTTTATTAGACAATCCGGAAGATATCCCGGTACTTGCTCCATTATTCACGAAGGAAATTCTCTATAGGATTCTGCGAGATCAGCATGGGGATGCGCTGGAACAAATGGCAATAGAGGGTAAGGATAATCAAGAAAAGCACATTTCAAAGCAATGTATTCTAAAGAAATTTGATTTTCTTTAATCATTGTTACTGCATAAGCTAGACGTTTAAGTGATACATAGCGGTAAAACGATAGGCTCATATTTTTGGTGAAATAAAGTAGAACAAAGGTCAAATAACAACAAAACAAAGGCTAATTCTCATTCAAATCGAATGGAATTAGCCTTTTATAGATATCATTACAAGGAGGAAGACTAGATATGACATACGTTCAATCAATAGCTAATTTAGAGGAATCAAAACATTATTTAGCAGGGGGAGTAGCTAGCTCATTAAGAGCTACCATGATACCAACACCACTATTTGCTGAAAAGGGCAATGGTTGCTAGGTAAGTCCTGTGATGGCATTGCACCTCTAGGACCATATTTAGTTACGGCAGATGAGGGTGTAAAGGAATAAATTTATCTATTTAAAACGGATTATGGAACTGGAGATTAGTCCCCATAACGTTATTTTTGATGCGAAAATTATTAATAATGGTCAAGGTAAAGTTACGGATATAGATTTAGCGTGGAATTTAGAGGGGCTCAGAACAGAGATCCATAAGCCACAGCCAGAAGTTTTTATATATAATATTTATATCCCTGCTACTAACTTTGCTGCTCCTTTAGAAAAAGGAAAAGCATTTAAAGTGAATTTTTATCGAATTGACGAGCAAAGAAATGGGGAAAGAGAATATCAAGCATGGAGTCCGACGGGTGCTATTAATTATCATCTTTCACAATATTTTGGCGAAATGATATTGGAATAAATAAACAGCCTTAGCCGGTTGGGCAAGGCTGTTAGACTGTAGGCAAACTAGTGTTTACTAGTTTATCCAGTATCCTAGATTTTGTTAATTTAATCATATTAATAGTATGACTACTCTTAACTAATCATTAACATGACGATGACGCAGCGTTAACACAATAAAATTATAGTAGTTGTGTAGACGTTTAGACAAATGCAAGGGAAGGAGAATATTTTGAACAGCTTAAGAATGAGTTTGAAATTACATCCCAACATGACTTATTAATTATTAAAAGCTGTTAATTTACATATTTAATTTCATTATCATACAATAAAAAAGGTGGTATGAAATTTTTAAGAGAACGATTACTCAAGCTTGTTATCCCCATATTTTTTGGATTTCCTTTAGTTACTCGCCCTCTCCATTATTTATATCACATTTATTGTTTCCCTCGCTACATATGGAATTAGAATTTGGTATCCCCTTGATTATTGGGAAGGTTTTTTGGGGGGCATTCAAGCAGAGTATGCTAATTTTCCTAAATATGCTTTTTACTTTATTGTTGGTATTTTAGCATATAAATACAAATGGTTTAGTAATTATCCTAAGAAAAAGTGATTGATATGGTTATGTGTCGGTGTCGTTTTATTTGTAGCATCAATTGCTGGAAAGGGTATGTTTGATGTTGCAATGGCATCTGGAGGGAACAATTTGAATGCTTTGATTTGGTCAATTTGGGACAGCTTTCTTTGTACATCTTTAACGATTGGACTAATGGTGTTATTTAGAGAAAAATTCAATGTTACTAATAAGTGGCTTGGCTTATTATCGCAGAATACGTTTGGGGTTTATATCATTCATGTACCGATACTTGTTTTATTGCAATATGCAATAGAACCTTATCATTAAGTTTTCTTGTTAGTCATTGGGGCAGAATGTTGATTAGATGGGTAAAAGGCACAGTATTCAATAAGAGAATTAATATTAAAGGAAATATTGGAGGAACATATGAACAAAAATAATCAAGAATTGCATGTTGTAATTGGTAGAGGTGCACTAGGTAAGGCTGTGATACAAGAACTTAATGGGAAAGGAAAGAAAGTGAGAAACATTGTAACGACTAAAGATGGCTGGTCTCATCCGAATGTTGAGACGATAGTAGCCGATGTATCAAACATTGAACAAGCTAAACAATCATTTGAAAATGCAGATATAATTTATCAGTGTTCTCAACCATCTTATACAAAATGGCCAGAATTATTTCCAGATCTTATCAAGGGGGTTATAGAAGGTGCAGCTTTTAATAATGCTAAGTTGGTCGTAGGGGATAATTTGTATATGTATGGTGAAGTTTTGGCACCCATGCATGAGAGACTACCCTATAACGCTACTACCAGGAAAGGTAGTGTGAGAGCTAAAGTAGCAGAAAATCTTATAGCGGCACATACTGCTGGGAAAGTAAAAGTAAGTATTGGACGTGCTTCAGATTTTTTTGGTCCACATGTGCTCAATTCTGCGGTCGGAGAACGCGTGTTTAATAAACTGGTGACTGGAAAAAAAGTAGTATACGCGGGGGATCTGGATGCATTACATACCTATTCGTTCATTGAGGATTTTGGAAAAGCACTAGTGATATTAGGGGAAAACGAGGAAGCACTTGGAGAAGTATGGCATATTCCAAATGCTAAAACTGTAACGACACGAGAGTTTTTGGAATTGGCATTCAATACGATTAAGAAGTCACCGAAGCTTAGCACAATGGGGATTGGAATGATGAGATTTGGTGGGTTATTTATACCGGAAGCAAAAGAAAGCATCGAAATGTTGTATCAGTTCAATAAATCTTTTGTAGTAGATAGTTCAAAATTTGTTAAACAGTTTGGCGATATTTCAACACCACTTGATGAAGCAATTTTCAAAACGGTTGAGTGGTATTTACAACGTCATCACTAATGGAAGATCAATTGAACAGTTAGACTTATAAATTTAATAAATAGAAAGAGAGGAAAACATATGTTTAGACCAGTAGCAATTGTTGGATATGGATGTATTTTTCCGCAGCTACTCGTAAAGTATCCTAGAGTCCTTGCTAACAATCGGATAATCACAGGATCCAATCAGCTCTGGGAAGCCGATATCAAGTATGGCTGGATCGATGGAGAACATCGTTTTTTCTTCATCATGTGTATCATAGATGTGTTTGACCGTGCCATCATTGCTTACCATATCGGATTGAAATGTGAAGCCAAACACTTGGTTCAAATCATGTAGGAAGCGCTGAAGAAGCGAATGCTCATTAGCAAGGAAAACAAGCCTGTTATACGCTCTGACAATGGCCCACAGTTCATTAGCCATCTATTTGAAAAGGCTTGTGTCTCTAACGGAATGATCCATGAGCGCATCCCACCAAAGACACCAAATAGTAATGCACACATCGAATCCTTTCATTCTATATTGGAGTTGGAGTGTTACCGACGCAATGAATTTGAGACTTATCCGCAAACGTACATGATTGTGACTGTATTTATTCAATATTACAATCAAAGACGAATCCACGGTAGCATCTATGATCTATCTCCCTATGAATATAATATATGGATACGATAGAGATGCAGCCATTGAACCATTAGTTTTTATATTCCATCTGTAATTTTTTAGGAGAAATATTGTATTCCTTTTTGAACAGTCTATAAAAACTAGAATAATCAAGAAAACCACATTTCAAAGCAATATTTTCTATAGAAATTTGATTTTCTTTAATCATAGTTACGGCATAAGCTAGACGTTTTAGTGATACATAACGGTAAAACGATAGGCTCATGTTTTTGGTGAAATAATGAGAAAAGTAGTACTTATTCAAATGGAAATGACTGGATACACTAACTAAGCTTAGATCGGACTCTGTCAGATGTAATTCAATATGTTCTAGTATTGATAAGAACCTTTGGTCTAGTTTATTATTGTTGTTAAGGCTTGGTTTGCTACTAGCTGGATCGAAGATGATTTGAATACATTGAAATAATAAGTAATTTGTTGAGAAGGAAAAAATATCTTTATCCATCTTTACTTTACTATTCAGCTCTTGAAGTAACGTAACAATATGTTGAAACTTTTTGGAATGTAGATGCAACACATAAGAACCCTGTGTCTTTTGATAAACAATATTTTCTTTCATAGATGGTGAGCTAGCAAGAAAGTCATCCAATAAATGCTCGCTAATGCTAACAATAATTCGCTCATAGCTAGCAAAATTTTTAACAGTAGCTTGATGAACGGCATAAGGAGGGATAACGACAACATCACCTTTCTTGAGCGAATAGGTATTACCCTCACAGAAAAATTCACAATCCCCCTCTAAAAATACAAGTAGCTCCATTACATCATGCCGATGCAATCGGAATAAATTTTCTAATTGAGAGAAATTATCCGATGATTGATCATCGTTCGTAAGCCAATTACGCCAGTTATCATCTGGATTTCGCTTGCTAAAGTAGTTTATTTCAAATCCTTTATTTAGAACTGGAATAAGAATAGATTGCTTCATTAGCTCGTTTCCTTTCATTCAGCAACTTTTACAATATTTTTAGCAATATGCGTCAATTATTTTCGATAAATTGTTGTTATGATAACAGTATACAGCAAAGTAGACTTAGATAACGAAGTAATGCAGGAAGTTTAATCGGCATCGAAGATAAAGTGAACTTGGGAAGTGCGGGACACATGTGCCAATAACGTACATTTTTTTGTCATAAGTGAGAGTTAAATGGAAATGATAGGTATAACAGCTAGCAGAAGACAAGCAATAGATTGATCTAGAGGTTATTTATAGGGGAAAACTTTTTGTTACTGAGAAGCATTTTTGGAAGCTACAAAAAAGTTTTGGGAGGCGTAAAC
The DNA here is from genome assembly GCF_056786395.1 of Paenibacillus sp. Y951. Classification (NCBI taxonomy): domain Bacteria; kingdom Bacillati; phylum Bacillota; class Bacilli; order Caryophanales; family Paenibacillaceae; genus Paenibacillus; species Paenibacillus sp. Y951. The sequence goes on along the minus strand of NZ_JBXCIY010000002.1, from coordinate 215,031 downwards.
GATGGGAGTTAACGTAAAACAACCTGATTTGGAAGTTAAATCGAAGAATATCATTGAAGTTGATGGATTGAAATTTAAAGATTTGAATAATGATGGGAAGCTAGATCCATATGAAGACTGGCGTTTGAGTCCGCAAGAACGTGCGGAAAATCTAGTCTCCTTAATGAATATTGATGAAAGAGTCGGCATGATGCTTATTAATACACGCGGAATGGGTCTCTCGCAAAAAGATAAAAGTAAGACAAGCCACAATGGTGTGTTAGACGAAGGTATTGTGGAAAAGGGTGAAAGTATTTTTGCTATTACTAAAGTAATGGGCACGACGCATACGATCGAAAAAATGAATTTGCGACATTTCATCTTGAGAGATAACTGGAGTCCAGCTCAAATGGCGGAATGGGTTAATGCAATGAATGAATTAAGTGAGGGAACGCGTCTTGGTATTCCTTGCTTGATCGCTTCAAATTCAAGAAACGAAAATACAGAATTCATCTTTGGTATGAATGATGCAGCCGGGATTTTTTCCACATGGCCAGGAACTTTAGGACTTGCAGCAGCGGCGAAAGGTGATATTAAAAATGGCGGTGATGCATCGCTTATTAGTCAATTTGCTCAAATTGCACATGATGAATGGGATGCTACTGGAATAAGAAAAGGCTATATGTATATGGCTGATACCGTTACAGATCCTAGATGGCAACGTACATATGGTACGTTTGGTGAAGATCCAGAGTTTATTGCTGATGCCATCGGTCGTATTATCGATGCTTTTCAAGGTGAGAGATTAGGTAAGCATAGTATCGCAATGACGACAAAGCATTTCCCAGGCGGAGGCGCAAGGGAAAATGGATTTGACCCACATTATAAAGAAGGAAAGTGGAATCTATATCCAACACCAGGTAGCTTGGAAAAGTATCATTTACCACCATTCCAAGCAGCAGTAGATCATGGTACATCATCGATTATGCCGTATTACTCTATGCCTAGCATCGAAAAGAGTGTGGTGCAACAATTTGAGGGAGACGATATCCCTTACGAAGAGGTTGGTTTTACATTTAATCATTATTTCCTTAATCATATACTTAGAGAGAAGATGGGCTTCAAAGGCTATGTAAATAGTGATAGTGGTATTACGAGCAAAATGAGCTGGGGTGTTGAAGAACTAAGCGAGGCGGAGCGTTTTGCTAAAGCAATCAATGCTGGTACAGATATGGTTGCGGATACGAATGATATTGAAAATCTAAAAATAGCGATCAACAGCGGATGGATCAGTGAAAAACGTATCGATCAAGCCAATGTACGATTACTTACGGAAATGTTTGCTCTAGGACTATTCGATGATCGTACGTATGTGTCAACGGAAGGTGCTGCTTCAACAGTTAATAATCCAGCTAACTGGGAAGCCGCTTATGAAGCTCATAAAAAATCAGTAACCATTCTTAAAAATCAACAGGAGACATTACCTTTAACAGCTGAAAAAATGGCAGGTAAGAAGGTTTATGTGGAGGTGTTCCACAAAGATGCAGAACGAGCAACTTCTTATACTGAAAAAGCAAGGAAGGAATGTCAAGAACTTGGACAATTCAATTTAACCCTTAACTATGAAGAAGCCGATGTTGCTATGTTGTTCTTGAATCCTCAATCGGGTGCTTACTTTAATGCAACACCAGGGCTCTTGGAGCTTGAAATATGCGAGGACAAAACTGAAACTGCGTTAGATGGTTCTTCGTATCAAGAAACTACTTTGCTTCGTATGGAACATCTTAAGGAAATTGCAGAAAATATTCAAAAACGTGGCGGAAAAGCAATTATTAGTGTCAATGTTACATTGCCGTGGATTGTTGGAAATGTAGAGCCTTTGGCAGATGCATTGATCGCTGGATATGATACCTTCTATAAGGCACAGTTTGAGGTTATGGCGGGCAATAGCCAACCTGTAGGTGTGCTGCCGTTGACATTGCCAGCGAGCGAAGCAGTTATTGCCGTTGATGCCAATGGAGACTGTATATCGAGAAATGATGTAGCAGGCTATGACAAGGACAAATATATGCCAGAAGGATTACGTTATGCATATGAGGATAGTGATGGGAATATCTACACACTAGGTCACGGACTAACTTATTAAGAACAAAAAGCGCTGTAATAACAGTAAGAGGTCTCTCGAATTTCGAGAGACCTCTTTGCATCTTGAGCAGCGATCGCCTCAAAAATAGCTTGATGCTCATTCAGCAGCAATTGCTAGATGAAAATCAATATCTTCTTCCTCACCTGTTGTTATGGATATTAATAATAATCCGCTCAATCCTGTCATTAATGTTCGTTCCTATGGTGACATTATAGAAACTGTGCAGCAGTATGGAATTGCAGCATCGTTCGTAGCGATGTTCGAGCAAATAAAAGGTTGCTGTAGCTCGCTCGAAAATATTGCACATATTTGTATTGGTGCTGCTGGTGTCAGTAATCCAATCGTTACAAGCTTTCTTGAACAAAATGTACGTGATAATGGATATTCTGGTCAATTAACGATAACAGGTGATCAAGAAACGGCTTTATATGGTGCGCAAAATGCGATGCAAGGAATTATTGTTATTGCAGGCACAGGTTCTATTTGTTTTGGTGTAAATGAGCAGGGAGAGCAGCATCGGACAGGTGGCTTTGGTTATCTCATTGATGATGAAGGTAGCGGTTATAGTATTGGCCGTGATCTACTGTCTACATTAGTACAGGCCGAGGATGGGAGAATATCTGGAACGATCATTCCAGCTCTTGTCTATGAGCAGCTAGGGATGCGAACGGTGCAGGAAATTATCGGCTTCGTCTATGATAAGCAAACGACGAAAAAGGATATTGCGAAGCTCGCACGACTTATGACGCTTGCATGTGAACAGAGAGATAAGCATGCGCTTGAACTTGCAGAGCGCTGTGCCAATTCCTTATATGAGCTTATCGTTCCTGTTATTGAACGATTGAAGCTAGCCGATAGTCCAATCGCGATTGCGGGTAGTGTACTGCATAAGTCCTCCTTTGTACGTGAAGCATTAGCGCGAAAGCTTGCGCAAAGCTATCCGTCAGTGCAGCTCATGATGCCGATTAAGGATGCGGCGTATGGGGCAGTATTAATGGCAATAGCAAAATTGGCAAAGGAGTAAAAGTTCACTTTAAATTGATGATTCAAGCTAGCTCGTGTGGCGCAATAGAGAAAAAAGTTGCTTTGTTTGCTCTGAAGCTAGCTTGTATGGTGCAATAGAGAAAAAAGTTACCTTGTTTGCTCCGAAAGCTAGCTTGTATGGTGCAATAGAGAAAAAAGTTACTTTAATTGCTCCGAAAGCCAGCTCGTATGGTGCAATAGAGAAAAAAGTTACTTTGTTTGCTCCGAAAGCTAGCTCGTGTGGCGCAATAGAGAAAAAAGTTGCTTTGTTTGCTCTGAAGCTAGCTTGTATGGTGCAATAGAGAANAAGCTAGCTTGTATGGTGCAATAGAGAAAAAAGTTACTTTAATTGCTCCGAAAGCCAGCTCGTATGGTGCAATAGAGAAAAAAGTTACTTTGTTTGCTCCGAAAGCTAGCTCGTGTGGCGCAATAGAGAAAAAAGTTGCTTTGTTTGCTCTGAAGCTAGCTCTTTAGCATAAGGTTTTGCAAAAGAAGCTGGTCCGTAGTTAGTCAATAACTACGGTCCAGCTTCTTACTGTTACTATATATAATCCAGCAATTAGAAGCGGTCAGAGAAATAGAAGGTCGCATTCTGCTTAGGGAATAATGCTTGTAAAATACGAGAAGCTTCATCTCCAACAATAACTTCCTCATTTCCATCATGAGCTGCCTCATAACCCCAAATAATATAAGATATTAATTGAATCTCATCGACGACAAACGGTATATACGTAGCATCCTGCGCGCTTGCTTGAGAAATGGTTAGCTTTTGCTGCTCATAATCCAAATAGATATGCTCATCGGCGCTATATAGGTCAAGGTGAAGCGATTGTGTTGCAGTATGTTCATTACGCTGAAGTCTAGCTTCTAATTCAGGCTGTAGCTTAGTGAAGGTAGAAGCGAAGCTGATTTTTTTCCACATAGCGATGTCGATCATATGCTCCGTTGCCGCCTGCTCCTTGAAATAAGCAGTAATGCGATGATCTTCAGCAAGCATCGAGAAAATTTGCTGCGCCTGAGGGCTTCGCTGGCATAATGCTAGTAATAGATCTACAACATCTTTCTCAGCTTCTGGTAGATAAGCAAATTCATGAATGAAAAGGCTATCTTTATTTGCCTTTTCCAGAATGCCATATGCAACAATGCGGTTGTCTTTACGAATCAGTAAGCAATCATTATTTTTCCAAAGCGGCCATTTAATTAGATCATCCCAATACGCTTCATCACGAATAACGGTATAGGTGCGCTCATTATTAAATTGCTCGTAGATAGCACGCAAATCGTCTAAGTAAGCAGGATCAAATGGAATGATGTCTAAGCTAGCATTGCTCGGAGCTATTTCTGGACGTGTGATAGAATACGCTTTTTCGGGAATTAGTTTCCAGCCAACCTTTTCATAAAAGGTATGAATGCTTGCGAGCAACAGGGTAAGATCATAATCTTCATTTTTCATCCAATCCGTTTGAGCATTGAGTATTAAGTGTGCTAGCCCCATACCGCGAAAGTTAGGGTTCGTGCCAACACTACCCATCGCTCCAACTTTCAGGCTGGCTTTTCCGATGCGAATATGAAGCGGGAAAATTTGTACACTTGAGGCAACCGTACCATTAACGGTGGCAAACCATGTCGTATTAGCATCGTATGACGAATCAAAATCTATTCTTTCTTGAAAAAAAGCACGACCTACCGAAAAAACATCACCTAGTATATCGTAAATAGACTCAAGCTGCTCCCGCGTAGGGCTTTGCGAAACAATAATTTCTTGCTTTGATGTCGTCATCTGTTATTTCCTCCTATAAAAATGAATGTAGATAAAGTATGCTATCTTGGAGTCATTATAATATAAAGGATGTCATATTGTAATATAAACCTTGAAAATAATTACCTTAATTACTATAATTATTATGAAAACAATTTTCCGATCGTAAAGGGGAGTGTAATAGTCGATGGCATCAATTGAAAGTCATAACCATTATGTGATCGGAATTGATATTGGCGGAACTAAGACTCTTGTAGCTCTAGTAAATAGAGCTGGAAGCATTTTGAATCAGATAGAATTCAGAACGTTGCCTGAAAACGGTGCAGATGATACGATTGAAAAAATTCATGAGGCGGTTCGTTCATTGATTGGTGATATTCCTCAGGATGGTCAGTTAAAAGGGATTGGCATTGTCTCGGCTGGTGTAATTGACTCAGAGCGCAAGACCATTGTCTATGCTGCAAATCTTGGCTGGAGCAATAAGGATGTAGGCTCTGAGCTTGAGAAAAGCTTTAATGTACCTGTTATACTAGGTAATGATGCTAATTTGGCGGCTGTTGCAGAATATGTGTGGGGTACGAACAAGAGCTTTAAAGATTTAATATATATTACGGTTAGTACAGGAATCGGAGCTGGCATTGTTAGTGACGGTCGGCTAGTGCAAGGAGTTACTGATAGCGCAGGCGAGTTTGGTCATATTATGATTGATCTTAACGGTACTAAATGTGGCTGTGGTAATATTGGTTGTCTTGAAAATTATTGCTCTGGTACAGCGATTGCTCGTATTGCTAACGAGCGATTGCCAGCGCTTGGACGAGTAAAGATGTACTAGATGCTGCGAATGCAGGTAATAATGACGCACTCGACATCGTGAAATCGGCGGGCTTCTACTTAGGAAATGGAATTGTGCATTGATTCATCTATTTAATGTTTCCCAAATTATATTAGGTGGCGGCGTAATGAGCAGCGATAATATTATTTATGAGGAAGCAAAGAAGATTATTGCCGAGCGTTGTCTGCCGGAAATGTATAAGCAGGTAGAAGTACGACGTACTGAGCTTGGTAAAGAAATAGGTGTGCTTGGAGCTGCTGGATTATTTTACATGGATTCAACAAGTTAATTGAGCATTATGCTTACGGAGCAACTTTTTGTTGGTATAGAAGTAACAAAGAAAGAAGACAAAAAGTTTTAGCGTATGCTTTCGATGCTACTTTTTGTTAGCAGGACGTACTTCAAAGTAGATAACAAAAAGTTTTAGGAGGAGTTGCCTTGAGCTTAATGCAAGCACTAAGGGAGCAGTTCGACCAAATGTCACCAAAGGAAAAAAAACTTGTTAGTTTTTTGCTTGAGCAGCCAAGAGAAGCTGTGCAAATGTCAATTACAGAGTTAGCAAAATTATCGGGAAGCAGCACTTCAACAATTTCCAGATTTTGTCGCTCGTTTCATGCAGAAAATTTTACAGAGTTTAAGGTTAAGCTGGCGATGGAGCTATCCGAGGAGTCTATGACTAGTACATATCAGGATATTGTTGCAGGGCAGTCGCTAGATCATATTGTATCTGCAATTACAGCTAACAATGTTCGATCGGTTTCGGATACAGCGAATCTGCTTGATTATGGACAGCTGCGAGGGGCGATTGCTGCCATGCATCATGCTAAGCGGATTGATCTTTATGGTGTAGCTACCTCGGGTGTCGTCGCCGAGGATTTCTATCAAAAGCTAATACGAATTGGTAAAGCGGCAGCTGTGTTTTCAGATCCACATATGCAGCAAACGTCTGCAGCGTCACTCGGTCGTGGAGATGTAGCGATTGGATTCTCTTATTCCGGAGAAACACCTGAAACAATCGAAGCGATCATTAGTGCTGCTGAGCAAGGAGCGACTACAATTTCAATTACGAATTATGATGCGAATAGATTAGCGGATATTGCTGAAATCAGCTTATTTATCTCATCCTCTGAGGCAGGCATGCGTCGGGGAGATATGGCTTCGCGAATGGCTCAGCTGCATCTTGTTGATATACTCTTTGTTGGACTTGTTAGTGAATATTTTGATATATATGTACCACGATTAGAACGTTCTTATCAGAAAGTAAAACGATTTACCGACAAAAAAGGAGGAAATTAATGATGAAAATTTTAACGTTTAATACAGAAGAGCAAATTAACGAAGTAGGGGCAGCTATTATTGCAAGTGTTGTACAAACTAAGGCTGCGGCGGTGTTAGGCTTAGCGACAGGCGGTACACCAGTTGGCATTTATAAGCAATTAGTAGAAACGCATCAGCGTGGACTAGTCAGCTTCAAAGATGTAACGACATTTAATCTTGATGAATACGTTGGTGTTGCTCCAACTCATCACCAAAGCTATAACCACTATATGAACGAAAATTTATTCAATCATGTTGATATTGACGCTACACTTACAAATATTCCATCAGGGCAAGCGAGTGATTTACAGGAGGAATGTCGTCGTTATGAGCAAGCGATTGAGACGGCTGGCAGTATCGATATTCAGTTGCTTGGTCTTGGACATAATGGTCATATTGGCTTCAATGAGCCCGCAGCTAATTTATCAAGTAACACGCATGTTGTTGAGCTAGCTGAAGCGACAAAGGTTGCTAATGCGCGTTTCTTTACAGATGAGGAAGAAGTACCTAGCTTAGCGATTACGATGGGCGTTGGTACGATTTTGAAAGCGAAAATGCTGCTACTAGTTGTGAAAGGTGAAGATAAGGCGGAAATTGTTAAGCGTGCGCTAACGGGCCCGATTACGACAGATTGCCCGGCCTCATTGCTACAAACTCATCCTAATCTAGTTGTTCTTTTGGATACTGCTGCAGGGAATTTACTATAATGAACAGCGTGTGTATTAAAAATGTGAATGTTGTATTGCCGCATACTGTGCTTGAAAATAGCTGGGTGCTCGTGGAGGAAGGTCGCATTGCCGCTGTTGGAGCAGCGGATGCAACGCCTCCAGCCTATCAAGTAGCTACTCGTGAGCTTGATGGCGACGGTGGTTATGCTGTTGCTGGCTTTATTGATATTCACGTACATGGCGGTGCAAGCGGGGACTTTATGACTGCGAAGAAAGAGGAGCTTCATACGATTACTCGCTTTCATATGGAGCACGGAACAACGACGATGCTAGCGACAACGGTTACTGCGTCGCGTGATGAATTGACGGAAGTGATTGATACGGTTGCTGAGTATCGGCGTAAGCCAATGCCATATGCTCAGCTTATCGGTGTTCATCTTGAAGGTCCATTTGTTAATCCGCAATGGAAGGGTGCGCAAAATGAAAGCTTTATGGTCACACCACAGTTAGAGTGGCTCAATCAGTGGGCTCGGCAGTATCCTGGCATTGTAAAGATGCAGACATTAGCGCCTGAGCTAGATGGTGCCTTGCAATATATTGGAGCACTGAAAGAGCAAGGGATTGTTGCGGCTTGTGGTCATACGGATGCATTATATGAAGAGATCGAGCATGCAGCCCGACATGGATTAACGCATGCTGTGCATACGTTCAATGCGATGCGTGCGCTTCATCATCGAGAGCCGGGTACGGTTGGTGCTGTGATGCTTAATACAAGCATTACAGCTGAAGTCATTGCAGATGGACAGCATGTTCATCCAGCGGCTATTAAACTATTAGTAAAAGCTAAAGGTGCCGATCACGTTGTACTTGTTACAGATGCAATGGCGGCAGCAGGTATGTCTGACGGTGAATATTTACTTGGCATATTACCTGTTATCGTAGAGGGCGGTATTGCTCGCTTGAAGGAAGGCGGCAGCTTAGCAGGCAGTACGCTCACGATGATTAAGGGCTTCCAATATCTTATACAAGAGGTTGGCGTATCGATAGCGGAAGCTAGTCGGATTGCAAGCCTCAATCCAGCTCGCGTGATCGGAATAGATGAGCAATATGGCAGTCTTGAAGTAGGTAAGCGTGCGGATCTATTGTTGCTTGATAAGGAGCTGGCGATGAAGTCGGTCTTTATTGCCGGGGAGCAGACTTTGATAACGAAGTGATACAGGATGGTTACTCGGCATCATAAGATAATTATTATAATATAATGAATAAGGAAAACTAATCTTCTTATTGTGCAAAAAACACAATGCTAGAAGATATAGGTTTCCTTTTTTTTATTGTTAGCTATATTAGTTTATATAGATACTAGCGGCTTTTTCTAAAGAAAGGCGGATTAATTAGATCAATATCACTCCAGTACACGTATATATGCAATAGATTCATCATTACTAATGAAGAGGTGTATATGGGATGGCGGAGTATCAAATGTCTAATCTAATAGGAAAGAACGTTCAGCTAGATAGAGGTGGACCAGAGTCTAGAGTAGGGCTTGTATTAGCAGTCGGTGACGATTACTTGGTGTTGTCAACTGTAAATGAGGGAATCGTTTATTACTATCTTGATCATATCAAAAGTATTACACTTGTAAAGAATGAATCCTCACAGGATGTGATAAAGCCAGTATCTCGACTGAACTATGTAAAAACTGGAACGATGAAAGATGTCTTTCAATCGATGAAGTACAATCGCATTCAAATCAACCGTGGCGGTCCTGAAAGCGTCAAAGGTGTATTAACTGAAGTTTACGATAATTATATTACGATCGTATTAAAGGACGAAGCTCTTCTAATCCTCTACTCTCATATAAAAAGTTGCAGCTTCATTAGCGCGGAGAGTTCGGAAGAAAGCAACAAAGATAACAACAATGAAAACAACAAAGATAGCAACAAAGATAACAAGCAAGATAGTAACAATGCAGGCAAGGGTAGCGACAACCAAAAAGATAATAAAAATGGCAATCAAAAATCTAGAAATAATTACAAGAATAAAGCTAGCAAATATAATAATAAAGTGAAAAAGTAACTATGTAGAAACCAGACAAGTTTTGTTTAGCTTCGTCTGGTTTTTTATTACATTCAATTCTAAAGTAAGACTGTAATACATATTTAACGCAATTGTTGAAATGATTTGGTTTATTACACTCTATTATGTGTACAATAGTAATATCACATCTAAAGGAGCGTGCAATATGCAATCAATTACTGGAAAAGTAGCATTAATTACAGGAGCAGGACGAGGTATTGGACGGGCAACAGCAATCGCTTTTGCACAAGAGGGGGTTCACGTAGGTCTTGTTGGGCGTACGCTGGAAAATTTACAACTAGTAGCCCAGGAGCTTCAGCAATATGATGTAAAAGTAGCGATAGCTGCGGCAAATGTTGCGGATTTGGACTCGATTACGTCAGCGGTTCAGTCGATCAGAGATGAGCTTGGTGCAATTGATATATTAGTAAACAATGCGGGAATTTCAAAATTCGGCGGCTTTATGGATTTAACGCCAGAAGAATGGACTAATATTATTGATGTGAATGTAAAGGGTGTATACTACACAACACGCGCTGTATTGCCTGAAATGATCGAGCGCAATAGTGGCGATATTATTAATATTTCATCAACAGCAGGTCAACGAGGCGCACCAATTACTAGTGCATATACAGCTTCCAAAGCAGCCGTTATCGGGTTAAGTGAGTCATTAATGTTAGAAGTACGTAAGAAAAATATTCGTGTGACGACATTAACGCCAAGTACAGTTGCAACGGATATGGCTGTTGAATTGAATTTAACAGACGGCAATCCAGAAAAAGTGATGCAGCCTGAAGATTTGGCAGACTTAATGGTTGCCCAGCTTAAGCTTCATCCGCGTGTTCTATTAAAGCATGCTGGTCTTTGGTCTACGAACCCTTAATCGTAGCGGTTAGGTAATTTTGTACGTCATTAATAACAATCATTTATAAGTTAGGGGATATGCCTGTAGTCAGTTTTATAATGACTATGGGCATATCCCCTTTATTGGGCATTCATTTCGATGTGAAGGGCTATACGTCTCAAATTCGCAGTAAGTGATGATAATGAAAACGGTTTACAATTGATGGTTAAGTCGATATAATAAAGATATGAACGCGTGTTCATAATAATTTGTAATAGATTATCTAGCTTGTGAATGACATATTCATATAAAAAACTACGATAGATCACATTGAGGAGGCACTTCATGAGTAAACAGCGAGTAATCGTCACTGGAGGCAGTGGCTTAGCAGGAAAATGGATATTGAAGCATTTTGTTGAACAAAATTATGAAGTTATTAATTTAGATATAAAAGCTCCCGACGAGCAGATCTGCCGGACAATTATTACAGATTTAACGGATTTGGGACAGGTTCATAATGTACTTTCACAATATGCAGGTGGACATCGGGAAAAAGTAGCGGGCATCGTTCATTTTGCTGCGATCCCACAAGCGTATACACATCCGAACGAGGTGTGCTACCGCAATAATGTAATGACTACATACAATATTCTTGAAGCGGCAGCAAATTATAATATCGATAAAGTTGTTATTGCATCAAGTGAGTCCTCGTATGGTATTTGCTTTGCAAGTGAATTTTTTGAGCCGAACTATTTACCGATGGATGAACAGCATCCTCAGTTGCCAGAGGATAGCTATGGATTATCGAAAATTGTAAATGAGGTAGCAGCAGAAACATTTCATCGACGTAGCGGAATGCAAGTGGTTAGCTTCCGTCTAGGAAATATTTTAGTACCCGAGCGTTATGCGGCTGTGAAGGCACGCTTTGATCATCCAGAGGATCGCCTCCGCATTTTGTGGAGCTATATTGATGCAAGAGATGTAGCATCTGCTTGTCAATTAGCGATCGAGACCGATGGACTCGGAGCAGTTGCTTTGAATCTAGCTGCAGATGACATCTCTTCAGATCAGCCAACTACGGAATTAGTGAAGCGCTACCTGCCAGGTGTAACTGATATTCGTGAACCGCTTGAAGGCAGAACGACGCTTCTATCGAGTGCTAAGGCGAAGCGGTTGTTAGGCTGGAAAGCAAAGTATAATATTATGGAACAGTAGAGGAAGTTCAAAAAGCGGACTTTGATAACGATGTGCAGCTATGTAGCATACTCGACATCGAATATGAAGCGAACTTGGAAAGTACGGTTCGCGTGTACGTAATCATGTACACTTGCGCTTCCGCCTTTCTCAAGTAGCGCTCCATCTTCTCGGTTCTGAAAGCCCGCTTTTTGAACCTTTATTGGAAGAGGAAGTTCAAAAAGCGGGCTTTGATAACGATGTGCAGCTATGTAGCATACTCGACATCGAATATGAAGCGAACTTGGAAAGTACGGTTCGCATGTACCAATTACGTACACTTGCGCTTCCGCCTTTCTCAAGTAGCGCTCCATCTTCTCGGTTCTGAAAGCCCGCTTTTTGAACATTTATTAGAAGAGGGAGTTCAAAAGTGCAAACCCAGCTGTCGATCTAAAATCGGCAGCTGGGTTTTTATTTTTATCATAGCAAAGCTATTCATTACATTAGAGGACTTATGCAGTTCATAATGCATTGTAAGGAATATTACGTTTGAAACAGTTAAAAAGCATTGATAGCCTTTAAGGAGCGTGTGCTTTAACTTTGCTCGATTTCATATGATAACCACCCAATAACCGCGCTCCTGAGCGAAATAAAGGTAAAAGTGTCTTTGTATGCTCCCCAATCGGGTGGGAAGCAGCAAAGGACCTAAATAAAGCAAGACTGACTTGTCTCTCATGGTTGATTTCCATTGTATTCCTGTTCAAGTTTGTTAAACTTAAACAAAGAAGTAATAATTTAAAAAATCTAAAGAACTGCTTAAGTATGTGTGTGCTGGGGATTTCTGTGTAGTACTAGTTAGATGCTTCATATCTATAGTGTAAAGAAATAGAGATCTTAGTTTGTGAATAAGCTGTTATAAGAAATATCCGAAAATCTAATAAAAACAATAAATTTTAAGGAAGTTTAAAATGATTAGAAAACATAGTGGTATTAATTTCAATGAATTTATTAATCAGAAGGTTACTGAAATTAATAGAATGTATCCCATAATTACTTTCGAAGAGGCTTTCTTAACTATCGAGTGCGCTTGGCGGTTAAGAAAAGGAAGCTTTATTGAAGAACACTATTAAAGACATTATTCATTATGATGACATTTCCGATCTCAGTATTGTATTTGACAATAATATTAGTTTAGAGCCTTTTTCCTACTAGTCATTGTATATCTTATAACACAGTATTCACGCTGTGGCTGCGCCTTGGTCAGCAGAAGGAATTCAGGATGTGCTGGCTGTCTGACAACTTGCTACGCAAGTTCATGAATACAAAAACGTTATATGAAACTTCCTATTAACAAAACAACATTAATTAAATTGATAGAAATCAGGAGGTGTTAACTATTCATACAATTAATTACGATAGAAAAACATTTGTATCGATAGAGAACGCAGACAATGGTGAAGTTACGAGTGAGACAGTATTTAAGTATAGACAACAGGATCGAATGGTTTGGGCCGATTATTCAGGTGGTGAAATACTACTAGGTCACTTAGTTGGAACAGTTGATGATAGCGGAAAACTTGATATGAGATATCATCATATTAATGAAAAGGGTGAATTAATGACGGGTGTATGTAGTTCAACCCCTGAGCTACTAGTTGATGGGCGAATAAGAATTTATGAAAGCTGGCAATGGACATGTAAAGATCAATCTAAAGGACAATCAATAATAGAAGAAATAAAAACATAGAAGCGGTCTATACTATTATCACACTCAAATCCACTTTCAAAAAAAGGCTCAAAACCAAAACCAGCGCTTGACGAAATATGAATGGACATACGGAAGTAGCTCCATTTCACGTACTTTGACGCTACTTTTGGTATTGCTACGCCGCAAGTGGAGAATGAAGCACAAAAATGATCTTCATTGTGTACGGATGGTAATCAAGTGGGGAATGAAGTATAAACGAGCGGACTCACAGGACGCTAATTAGCTAAAAACCAACACTTTAGGATGTAAGAGGACTCACAGGACTCTATTGATCGTTTAATACTGAACATTTACTAGCAAACGAGTGATTAAGGTCCCGTGAGTCCGCGTAAACTCGAAATGAGCGGAGAACGCAGAAATAAGGTCCTGTGAGTCCACTATCTGAAAAATGATCAATCATGCCCATAGCGTACCTGATGTCCGCTTACGTATACAAATTTAAACAGTCAAGCACTTATTATGAGGTTGAGCCCAAAAAAAGGTGGATTTTTTTGTCGCGCCTATTTACAAATGATAATCACTAGTGTATTATTTAACTCATACACTAACATGCGAAAGGCGGTATATTGTGAATCAAGTTGAAAATAACAAAGATAATATTATTTTAACGGTAGACCAGCTGACTAAGAAAATCGGTAAGCAAACACTTGTCAATCAATTAAGTTTTCAAGCTCGTAAAGGTGAGATTGTTGGTTTGCTTGGTCCAAATGGTGCAGGTAAAACTACGACGATTCGAATGATCGTTGGACTGATCAAAATGACGAGTGGCGATGTGTTCATTCAGGAGAAAAGTATTCGGAGCCAATTTACAGAAGCGATTAGACATGTAGGGGCAATTGTCGAAAACCCAGAGTTCTATTCTTATATGACGGGTCTAGATAATTTGAAGCAATACCAAAGAATGTCTGAAGGTGTTACCGAAGAAAGAATGCAGCAGGTAGTAAAGCTTGTTGGACTAACTGATGCGATGAACAAGAAGGTGAAAGCATATTCTCTTGGCATGCGTCAACGTCTAGGAATTGCACAAGCACTGCTGCATAATCCAAGTATCCTTATTCTCGATGAGCCAACGAATGGTCTTGATCCAGCTGGTATTCGTGAGATGCGTGATTATTTGAAGCAGATTGCAGCGGTAGAAGGGATCGCAATTCTAGTATCAAGTCATCTGCTATCTGAGATGGAGCTGATGTGCAGTCGTGTCGTAGTTATTCAGCAAGGGAAATATGTAACAGAGCAATTACTAGCGGATAGTGCTAGTCCTATCTCAAGTAATGAAGGGGTTAAGCTAATGATTATCGTTGATAATACAGAATTAGCAGCCTCAACGATACATTCCTTACCATCGGTTAACGTGCTAACTGTTAATGTGGAAGCGCAAAGTATAATTCTACAAACGAAGAATGAGGCTGTACCTAGTATTGTACGTGCTCTTAGCGAGCAAGGCGTCGGACTATATCGGATCATTGAAGAAAAACAAACGCTTGAAGATGAATTCTTGAAATGGACTGGAGGTGGCCAAATTGTTTAGCTTTATGAAATTGGTACACAATGAATCACAAAAACTCTATAAGAAAAAAAGCTTTTTCATTGCATATGCGCTAATAGCAATTATGGCAATCGCTGCAGCAATCATCATTAATCAGACGATATTACGAGAAAATATAGGTGTAACTGATTATGTGAATCTCATATTAGGTCTAAATGGATTTGGCGTAATTGTTGTTTTGATTGCTCTGATTTTTACTTCAAGTATTGTAACGGTCGAGCATCAGCTTGGTACGATTAAGTTTCTATTAATACGTGCTCATTCACGCTCCACTATTCTAGCATCAAAATATGTAACATTAATTTTTTATATCATTGCACTAATGTTATTTACTACAATAATTGCATTAGTTATGGGTTTATTGTTACTTGATACGTCCAATCTTTCTATAACGCTTGTTTTGCAAAATATTGCGAGCACATTTATATACACGATGATATATGCAACGCTAATGTTCATGTGCGGAGTCTTAACCAGATCAATGGGAGCTACGATTGGTATTGGTCTAGCACTCACCTTCTTAGAAAGTCTTTTTGTTATGTTGTTATCTCGATATGAATGGGCAAAGTATACGTTATTTCTAAATACAAATTTATCAGCTTATCTCAATGATGGAGCACCTATGGAAGGTATGACATTAGGTTTTTCAAGTATAATGATTGCTCTATATTTGGCACTGTTTCTAGCAATTTCATTTACTGTATTCAACAAACGTGATATTTAATCAATGATAGATTTCCATTGACAGGGAAGGGAGTGCAACGTTATATGGCAATCGAATTTGATAATAATCTACCTATTTACTTGCAAGTGATGGATTATATTAAGAAGCAAATTATTGCAGGCCATTTGAAACCAGGTGAAAAAATTTTGTCTGTTCGCGAATTGGCAACGGAACTGCAAATTAATCCGAATACGATACAACGCACATTTCAAGAACTCGAACGAGAGATGATTGTTGAGACAAGACGCGGATTGGGAAGATATGTGACAAGTGAGGAGACTAAAATTATGGAGATCAAAAAAGATATGGCAAGCAATCTTTTAGATCATTTCATTCAAGGAATGCAAGAACTAGGCTTTGATAATGTTGATATTGTTAAAATTGTAGCTCATGCAGTGAATGAATCCAATGATGAACAGGAGTGAGGAACGAATGAAACCTTTATTAGAGTTTCGTGATGTCGTGAAGAAATATGGAGCAAAGACGGCAGTAGATCATGTTTCTTTCCAAATACAACCTGGTAAAATTGTTGGTCTTCTAGGTAGTAATGGTAGCGGAAAAAGCACGATGATGAAGATTGCTGCAGGTATTACACATCCCACTTCAGGTCAAGTCCTCATTGACGGCATAGCAGTTGGCATTGAAACGAAGGTTATCACTTCTTTCATGCCTGACAGTACATTAACAGAAGACTGGATGAAGGTAAAAGACGCGATAGCGTTCTATCAGGATAATTATGCTGATTTTGATCCAGCGAAAGCGAAAGATATGCTAGATTTTATGAAACTGAACAATAATGATCGGGTGAACACATTATCCAAAGGGATGAAAGAACGATTGCAATTGACGTTAACTTTATCGCGCAATGCCAAGTTGTATATGCTGGATGAACCCATTGGCGGTGTTGATCCCGTTGCAAGAGGGAAAATATTAGATGCTATTGTAGAATACTACAATGAGGAAAGTAGTATTCTTATTTCAACACATTTACTCCAAGACATTGAACGTATATTTGATGAAGTGATACTTGTGAAGAACGGTAAGCTGCTTTTGCAAGACGAGGTTGAGAACATTCGCATCAATCAGAAGAAAAGTATTGATGAACTGTTCAAGGAGGTCTACGCGGAATGTTAAAACTGTTTAAGTATAATTGGTTGCGAAACAGTACTATTTTCTATGCAACGATCACCGTACTACTTCTATTTCAAGCAGCATTAATGATTGCTGACAACTTTGGCGGATTAATAGGTGAGTGGACGCTAGTATTAAGCGTGTTCGCTTTTGCTATTGGCGGTTTCATTCTGTTTACGCAAATTTGTTTTACGTACAATAATAATTTGAAATCGTATAGCCGAAGATTGCTCCCTGTTGCACCAATCAAAGAAATCTGCGCATTATTGTTATTACAAATCATTTATGTTGTTATTATGGCAGCTGTAATTGCAATAGTATATGCGATACTGCTGCCGATGATTTCAGTTATCAATATGGATTTTATTCATACCTTCTTAGATAGACCTTCTTTAATGATTAGAGGGTTGATCTACACGATTTGGACTGCGGTAAGTATATTAGTATTTATAATGCTTGCGGTCGCCATTGCTGCCTGCTTTACGACGAAAAATCGTGTCTGGATTGGAATTACGACATTCATTATAATTACTGGAGTTATTGCATATATTTCAGAGCTGCTATTTGGCAATGGTATGGTTGGAAGTTATGAATCGAAGATTGCGGGAGATGGCTTTAGTATATCAGTAGCCGACATGAACTTTGTGGGAATGGCTGGTAAGATCGCTTTTGATGTTATAACGACGTTGTTGGCTATATATGCGATGACCTATCTAATGAACAAGAAAATAGAATTATAATATTAAATTGGCCGTTTTTTCTATCATTATCTTAAAAACGATTAGAGCCTCGCTAGTTAGCATTAGCTAACCAGCGAGGCTCTAGTTTGTCATTCTAATTAAAGGCTCTTAACTTTAATTTACTCTTGGATAGTCTCAGTTGTTTCTGTTGACTCAGTTGTTGTGTCTGTTGTTGTGTCTGTTGTTGAATCGGTTGTTGGTTCAGTTGTTGGTTCAGTTGTTTCAATTGTCTCAGTAGAATCTTGATTGTTTGTTAATGAAGGTAAAGGTAGGAATAGCAGATTAAGTGGCATATTGCTACCTGGTGATACTAAGAACATCAAAGTTACTGATTCCTGTCTGCTTCCAGTACGGTGTAAGAAGCCAGCTTCTGTAGGACCTGTTAGAATACTATTGCTTAGCAGTTCAACTACTTTATCGTTAACAATAAATGAACCACCATAATGGCCCCCACGAGGATTCAAGACGATCGCAGTATTAGGTGCAACTTCAAGTTGTAGCTTGTACAACACTCCACCATTACCCCAATTCGTTACCGCCTCACCAGTTATAGCATCAATACCTTCTAGCAACTGATCGAAAGCTTTTTCGCCTTTGTCACCTAAAATAAGCTTGTCAGAACCATTTTCTCCTAGTACTTTATCAGCTGTTATTACACGATTACCATTCGCAAATGTACCACGAACATGTTTCGTATCATGTGCACTTTGTTGTAATGTAGTAAGCGCAGCAATTTCATCTGTATCCTTTTCAGTAGCTACTAATGTGAATTTCAATGGAAGATCATCACTTACTGTATATTCAGCGAAAATAGTCATCGTTTGATTCTTTTTGATAGGACTCAATATACCATCTGGAATAAGGTCTACAGATTCTCCAGGTTGAACCGCGATTCTTTCAGAAGGCTCATTATCTAATATTTGTTGAAGATAGCGTTTTACAGCCGTTTTACCACTAGTAGTTACATACTTTGCCGGACCAGCAGCACCGAAATAATCTTTGTCGATATATGCTGTTTCGGTATTTTCGTTCGTAACAATAAGATGTAATTCAAGCTCTTGATTGGCGCCATTTTGTTTGTGTATATTGAATCTTACTTTACCACTAAGTGTATCGATGTAATCAATAGCAGGGCCTAACAGCAGCTCAGGGCTATTCGTACGTGTAATTGTAACTTCTTCTGGTGTTATCGTATAAGGAATTGGAGCAATACCTAAAGCAAGACTAGACTCGATAGGGAACTTGCTACCGCTGTTTGTGAAATTTAGATAAAATTGTTCTTTCGTATACATTACTTCATCTAATACTGTAATTTCTTTGCTTACCGTGGACTTAAGTCCAGGTCCATCTTGAATGGCTAAAGTAATCGTATGTTTACCTGGGGTAAAGAACGCAGGTTGGTTGTTACTCCAAGTGTTTCCAGTAATAGCCGTATCATCTGTACTTTGATTTGTATATACGACGGGCTCACCCATTTTATAAGTATCCTTATCTGTTACGAATGCTGCGATGGGTGCTTCATTAGCTTTGAGTACATTGATAACTACATTGTACGGAGCACTCCAAATACCGTGCTCATCTTGAACCCGATGCGTAATCGTGTATTGTCCTGGTTCATTATAGATCGTTTGTTTGCCAACCCATTCCTCTGCAATGATTGCATAGCCGTAAGGACTTGAGGAAGAATCAGTAATTGTGACATTCGTTTCACCAGCAATGATATTCTTTTCATTAACAACAAAATTAGCTGCTGGTGCTGAATCCCAATTAAGTGTTACCTGTTTTCCTTTTACTGATATTTTACTACCAGTCATATCAGCCCAAGTACGAATAGGTACCATTAAGTTACCATCTTTCGCATATGGTGCTCCAGTAGCTTTGAAATTTTTACCGTTAAGGGTAGCATTAGTAGAACCTTGTTTGAATGAAATCTTCTTGTTTTTAATAGAGGCAATTGATGATTTCGTTTTTGCATCATAACTTACATTAAAACCGTATATTTTTGCAATCGTTTTGAACTGAATATAGGATACACCTTTAATAACACTAATGGGAATGTCGGTAGTCGTTTTAGTGTTGTTGAAGGTAATTTCTTTACTGTCCATTGTGAACACAACAGAGTTTTTTTCAGTTGTTGCAAGATTGCTCTTAGCATTAACTACCTGTGGATTTAACCAACTTGTAGCGCCTGTTAACATTAGAGATAACATGCCCAATAATGCTAATCTTGTTGTCATAGCTGTAAGTAATTTTTTCATTTTGTTTCTCCTTTATGTTGGGATAGCAGTTTGTTTTTTTCTGCAAAGTTTCATCCATAGAGTATAACGACATAATCAACCTAATAGTTGCGGTTTAAATTCATAAGTTATAGAAGTAGCGTAAAATATCGTGAAACATCGATTAACTTTGACAAAATAACCATATATTGAATGTTTATAATGCCATGTTATAAACAATTATAGCTTGGATCGTTAGCATTAGCTATCGACCCAAGCTATAATTGTTTGTTTTAATAGATTAACTGTTAGTTAATGAAGGGATAGGTAGGAATAGAAGATTAATGGGCATATTACTACCGGGTGGCGCCATGAACATTAAATTCACTGTTTCTTGCTTATTACCGGTACGGTGCAGAATACTTGCTTCTGTAGAACCTACTAAATTACTGTTTTTTGGCATTACTTCTACTATTTCATTGTTAACGAGAAAGGCCCCGCCATATTGACCACCTCGAGGATTCAAAACAATGGCAGTTTTAGGTGAAACTTCAAGCTGTAGTTTGTATAATACCCCGCCATTATCCGAATTAGTTACTGGTTTGCCTGTTACAGCGTCAATTCCTTGTAGCATCTGATCATAAACTTTGTCGCCGAAAATTAATCTATCTGCACCTTTTGCTCCTAGAACTTTATTTGTTGTAATCTTGCGGTTACCATTTTCAAATGTACCGCGAACTTGTTTCGTATCATTGGCAGTTTGTTGTAATGTTTTAAGTGCAGCAAGTTCATCTGTACGTTTTTCAGTAACCAATAATGTGAATTTTAATGGAGAATCTTCAGGTACCGTATATTCAGCGAAATAGGACATCGTTTGATTCGTATGCATTGCGCCATTCCCAGTTCCAAAAAGTTCATAAGTTTTACCTGGTAAAAGTGCTGATTGAGATGCTGGTAAATTATTTTTTATATCTTGAAGATAGTATTGTGTAGCTTGTTTACCACCTAATGTTACATAAGGTGTAGGGCCGGCTCCAACGTAATGATTTTGATCGATATAAACAGTTTCGGTATTTTCATTTGTTACCATGAGATGCAACTCAAGATCTTGTTTTGCACCATTTTGCTTATGAACATTAAATCTTACTCTTCCACTAAGTGTATCTGTATAGTCAATTGCTGGGCCCATAACAAGCCCTGGACTATTCGTGCGTACAATCGTTACATCTTCAGGTGTTATCGTATAAGGAGTTGCAGCAATGCCTAAAGCAACACTAGAATCGATAGGGAACTTTTCACCGATTTTTGTGAAATTTAGATAAAATTGATCTTTCGTATACATCACTTCATCTAATACTGTAATTTCTTTACTGGCTGTGGAAGTAAGACCTTCTTCATCAAGAATGGTTAAAGTAACAGTTTTTTTACCGGGAGTAAAGAACGCGGCCTCTTTACCAGTCCATTTGCTATAGTCAATTCCATAATCGTCCTTACTTTTATTCGTATAGATAACAGCCTCACCTATTTTATAACTATTTTTATCCGTTGTGAAAGCTGCAATAGGGGCTGTATTAGGTAAATGAACCTGTAAATACACGGTATATGGATAGCTCCATACACCTCGTTCATCCTTCACTCTACGAGTAATTTCGTAACTTCCTGGTTCATTATAGATCGTTTGATTACCAATCCATTCTTCAGCTACAATATCAAAACCGTATAGGCTTGATGAGTTGTCAGTGATGGTGACTTGTGTTTGACCAGCAATGATCTTGTCTTCATTAACATTGAAGTAAGCTTCTGGTGCTGTATTCCATGTAAGTGTTACAGTTTTTCCATTCACTAATACGTCACTTCTTGTCATCTCAGCCCAAGTATTGAAATACACCATTAAGTTACCGTCTTTCGTGTAGGGAGTTCCAGAATAGTATTTGCGATCGTTTACAGTAGCCTCATCGGATCCTTGCTTAAATGTAATCTTATTGCTTTTATTAGAAGCAACTGAAGATTTCGACTTTGAATCATAACTTACTTTGAAGCCATATAACGTGGCAAATGTTTTGAACGGGATGTAAATTGTATTATCAACAACAGTAATAGGTACCTTAATCTTGGACTTTGTACCGTTAAAGGTAATTTCATTACTACCTATCGTAAATACAATCTTGTTTATTCCGGATATAACATTATTGCTGTCAGCAATAGCCACTTGAGGATTCAACCAGTTTGAAGCGCTTGTTAACAATAATGATACGATGCATAATAGCACTAACTTTGTTGTGCTATATTTAAGAAGTTTTAACATGTTATCATTCCTTTTCATTGGATTTGTACAACATATACTTATACCATTATTTTTCTCCATACAATATGACGGAAAAAGGTAAATAATAGTTGCGATGTAAAATGTAAACATAAAAATAAATGTAATATCAAGTGACATTTGCATAGTAGATATTAAATTCAAGAAACAAAAATGCCCTATAGCAAGTCCAACACTTCAAGTAACCTTGAAAGATGAACGGTATAGGGCATCAGTCTAATATCTTACATCACAAATATGAATCGAAAGCTTATTTAATTAAGCTTGCAAGAACATTATCGATCATTTGTGTATTTGCAATTGGACCAGTATACAACCAACTAGACTCTGGACCGAATTCATATACTTGACCGTTTTTCACAGCTGGAATTTCACTCCAGATCGAATCTTGTAATGCTTCAGAACCGGTAGCAGTATCACTGTTAACTAGAATAATATGATCGGCTTCAAGTTTTGCCAATGCTTCTAAGGAAACAGAACGCCAAATACCAGTGTCACCTTCGGAAATCGTTTGAACTAGCTCAGGAACTGCAAATCCAAGATCATTATACAGCACATCACCGCTAGATTGATGATCGTTAACGATCCAGAACGTTTTGCCCACTAACCAAATAGCCGCTACGGATTCATCTGCTTTAATTTCAGTAGCAAGCTGTGATTTCGCATCGATTGATTTTGCTTCATAAGCATCAAGAGCAGCTTGGGCTTCTGTTGATTTGTTAAGTACTTCGCCAATGGCTAACAGTGATTGACGCCAGTCACTGTTAATTTCAGCACCTAGTGCGTAGGTAGGAGCTATTTTGGCGTAATTAGCATATTTATCATCAGCGATTAAAGTTTCATCTCCGATTAGAATAAGATCAGGAGTATAGCTAAGTACAGCTTCAAACGGCAGATCATAAGGGATAAGCGGTACAGATGCAAGCTCAGATTGTAAATACAACATTGGAGCTTCACCAATAGCCCATTGAGCTGCTGGTTGAACATCTAATGCTACAAGATAATCTTCTAGATACGAAGCGATAATACGCTCAGGCTTAGCAGGTACAATAACTTCATGACCTAATGGGTCAGTTAAAGTACGTTCTACATTGTCTTCAATTGCCTCATTTTCTTCAGTCACCTCATTGTTTGCAGGTGATGTTTCTTGAGGTGGATTGGAGTTGCTAGTATTGTTATTACCGCATGCCGCTAACATAGCTATAATCATGATGGCACACAATAGTTGGAATACGTTTTTCTTTCTATTTGTTAATGACACTTTTTCTTCCCCCTAAAATTGTCTAGTGATGCTGCGAATAGATAATGATACTCAATATCAATAAGCTTAATTCTAACAACAGCAGTTTATTTGTCTATATCTATAAGTCATTTATTTCATGCACAAAATGACATGACTGCAAATGATTGCGACTTTGAGAGAGAAATAGATGCTCTTGAAGCTCTAATTGCTTATAAAGAGAATAGACATCATTAGCATGGAAAATACGTTTGTCAATAAAATAAATTCTATTGCTCTGATAGGCAGATAGGCTTTTCCACACGGAATGATTCATTATTTCAGTCACATAATCTTTACTATCTGCATCAAAGGGGTAGCTAATAATCATATGATCTGCCGCATATAAAGGTAATTGATCTAGCGGAAGCTCTAAGGGAGAATCTTTACCTATAATTTTCTTTTTGATCAATTCAGGTGCATGTAATGCTAGTCCTTCATATAAATTATAGCCTCCACGGCCATGAAGTTCATTCATTACCCAAATATTACGACTAGGGGCGAGCTCATATAGACCAACTGTTTCATTGGGATGTATAATAGTTTGAATACTTTGTTTTACCCTCTGAGCTTGTTGCTTGTATTTGTCGATAAATTGTTCAGCTTCTTGCTCGCGCTTAAGTGTATGTGCAAGCGAACGAAATCGCTCAAAAGAATTGCCATAAGGTATAATGATAGTCGGAGCTATTTTCGTTAAATTATTCAATAAGGTGTTACCAAGCCATTTGGGTGCGATAATAAGCTCAGGGTCTAATGCAATGATGCTTTCTACCGAACTTCTACCAACATCAACGACATCTTCTAACATTTCTCTTAATAAGTACAATCCCTGTAATCCATAGAAATATGATGCCCCTACAGGCTTTATTCCTAATGCCAGCAAGTTACCGATCCAATCATAGACAATCATTCGCTTAGGCTTGTCAATATAACCTTTGGGGGAAATACCTGTCATTTGCTTGAATTTCCTACTCAGATACAGACCATTGGAGTATCCCACATTCGCTGCAATTTCATTCAGATTGAGGTCTGTAAGCAGCAGTTGTTCTTTGGTTTTATCTATTCTGATGTTAGCCATATATTCTGAGAAGCCTACTCTGGTCTCTAATTTGAATATTTTAGAGAAGAAGCGCGGGTGAAATCCGGTGAATTTGGCCATACCGTCTCTGGTAATTTCATCTTGATAATGCTGATGCATATAAGTAATCACTTGCTGAATCGTGTCTCCATGATGTGTGGAGTGTTGCGATGCAAGATTAGAGTTTTGTTGATGGATGGAAGGCAAAAGCTCATAGAGCAATGTTTGCTGTTTGAATGAAATATGTTTCTCTGTAGAATGGCGCAGCTCCAACAACTCTTTGGCGACTTCAATAAACCGATAATAAGATATGCCGTAGATAGGTCCATCTTCACGCCAATATTGTTTGGATTCTTCATAAATGATTGGCTCGGTTGCATCAGCTTGTACAAGCTTTAATATTTGAAAAGATATAATATATACAACTAAGTCATGTTCAGCCATCACGTTAAATTGCAAGTAACAATCACGATTGCAAAAAGTTGCTGTACCAGGATAAAGCATGACCGTCTTATCATTAATAAGTAACTCAGACTTTCCTTCAACGGTTAGAATAATACTATAGGCATCGTTCCATTGACGTTTATGTGTTTCTGTTGCCAGCAAAGTATGTTGCATGATTTGCTTATAGCAATATAGATAGTCCAATTTCGGATAACTCCTCTCGTATCAAAGTAACAATATCATTTGCGCCAAAATCAATAATGCTCTATACTTTGTTGTTGTGAATATGATAATCACTATCAATATTAGAATGAGATATAAATAGTACTTATGTCAACGTAATTATGTTATAGAAAAGAGGTTCTAGATGATTAGACGATTTTTCAGTTACTACCAACCATACACCCGTCTATTTATTATTGATTTTGGATGTGCGGTTTTAGCTGGTTTACTGGAGTTAGCCTTTCCGATAGCGGTTAAGGTATTTATTGATAAGTTATTACCCAATGAGGAGTGGAATCTCATTATATGGGCTTCCGTAGCATTATTAGCATTATATGTGCTCAATACTTTTCTACTTTATATTGTGAATTATTGGGGACATGTGCTTGGTATTAGTATTGAGACAGATATGAGAAGAAAGTTATTTGCTCATATTCAGAAATTATCATTCCGCTTTTTCGACAATACGAAAACAGGTCATCTTATTGGTAGACTGACGAATGATATGAACATGATTGGTGAAGTTGCCCATCATGGTCCTGAGGATTTATTTATTGCAGTGATGACGTTAGTTGGTGCGTTTGTTATGATGCTATTCATTAACTGGAAGCTGGCAGTACTTACTTTTGTTATTGTGCCATTTATTATTGTTGTCGTTATCTACTTTAATAAAAAAATGACAAAAGCGATTCACCAGCTCTATAGTGATATTGGGGACTTTAATGCACGAATTGAAGAGAATGTAGGCGGTATTCGAGTAGTTAAGGCATTCTCTAACGAAAAATTTGAAGAAGAACAATTTGAAGTTAACAATAATCGTTTTCGTCTCACGAAATTATTATCCTATAAACTTATTGCCAAAAATGGTTCAATCAGCTATATGATGATGAGATTCGTTACTTTATTCGTTATGGTGCTTGGTACTTGGTTTGTTATTAGTGGAGACATGACTAACGGTGATTTTGTTGGATTTATTCTATTAACGAATGTCTTCTTCAAACCTATTGAAAAAATTAATGCCATTATTGAGAGTTATCCTCAGGGTATAGCCGGATTCAAGAGATATATCGAACTATTAGATACGAATCCCGATGTGGCAGACGCACCGGATGCAATTATATTGGACAAGATGAATGAGAAAATTGAATTTAAGGATGTTTCATTCGGTTATGACGGAAAGCAACCGGTACTTAATCATATCGATTTGACGATTACAAAAGGAGAGACTATTGCTTTTGTTGGACCTTCTGGTGCAGGCAAAACAACCATTTGTAGCCTGCTTCCAAGATTCTATGATGTAGATCATGGTTCAATTTGTATCGATGATATAGATATTCGCCGGTTTACTCAGCATTCTCTACGTAAGCAAATCGGAATTGTGCAGCAGGATGTATTTTTATTTTCAGGCACGATCCGTGAAAATATTAAGTACGGTCAATTGGATGCTGATGATGAGGCCGTATGGGCAGCCGCACGCCGTGCTAAGTTGGAACAATTGATCGAAGCACAGGAGGATGGATTAGATACTGTTATTGGTGAACGTGGAGTGAAGCTTTCAGGTGGTCAGAAGCAACGATTAGCGATTGCACGTATGTTCCTCAAAAATCCTCCGATATTAATATTGGATGAAGCGACTTCGGCATTAGATACGGAAACAGAATTAGCGATTCAGGAATCATTAGCTGAGCTATCCAAAGGAAGAACGACACTTATTATTGCTCACAGATTGGCGACGATTAAGGATGCAGATCGTATTGTTGTTGTGACCGAACAAGGAATAACAGAGCAAGGTAGTCATGACGTACTTCTATCTCAAGATGGCGTGTACCGCCGTTTACATCTAGCACAATTCGGAGGATAACATCATGGTTAATGATGTCAAAGATTCAGCAGCGGTCAAGGTTCATTCAAGACCAATCGCAGCGATAATAACACTTATTGGTGGATTAATTGCAATAGTCGTTGCAATTGCGATATCGATATCGATTGGCTTCGCCGAGATGCCTCTTTCTACAGTATGGGATGCAATTTTTCACTATAACTCAACGATATTAGATCATAAGATTATTCATACTTTGCGTTTACCTCGTATCCTAGCTGGGGCGATGGTAGGGGCTAGCTTTGCGGTCGCGGGTGCGATCATGCAAGGGATGACACGTAATATTTTGGCAGATTCAAGCTTATTGGGTATTAATGCAGGTGCTGCGTTAATGCTTACAATAAGTTTGGCCTTTTTCCCATCAGCACCATTTCACATTATATTACTATTCTCATTTGTAGGAGCGGGGCTTGGTGCTTTTCTCGTATATGGTATAGCAGCTATGAACCGAGGTGGTGTATCTACTGTTCGACTTGTGTTGGCAGGAGCGGCGATTAGTGCATTATTATCTGCGCTAAGTGAAGGGATTTCGCTTTATTTCAAAATAGGTCAAGATATCGCTTTTTGGTATGCTCAAGGTGTGTCAAGTGTTAAGTGGGAGCAGCTTGAGATGTTATTGCCATGGTTCATTATTGCGATGGCAGGGGCAATCTATTTTTCGCGATCTGTTACTATACTAGCGCTTGGAGAAGAGGTTGCGAGAGGTCTAGGTTTAAGAACAGGATTCGTCCGATTAATATGCGCTATTATTGTCCTTATGTTGGCAGGGGCATCTGTGGCGCTTGTTGGTTCCATTGGTTTTGTGGGACTTATCATTCCACATATCACTCGCAAACTAGTGGGATTAGATTATCGACTAATTATTCCATGCTCTGCTGTACTTGGAGCGTTACTTATTATACTTGCCGACTTATTAGCAAGAATGATTAACCCTCCATATGAGACTCCCGTTGCGGCTATCGTAGCAGTTATTGGTGTTCCTTTCTTCTTGTATTTGGCTCGTAAAGAAAGGAGAGCGATCTAAGTGAGACAAGCAATGAATGGTGCAGTTGAATTGAAAAAGAAACGTAGTAAAGCGACTATACTGATAACATTTGGCATACTTATCATGATTTCTTTCATCCTTAGTATGAATACGGGGTATATGAAGATTGCACCAATTGAATTATTCAAAACATTATTTGGTCAAGGTACTGCTCAGCAGCAATTAATACTTTTTGATTTTCGCTTACCAAGAATTGTAATCTCTGTATTAATCGGTGCAGGGCTTGCGGTGTCAGGTTGCATTATGCAATCTGTATCACGCAATGCATTAGCCGACCCAGGAATACTCGGTATTAATGCTGGTGCTGGTTTGATGGTTATGATATTTGTTTCCTTCTTCTCTGTAACGAGTACGGGACATATTTTCTTACTGCAAGTTCTTGCTTTCGTAGGTGCGGGACTAACCGCTACAGTAATCTTTATTCTGTCATATCAACGTAACCAAGGAATTTCTCCGAATAGTTTGCTTCTTACGGGGATTGGTGTTGCAGCGGGAATTAGTGCAGCCATGGTTATTCTTACGATTCGATTAAAGCCGGATCAATATCAATTTGTAGCTTCATGGTTGGCGGGAAGCATATGGGGGACCAATTGGAAATTTGTTATAACATTAGTGCCATGGATATTCATTCTCATTCCTTATTTGATGTACAAATCCAATGTATTGAACATTATTAGTTTAGGTGAGGAACGTTCGATAGCACTGGGTATCTCTGTCCAACGGGAACAGATCAAGTTGCTTGTAGCAGCTGTTGCACTTGCAGCAGCATGTGTTTCTGTAAGTGGAGGAATAGGGTTTGTTGGATTAATCGGACCTCATCTAGCTAGAAGATTAGTAGGTTCGCAGCATAATATTTTGCTACCGACTGCAGCATTAGCAGGATCATTATTAGTTATTGTCGCAGATATGCTTGGGAGAGTTATTATGGCACCTGCTGAAATAGCGACAGGAGTAGTTGTAGCAGTAATCGGAGCTCCATACTTTATCTATCTCCTTATTAAGATGAAGTAGCAAAATTGGTGATTTGAATCACATGCTATTAACGTAAACTGATTTATACTGAAGGTAGTGATAACGACTATCACTAATACGGCTTGAGTACAATGATTTCAATGAAGCAGGGAGGAATAAAGGATGAAAGTATTTAATCTAGAAAGCCATTTGCAGGATCAGGACAAGTATATGAATCCTCTTACCAGTTTTGAGAAAACAAAGGTAGTCCAGATTCAACTTAAGAAAGGCAACGGTATTCCGGAGCATAGTGCAAATGCGGATGTACTTATCGTAGTTCAAAAAGGCAAAGTAGCATTTAATGTTGCTGGGGAGCGAGTCGAGCTTACGCCTAGCAATATGTTATATATGGAGCTGAAAGAGCAGCATAGTTTGCAGGCACTAGAAGACGTAGAGCTATTACTCATTCGTGTTGAGAGATAATCATTTCATATGTATAAATAAAACATCTTTCAGCTTGATTAGGTTGGTGTATCAACTTAATCAAGCTGAAAGTCTGTTTTTGAACCTTCAATTCGCCCCGAATTCTACGATTATCCACAAATTCATCTGAGTCCTTGAGATCTTGTTGTAATATATCATGACCTAAGCAGTTCATACCTCTTTATGGAATCGTTAACCTCGATTTTTTTGAAATCATATATGTAGATTAAGGAACTTATCTTGAACTATGCTTGTTTTGATAAAATAAATGGCTCCGTGCTATCATGCGAAATAGAGTAAAAAGTGCCCTTGTTTGTCCAGTAACCAGGACCTTGATGCGAAATAGAGTAAAAAGTGCCCTTGTTTGTCTCGTAACCAGCACTTTGATACGAAATAGAGTAAAAAGTGCCCTTGTTTGTCCAGTAACCAGCACCTTGATACGAAATAGAGTAAAAAGTGCCCTTGTTTGTCCAGTAACCAGGACCTTGATGCGAAATAGAGTAAAAAGTGCCCTTGTTTGTCCAGTAACCAGCACTTTGATGCGAAATAGAGTAAAAAGTTCCTTTGTTTGTCTCGTAACCAGCACCTTGATACGAAATAGAGTAAAAAGTGCCCTTGTTTGCTTCATTTCCCACATATGCATAACGGAGAAACCTAGTGGCCCGAATGTATCTGTTGTAGTGACACTATTGGCATTACAGCGCCACAATTGCTCGAATGTATCTGTTGTAGTGACATTTTTGCTTTATTAAGTTGGTTAATGACCTAAGAATTAACCGAATTTCGCGCTAATTGGTATAAAGTATGTGCTCTATTATTATAATCTCATGCTTAAGGCTACTAGTACTTAGAGGTATATGGGTCTATTGGAACGCTTGAAAAGACTGAAGTCACAAGTATATAAAAATTTTTTATGGGAAAATAGGAAAAAAGAAGGGAATTCATTGAGAGACTAGAATGTAAATAAGCAGAGACTGCAAAATATTTCATAAAATGACAAACCAAATGTAGGAAAAAAGGCAAATTCGTCGAAAGGCGGAGACGCAAAGCCACGGGTCTAATTTATCGAGTAAAGCTCGATGAGATGATAGCCGGGTCGCTCAAGGCAAGTGGTTTTTTTGCGTCCAAAATACGTGAAACGAGGGTACATAATGTTGAAATGGAAGCAAGGGGTTAGGACATTAGTAGCATGTTCAGTAGTAGCAATTGTTTTCGTATTGCTAGCAACGAATACGAAAATAAGTGCAGCTGCTATCCCGAATTTAGAAAAAGCTACGGATGTGCAAATTTTAGGAGATGGAATTATTTGGCTAGAAATTCAAGACACTGGTCAGAAAAAGCTAGTCTATTTTAATACAGTAACAGGAGAAAAAAAAGACATTACAACGGGTAGCCCTACAGTTGATGCACCTTATCTAGCTGGTGACTACATCGTTTGGGCAGATAAGGGTGATGAGCCTAATGCAACGATGAATTGGGATATTATGCGTTATCAAATATCAACAGGAACGAAAACTAAGCTTAATACGAAAGCTGGACAATATTCTAACCCAACGGTGGATGCTAATGGAGCGCTATGGTATGACCGTACGAATTATGGGTTTATGATGTACTATGATTTCTCTACGGGAAGAGAATCTACTATTGGAGAAGGTCGTTTTCCAGTGTTAGTTGAAGGGGTGGTCGTCTATAAGCATGCTAGAGACGGCGGTGTAAGTCTATTAAAGCTCAAAACAGGAGTTAAGCGCCCGCTTATTATGCTAGGTGGCTCTAACCATATAGATAGCTTCGTATTTAATGGCACGCATATATTGGCGTTGCAGCGTAATGAGCAGGGTGAAAGCAAATATGTATCGATGGATGTGCTTAATAACACCTCTTCAGCTAAGGATATAACGGAGTATACAAGCAAACAGCAAGAATATGCAATGATGGCGATAAGTGATACATATGCAGCATTTATAGAAAATACGAATGGCACCCCAGTATTGAAAACGGTTGAGCTGAATAATGGTAAGGTCTCCACAATTGCTATATCTGATGCAATGGGAGGCTTGATTGGTATAAATGGCTCACAGTTATTTTATAGCGAGCCAGATGGGGGTTTAGCCTCTATGAATCTAGCTACAGGCAATAGTAATCCATCTCCACCCGATCAGTCTGGAACTGATAGTGACGCCGGATTACCAAATGGATCTGATCAGGAGGAAGAGCAATATAGCATAGTTATTAATGGAGAAGGTGGGGAGTTGGCAACGGATGATCAGCGTGTCGTTGTCACATTCGAGCAGATCAGCTTTCCAGATCCAACAAAAGTAAGTATTACGCAAAAACGTTCGAATCAATATCCGCTAATTGATGCAAGCGGGAATGCGCTAGAGCTTGCGAGTGGGGTTTGGCAGCTCGATGCAGAGCAAAGCTTTATGAAAAATGCACTGCTTCGCATGAGTCATTCACTGCATTCGTATTCGGGCAATGAGATCGATAAGCTCGGCATTTATCGCTGGAACGCGACAGTTGGCTATTGGGAGTATATCGGTGGAGCCAATCAAGCTGTAGCAGGATTTACGCAAGCTTCAATTGCTCAGACAGGTACTTACGCGATTATGTATCGCAGTATTAGCTTTGACGATATACAGCAGCATTGGGGACAGCATGTGATTGAAACATTGGCAGCTAGAGACATCATTAATGGTGTTAGTGCAACGAGCTTTGCTCCGAATCGGTCGATTACTAGAGCGGAATTTACAAAGCTACTAGTAGGAGCGATAGGGATAGAGGAAGTAGTGGCTGAGCAATCATCGTTCAGTGATGTTTCACCTCAAGCTTGGTATTATTCATGGGTTGAAACAGCTGCTGCAACTGGAATTGTACAAGGCTCAGGAGACAAGTTTAAGCCTAATGATGCGTTAACTCGAGAAGAGATGATGACGATGTTAGTACGAGCAGTAGGCACGCAGCTAGGGGAGCAAAATACTAGTAGCAATGAAACAAAATTAGCAGAATTCAAAGATAGCGATACTGTTAGTGAGTGGGCAAAATCTTCTGTGGCAACAGCTATTCGCTTGAATCTCATCGAAGGTAATGCTACAGGACTGAAGCCATTACAATTAACAACAAGAGCAGAGTCAGCTACAGTGATCTATCGCTTATTGCTAGTGTTAGATCAACTTTAATAAAAATAGAATGAGGAGAGATAAAGTTGAAAAGGAAAATGACTAAAGTTGTGTTAATATGGGCGCTAATGATGGCGGTGCTGTTTTCAGGCATTCCGATTTATCCACCGCTAGATTCGGTAATGAACAATAGAGCTTATGCCTCTACCAATATGCGGATTGAGCCAAGTGAGCTGCCTGTCGAGGGCAATGAGACAACAAGTATTCGCTTTAGCTTCAATGCAGCAGATAATGGAGAAGATGAGCATGATACCGTTATTATGGTTTGTACGCCGCAAAGTGATGGAGGCTCACCGATACCAGGGAGCATCATTAAGCGAGAGATTTATCCTACGAAAGCAGGCAATCAATATATTATTCATGAAGTAATATGGGATGGTACGATCAATGGTCAAAAGCTGCCAGAGGGTCGATATACCATATGTATATCTCCTGCTGACTATACAGGAAACAGTGTGTATTATGGTCAGATGGCGAGCTTTGAGATGGTTGGCACTGAGCTACTTAAGTCGCCGACATCTTTGCAAGCAGCAGCTTCTAGTAATGGCAGAACGGTCATTAGTGGTACTGCAGCAGCAGGAGCAACAATTGAATTAGAATATACGACGGCGAGCAGTACGGAGGTCAAGCAGCTAGGGACGACAACAGCTGGTGCGAATGGAGCTTGGTCGCATCAGATATCATTGACTGCTGGGCAAATAGCTTATATTACAGCTAAAGCTAAAAAGAATGGCATTACTTCTAGTCATTCAGAAATCATCCGTGTCATGAAGGTTATTACACCATCCTTCCCGATGACTTGGGAAGCAGCAGCGGGATACTTCTACAAGACGGATTCAATCGCTGAAAGCATTCAAATAGCGGAGCAAATCGCTGTATGGAATGGAGTAACAGATGATGTCTGTAATGGACTAGATTGTTCTAATCCAATTAGCAATCTAAGCTCTATATTATTAGTCAATCCTGAAATAGAAGCATTACCAGCGCAAGCCGAGCTAGCACAATTTACAACAGATGCTCTAGATGCGAGATTACGCATTGTCAATCCAAGTGGGACTGCACCGATTGATATGGCTAGAGGGGATTTTGTATATACATCCCCTTACTTTGGACTTGATGCGTTAATGCCACTAAGCTTTAATATCTTATATCTAAGCCGTAATTCCAATGAAGGTACTAGTGGTTTGGGGTGGCTGCACTCCTATGAATGGTCATTGACGGAAGAGGATAGCAAGATCGTTTTACTAGAGCCAAGCGGTTCTCGTTATGAATTCCTTCCATTATCGAATGGGAAATATTTCACTCCCAAAGGAACGAATTGGAGCTTAACTCAGCGATCTGGCGGAGGACATCAGCTAGAAACAGCGTATGGAACAATATACTATTTTAATAGTGCTGGAAGTCTAGAGTCTATACGAGATATTAATGGTAATGAGATTCAATTGGGCTACCAAAATTCATTGTTAAAGTCAGTGACAACGAGTGGTGCTTCATTCCAATTGAGCTACGATAGCGATAATTTGCTAGTATCGGTAGTCGATCATGCTGGACGTAGTCAACAATTTAATTATGATGCGAACGGTGATCTTGTACAAATTATCGATGTTGACCATAGTGCGACGCAATTGCAATACGATAGCGAGCATCATCTTATTAGTGTTACAAATGCTAATAGCTCTGGGACGTTATCGGTGACGTATGATGAGGAGCTGCGTGTTAGCGGCTTAACGGATTATTATGGTGAAACGACACAAATGGATTACAATGGAACGGTTGCACCTGTTGAAAGGGAGCAGGAAGCACAACAGCCAGAGGATGGACCTGTAAGCATTAATCCGAATAACGGGAGAGATATTGCAAGCTCCAATAAAGTATTACTTTCGGGTACTATGCACAATCTTGCCAATGCGCCAGAATATACAATTGTTGCTGGTATGCAGCCTGTTATTGCGAATTACATCGAAGGGCAATCACAAGTGATTACATCGGCCATTACTAATTATAGTAATAGTGCCGTAGATTGCAGCTCATGCACAATAAGTGAACTACAATCGTCGATCACTGCGAGCAATCTTAACCCAGTAGTCATGAAGACTGGCTACTTGAATCTAGAGGAAAGTGTCACCTTCGGCAGCGCAAGCAAACCAGTTATTCTTATTGCTGAAGGCATGAACACGAACAAAGATATTACGGTAACGATTAACGGTAATTTAATTGTGAAAAATGGACTTAATGCCAATACGAATCTGCAATTAATCTCCAAGCAAGTAAGCAATCAATACGGAAATATTTGGTCAAACGGTGCTATTCATCTTAATAACGATTCTGTGCTAGATATAGCAGATACACTTTACACATCAAGCCTTACCTATAATAGTGGATTATTGAATGTGAAGGCAAAACGTATTGTTGTAGCTGGTGAACTGCACATCAATACGAAAGTGGAAATGAATATCGAAAGCGAGATGTCACTAGGTGGATTAGTTTCCAATAACGATTTGGCTAATCTTACGATTACTGGCGGAGATCTCTTCGTTCGCAATAACGTAAGCGTGAATAATCAGCTTAATATATCTACTGGCGGTGTATTTGCTATTGGTGGTGATATGACGCCGAATAAAACACCAGAGGTAGCAGCAGGTGTTGGATCTGGGAAAACGATATTAACCTATCCACCAACTAACGTTAACGCACTTACGCGAGCATCTACATCTACGTCTAGTACATCAGCGTCTACTTCATTATCAGCTTCGTTAGCTACAGCAAATATTACGTCTTTGAAGGATGCATTAGGACGAACAACAAGCTATACATGGAATGATCGCTTCTTATTGCAATCTGCGACATTACCAGATCAGACGAAGCTAAAGTACAATTATGATTATGGCAATCGTCTACAATCACTAGTAGATGGCAATGGCGTTCAGATAGCAGTAAATTATGATGAACGGGGTAATTTACAGCAATTTGTCAACGGTCAAGGCCAATCGATTGTTTATCGTTATGGACATGACAATCGTATGGCTAATATGACAGATGCTTTAGGTCATAGGCATCAATATCAGTATGATGCAGCAGGAAATATGGTAGGAACGACAGATGCGCTTGGTCAAAGTGAGCGTATTATTAGAAATGCCCAAGGTGCTCCAGTCTCATTAGAGGATGCGCTTGGGGCTACAACTGTGATTACGAATGATTCATATGGCTACCCGATTAAAGTGAAGGATAGTGAAGGACATATCCAAACAATTACACGGGATGAGCTTCATCGTATTATTACGATTGATGACAGTAATGGTATCGTTCAGCATTATGGTTACGATACTAAGGACCGTGTCATTTCGCATACAGATGCTTTAGGACATATTGTGGGATACGAATATGATAGTTTAGGTAATCTACTTACAATGACTGATGAAGCGGGGGAACAAACATCCTACAGCTACAACGTAGACCGTCTCCTTGTGAACACGAATGCTGAAAGCATTACGAAGGAATACAGCTACGATGCAGCAGGGAATGTGATTCAATATGTAGATGGCAATGGATCACAGATTACGTATCAATACGACAGTATGAACCGTTTGGTAGAAGCAACAGATAGTCTGGGATCGAAAAGCACTTATACGTATGATGCGAATAGTAATCTGTTAACCTCTACCGATGCAGAAGGTCATGTAACGCAATATAGTTATAACAATGACAATCGGCTATTGACGACGACAGAGCCTAATGGCGCGCGTACTACACTGAAATACGACAGCTTAGGTCAGTTAGTGAAGGAAACAAATGCACTGGGAAATAGTACATGGTACGAATATGATGCAATAGGGCAGCTTAGCTCAACAACAGATGCATTAGGTAGCATTACTCGTTACGAATATGATGCAGTAGGAAATCGTACAGCTACTATTCAACCGGATGGTTCAGTCTGGGAGACAGAATTTGATAGCCGTGGCTTAGAACTGAAAAGTATTGATCCTCTAAGCAATGAAACAAGCATAGAGCGTGATCTATTGGGCAGAATGATTGCTCTTACCGATGCAGAAGGAGCGATCACTCGTTATAGCTACAATGAATTAGGACAAAATACACAAGTCATTAATGCTCTCGGTCATATGACAAGCTATACGTATGATGAACTAGGCAATGTAACAAAGATTGTTGACGCTTTAGGAAGCGAAACAGAGTTTAATTATGATGCCATTGACCGTCTTCTGTCGGTACAAAATGCATTAGGTGATGTAACCTCTTATCGCTATGATGCGAACGGTAATCGGATAGAGCAGACGAATGCAGCAGGAGCGACGACAAGCTATCAATACAATGAGTCGAATCAGCTTGTTCAACGTGTAAATCCATTAGGTGAAGCTTTGTCCTATCAGTATAATGACAACGGTCAGTTGCTATCGATGACTGCTGAAGATGGTACGACAACAGGCTATGAATATGATGAAGTAGGCCGCGTGATCAAGGCTATCTATAGCGATGGACAGCAAACAAGCTATAGCTATGACCTTATTGGACGCCGCTTAGAAATGACAGATGGCTCGGGGACGACACGTTATACGAATGATGCTCTGAATCGGTTGACCGAAGTCATCGATGCACGAGGAAATAACATTCGCTATGAATGGGATCAGATGAATAATCGTACCCGTGTCATTTATCCAGACAATTCATCCGTTCGATATGGATATGATGTACTGGGACAAGTGACAGAGGTAAGGGATGCAAGCAGTGGTCTCACCACGTATAGCTATGATGCGAATAGTAGAATAATAGAAAAGCGTCTACCGAATACAGGAGCATCCAAGTATGAATATGATGCGCTGGGGCAGCTTAGTCGCTTAACACATTATTCATCAGGTGGAGAAGCATTAGAACAGCTAAGCTATACGTATAATGAAGTAGGTAATATGCTGCAGGAGACGCGTCAAGCAAGGGGCAGTGATGAGGATCGATCACAAGAAGGTGCTCATGAGCTAGAACAATCCGATTACGTCTATGATGCTTTGAATCAATTAATTGAAGTGCAAACACGTAATGGGGCAACAACAAGCTATCAGTACGATGAAGTTGGCAATCGACTTACGAAGTCTGCCGTTGAAAGTAGTATGACAACCGTAGAAACGTATACCTATGATCTAGCGAATAAATTAACATCATGGACCAATGGAGAACAGTCCAAGAACTACACGTACGATCAGCGTGGTAACTTGCTAGAGGTTAGTGGTGTAGCTAGCGTTACAGCCTTAACTTCATTGCAGGATGCGCTAGTGCTAGACGAGAATAACATAGAGAGCCTTATTGAAGAACCTGAGCAGATGATAGAGGAAGCTGAGCAGGTGCTTGAAGAAGCTGTAGGGGACGGTGCTGTAGCAGAAACTGTAGAAGACGGAGCGGTAGCAGAAACTATAGTAGAAACGGTAGAAGACGGAGCAGTAGTAGAAACTGTAGAAGGATCGCAAGAGGCTGTATCTGATGCTGAAGGGAATCTAGAAGATGAGATCTTTCAGGATGAAGAACAGGTTGAAGCTACAGAAGACGACGGGAACATCGATGAAGAAAACGCCCAGTCTACAGAAGGAATAGAGGAAGATGATAGAGATCAAGCGGAGTCTATGGATGGACTTGAAAGCGATCAAGTAGAGAATGATGATGCCATCATAGCATCGAATCTGCTAAGTTCAACACCAGGTGTTCTAGAGCAGTACGAGTGGAGTGCAGATAATCGTCTTGTTCGTCAAGTGAACGAGCAAGGAGATACGACGACGTATCAATATGACGGTGATGGAAATCGCATCTACATGGGTACGCTCGTAGGTAGTCGTGATGGAGCGAATCAGCATCCAAGCAGCTATCTAGAAGGGTTAAGAGATGGATGGGAGCCACAGTATAAGCAGGAGCAACGAGAGCTTTATTTTGCTAACGACGTGACATTACCATACGTTGAGCCGCTAATGGCAAGCATTGCGAATGAGCAGTGGAGCCAGCGTTATGTATATGGTGCACAGAATGAACGAATAAGCATGAGCTATAAAGCAAGTGGCGATGCAAGCAATGATTGGGAACCGACATCAGGGGCAAGTGGGGCGAATGCAAGTGCTGCCTATACAAGTCTTTACTATCTAGAAGATGTAAGAGGAAGTGTGATTGGCTTAACGAATGATGCTGGAACCATCTCAGCTCGTTATCATTACGATGAATTTGGTAGTATGAAGGATAGCTATAAGCTAGACTTGAATTACGCAGGCCCAGATAATCTATTCGGCTATACGGGACTCGCATATGATTATGCAAGTGATCTGTCCTATGCTCGGGCGAGGTATTTTGATTCAGGAGTAGGTCGCTTTATTAGTGAGGATACGTATGAAGGGGAGATTAATAATCCGCTTAGTTTGAATTTGTATACGTATGTGTATAATAATCCGTTAAAGTATATTGATCCAAGTGGGTATGCTCCATGTTATTCAGAAAGCCAGTGCAAACAACTGGATGAGAAACTTGGGCTCTCAAAATCTACATCGTATAAACGCGTAGATGAGATGTCATATGGTGAATTAATGGATATTCTGATGGACCCGACTGCCTCTGCAAACGATCAAGGACAAGTAATGGCCTATATCTTCACTCACTATGTTCTTGGAGCTACTGCAATAAAAGAGATAAAAGCACTAACCTCAGGTATAAAGGCTACGTCAGGGACAAAGGCTACATCAGGGATAAAGGGCGCGGGAAGTGTTACCAAAGCATGTAATTGCTTTACAGCAGGAACGAAGGTAGTTACAGACGAAGGGGAAAAACCTATCGAGGAGATCGAGGTAGGGGATAAGGTTCTTTCCAAGAATGAAGTCACAGGGGAACAGGCTTACAAGGAAGTCGTGGGGCTGTTCCAGAAACAGGCTGATGAAATCTATAAGGTTCACATTGGTGATGAGGTCATTGAAGCTACGGCTCAACATCCATTCTGGCTTGATGGTACTGGTTGGACAGAGGTTAAAGACTTAAAGGATGGAGACTTGCTTGTCTCAAGTGATGGTACTACACTTGCTATAGACAAGATTGAGAAAGAGCCGAGACAAACAACTGTTTATAACTTTGAAGTAGCCGAGTTCCATTCGTACTTTGTATCCAATCTTGGAATATGGGTGCATAACTGTGATTTAACAAAATGGAACAAGGGTAGTTTCGATAAAATAGCAGATTCAGTCGAATATCATTTCAAGAAACATGGAGCATCTGTAGGGGCAGAAACTTTAGAGCAATATGTTAGAAAAGCCGAGGAGTTTGCTAAAACAGCAAAAAAAGGTTCGACTAAAAGCTCTGTTTCGGGAGCAGTAGAAGGGACTACTCGATATAAAAAGAATGGGAAATATATTGATATTGCCCCTGACGGTACGATTGTTTCTTTTGGCAAGACCTAATGGTTTAAGGCATGAAAGGAGGAGCTTCTACTGAATTACAAAGGGATATTAGCAGAATTATTTGTAACAAAATTTAGTAATCCATTTCCTTATGAAGACATTACTAAGATGAGAGAAGATCTTAAAATGGACTTCTCTCAAATTGACGATAGTTTTAGTGCAGATTTTAATGATTATTGTTCGGTCATTGCAGGAACGATTACCTATATCATAAACAATAATGCAGGGGGGATCCCTGAAAGGCAGGTAGATCTGTTGCACAAGGGATTCTTTGAACGATATATACACTATGGCTTTCTTGAGGGAAAACTACTTCATTACCCACATCTTTTTAATGAATACCTTTCTCATGAGAAGGCGAGAAAATTGATATTGGATTTTTTGAAAAATCAATAAACTTCATTCGACCACAAGTGAGTGTAAAATGATATGCTCCCATCATAGTAGACAGTAGAAAAAACAAAACTTCTACTTTATACTAAACTGTACCCTATAGTGTAGACACGGTAAAAAGTCTACTCTATAGGGTGTTTTTATTTATGAAACAAGGATACAAATCATTATTAGGTGACGATTTGGGTGGTAAGTTATATAATGGTTCACAACTTGGGATAGGATTAATCGCATTAGGTTCAGGCATTGCACAATTACCAAGTAAATCAGTATCAGTGTCTGGTTGGAGTGTTGGTTATGAGCAAGTGAGCTGAAACAGTTACTACAGTGTTACATTCAGGAACTAAAATAAATAGCAATACTTACATAACTACAGGGACCTATGTAAAAACCGTTACTATAGATTTATCTAAAGTCGGTACTGGAACAATAGTTATTGGTATGGATGGATATTCTATTTTTAAGTTTGATGTTAATGAATAGGAAGTGGGAACATTAATAGACTGAAATATCTACTAATTGGGTATGTAATAGGTTATATGTTTAGTTTAAATATAACTGGGATACCGCATTGGAGTTATTTAATTCCAATTAAAGCTTTTGGGATTGTTTTTAGTTTAACCGTGGGTAATATTCTCTTTTATGCAGTGGAACTAAAAGAAGGAATATTTAGTGGTACATTCAGAACTATTAAATATTGCATAGTTGTAATTATTTTTATTTTTCTTCTATCAGAATTAGAGTTATACTTTTATACAGAAAAAGGTATTAATTTGAATTTTTTAATAGGATTAAATGACTTCAGCTAATGAGATTTATGGGGGATTTAATGTAATAGACAAGTGTTTTAGAGCAGTAGTGACAGTAATAACAAAGTAGGTGAAGTATGGACAATATAAAGAAGATGATTGAACGGTGTGAGAGTTTTCTGGAAGGACAATATTCAATTGCTGAATTTCAACAAAGATTACTAACCTTTACTATGAGCGAACTATCAAGTGATCTTTATGAGTTTATTCATACTCTGGAAAATCAATTAGAAGAAATTAGATTTTGTTATGATGACAGCGAACATCTGAGATTATCAACTCCTATTGTTTTAGGTTTCCGTGAAATCTTGCTTAACAATGCTTCTAGATCGTAATTATTTCAAGCCACATGGAGTCATATGATATGCTCCCCACCGAGTATTGAATAATTCAGGAGTAGGCCGCTTTATTAGTGTGGATACGTATGAAGGTGATATAGCGAATCCGCTGACGTTGAATCTTTATACGTATGTGTATAATAATCCGTTGAAGTATGTTGATCCGAGTGGGCATGTTGCAATCGGGGTAAATTCAGAACTTTGGAAAGTGAACGGACTACTAAACGATCGAAAAAAAGTGGATGATAGCCAACGACTCCAATGATAAAGTTGGAATGAGAGCGGCAAGTGCTGAGGCTGATAGACTTAGAAGTCAGTATTCATATTTAGATGGTTTACTTCAATCAACTGATCCTTATCTATCAGTTAAAATGTTGCTAATTCTGATGTGACTAAAGCACATCAAGTCAGAATTTCGTATAATGGCGATGTACTATATGAGCAACAATCCGGATATGAATACTACACGGAGTCCCATAAGTATAGTGTTGGTGATAAGACTCAACAGATAGTAGGAAAATTAGCACTTGCAGGAACGACGGGTTATTATTTTGCGTATTATACCAGTGGCACATCTACTCAAGTACAATCAGTGGTGAAAGCTGCTACTGCTGGTGTTGTTCCTGAAGTATCACAATGGGCGCTTAGTGATTATATTGTTTCGCCTGATGTAGGTAATGAGAGACATATTATATGGAGAACAAATACCGATACAGGAGAAATAAGTAATTTAGTTATTGTGACCAACAGACCTATAGTTATTGAGGAGAGATATTGGTACGTAACGAAAAAAGGGCGGAAGTAATCAATGAAAATGGAGCATAAACTATTCTACACAGGGATAATATTAGTAATTCTATTTATTGTATATCTGTTTTCACTTACGGGATGGGTCGTATTTATTCTCTTTGTTTCAGTACTTTTACTGCTGCTATTTGTTAATAGTTTTGTGAAAAATAATTTGATTGTTGCTTTGTTCAATCTGTCCTTTTTAATATTTTGTATTATATTTCTCGTAATTAAAATGCAATAGAGCAAAAGAATGATTAAACCACATGCGAGCGTAAAAACTCCATGTGGTATTTTTTTAGCAGTGCCCCACCCAGCACCGAATAAATTAGACAGTTAAGTTTAATGTAACTTAACTAGCGTTTACTCCACTAATAAGATCGTAAGTACAGACCTAATCATCGCTCGAATTTCAAAACCTATTTGTTTTATTTTTATTTGTATATTTATTCCAAAAACATTAGTTACTAGCGTGTAATGCATACAAAAGCTTACCTCTGCTTTCTCACGATTATATAATTATATGAAATTGATTTTTTATATGTCGCAATTTTCTAAAGACATGCAGAGACTAATTACGGAAAGAGTGGAAAAAGCATTTGTTAGGTTGCAATAAAAATATGGTATCACTGTTTTATTTGAATAATCTGGTAACGTCCAGTCGACATAGAAAAGGTAAGGATACGTTTTAAACTAGCCGCTTTCTGATATATCAACATCCATAAATTGGACACAAGATATGAAGGTAGGTGAAGAGATGATGAACAAAAAAGTTAATACAGGAGCAGCGAATGAGTACATGGATAAAGTGTTTCAAGAAAGCAAGTTTACTTCTCAACATAAGGGATTTACTAAAGTACCACATAAACTCCATCGCTGTTATTGGATAGTAAGCTTTATTAATGAGGATACGTATGAAGGGGAATTGAATAATCCGCTTAGTTTGAATTTGTATACGTATGTTGAGAATAATCCATTAATTTATATTGATCTGAATGGTGAAGCAAAAGTTAAGAGTGAATTCTATGATTCATGGGGAGCTAAACTATCGAATATAACTACAGACAAAGATAAAGCTACTGAGAATATAGCTTTTGCTAGCACTAATTGGTGGCATGCACAAGGTATTATAGATTCAATTAACAAAGGTACATATAAAGGAATGTATATATTAAATTTGAGGTTGGAGCAAGTTTCTTTATTGGCGGAGCTGCAGAGATAAATAATGGAGGGAATACTAATACTGGAATGGGTGGTGGAGTAAGCGGTGGAAGTGGATTATTTGGTGAAATACAAGGAAAAATCGACACTACAGGTCAATATTGGAAGTTAGCAGGCGGTGCAGGTGGTGGTATAAAGGTACATTTACTCCCTGTTGTTAATGTATCTACTGAGGGTGAATATGTCATAATTAGACTTAAACTCCCGTTAAATTTGCCTGAAGGTGGGGATTATTTTTATGGATCTCCAACCTATGATGAGTGGATGGATATTTTAGGGAAATAGCTTTTATAGCACTTTGCTAGTATCTATAGTTATTAGAATGCTAGTAAATTGCTATAATTACGAAGGTAGAGGAAAATACATGT
This sequence comes from Paenibacillus sp. Y951, assembly GCF_056786395.1. Classification (NCBI taxonomy): domain Bacteria; kingdom Bacillati; phylum Bacillota; class Bacilli; order Caryophanales; family Paenibacillaceae; genus Paenibacillus; species Paenibacillus sp. Y951. Next base: position 170,864 of record NZ_JBXCIY010000002.1, on the reverse strand, counting down.
TTAAGAACCATTTCAAGCAAACCCTTCTTTTTATAAAGTTTGCTATACCATATCTCGCAATGTTTCTATCATTTTGGTACTACATGAAATTAATAGAAGAGAAAGTAGAGAGGAAAAAAAGGTTAAAGATTAGTATTATTATATTGTTTGTATTTTTTTCCTATTTCATACTGTTCATCAATGGATTTGGTATCAATCAAATTGTGCAGAATATCATGTTAAGCTATGTAATAAACGTTGTTTTTAGTTACTGCATGTATATATTATTTGTGGAAATTTGTAAAAAGATCACAAATTGATGAATAGCATAGGGATAGTATCTTGACTATGGGAGAGGTAGTAGTGAGTAAAAAAGTTAGGAAATTAATGTTAGCTACTATGTTTGGAGTCATGCTAATCATTTTTCTTGTCGCAGTACCTATTGGACTTATTATTTTAAAACAAAAACACACTGAAGAAATGGAAAGGATTATATCAAATAGAAATGGCTTAATTTTGGAAATAGATAAGGTAAAGCTAGAGGAAAGTCCATTTTTAGAAAGCTACTCTGGAAATGTTATTTATAAGATTGAATATGAAGTGAATGAAGTTAGATACGTGGCATGGTATCGTGGAGTGAAAACGGTTAATGACATACATGCTTCAGGTCGTAAGGATCAGGAAGAAAAATGGATTTTTGAATGAGCTTTGTTATTAATGAGATATTATGATTCTGAGTTGTAATGATCTAATACCACATGTGAGTATGAAAACTCCATGTGGTTTCTTTTATTTAGCAGTGCCCCCACCCAGTACCCAATAAATCGGACAGCTAAGTTTAAAGTAACCTAACTTGCATTTATTCTAAAATCTACTTTACTAATGTCACTGTACGTACAGACCGAATCATCGCTCGAATTTTATAACCTATTTATTTTAATTTGTATATTCCTTCTTAAAACTTCAGTTACTAACGTATAATGCTTGCAATAGCGTACCTTTGCTTTCTCACGATTATATACAAACATAACAAATGACATGTATTGGAAACATAAAAGTATGCACTTTATTTTTTGTATGTCGCAACTTTCTAAAGACATGGAGCAACTACTTATGGTATGAGTGAAAAAAGTATTTGTTAAGTTGTAACAAAATATTGATACACTGTTTAATTTGAATAATCTGGTAACGTGCCAGTCGACATAGAAAAGGTAATGACAAGCTATACGTATGATAAACTGGGCAATGTAACAAAGATGGTTGACGCTTTAGGAAGCGAAACACAGTTTAATTATGATGCGAACGGTAATCGGATAGAGCAGACGAATGCAGCAGGGGCGATGACAAGTTATCGGTACAATGAGACGAATCAGCTTGTTCAACGTGTTAATCCATTAGGTGAAGCTTTGTCCTATCAGTATAATGACAACGGTCAGTTGCTTTCGATGACCGCTGAAGATGGTACGACAACAGGCTATGAATTTGATGAAGTAGGTCGTGTGATCAAGGCTATCTATAGTGATGGACAGCAAACGAGCTATAGCTATGACCTTATTGGACGCCGCTTAGAAATGACAGATGGCTCGGGTGAGTGACAGAGGTAAGGGATGCAAGCAGTGGTCTTACCACGTATACCTATGATGCGAATAGTAGAATGATAGAAAAGCGTCTACCGAATACGGGAGCATCCCATTATGAATATGATGCGCTGGGGCAGCTTAGTCGTTTAACGCATTATTCATCAGGTGGAGAAGCGTTAGAGCAGCTGAGCTATACGTATAATGAAGTAGGAAATATGCTGCAGGAAGACGCGTCAAGCAAGAGGCAGTGATGAGGATCGATCACAGGAAGGTGCTCATGAGCTAGAACAATCCAATTACATCTATGATGCTTTGAATCAATTAATTGAAGTGCAAGCACGCAATGGGGCAACAACAAGCTATCAGTACGATGAAGTTGGAAATCGGCTTACGAAGTCTGCCGTTGAAAGTAGTACGGCAACCGTAGAAACGTATACTTACGATCTAGCGAATAAATTAACATCATGGACCAATGGATAACAGTCCAATAACAAAGGGCGATATTGGTAGTTTTTTTGGGAGGATTGATATGAAAGGCAGAGAATTAATGCAGAAGTATATATTTTCAACAACAGAAAAAGCGGAAAGATACTTCGATGAGATTGTGAATCAGCTAGTTATGTTATTCAAAATTTCACATCAAGAAGCAGTTGGGCGTGTCAATAGACATTGGTTAAAAAGCAGTCATATGGATAATGATTGTATGATTTTTCACATGTTACCAGATGAATGGGCACATGAAGTATATTATGGACGGAATTCATTTTGGTGGAACAAAAATAAGAAGGATTTAATCCCATTGCCATTCGATGAAAATATATAAAATGGTAGACTAATTGTTTCTTAAACCAAATGAGAGCAAAACTCCATGTGGTTTTTTCTTAGCAGTACCCCACCCAGTGCTGAAAGAATCGGGTATTGATGCCCAAATTAACTTTATTAAGAACACTCCTACTAAACTACGAAATAATTCCATAATGGAACCTGGGCAATCGGTACTAATTCAGGAAACGCTCTTACGACAATATATTATAGACGGCTGTTACAAGAACGCCGTTTGCATATCGTTTGCAGGCGGTATTTTTTCATCCACGAACTCCATGCGGGTTAATTAAAGGAGATGATGAATGGCTCGAATGATAAAGCGCATGAACGATTGGGATATGGACATGGCATCACATTTTCAAGATTTATTGAAAGTAGAGGATGCCATGACACGAGTTTCAATCGTAGATTACTAAAGGTGAAACGACGTATTCAGATGTAAGAATAGAAAAAGAAGATGACTAAAGGATTGTCGTATGCAATACTATCTATGCATTAGCGACGTAACGCTACTAGCAACTTATAAAATTTATCAACTTATAAAAAATTCAACATTGGACACTTGAATCGCTATTATTGGTGCGTTTAAGTGTCTTTTTTCGCGCACTCCATGCAACGACCTTTGAAAAAGGTTATCGGATCTTTAAATATTGGTATATATCAATACTTGGGAGGGATATATAATAAAATTGCCACTAATGAAAGCGCATACTAAATGGCAAGAATCATTAAATATGTTCACTTTCAATTAGTGAGTTTTATATTTTGGAGGGGTTTTATGAAAAAAAAATCGATATTATCTGGTATTATCGCATTCATGCTTTCTCTCATCTTAGTTGCTAATGTGTATGGAGCTTACGTGCTTTGGGAGCCACTGACTTATTTCAATAACGCTACATGGCAAAAAGCTGATGGATATTCGAATGGTGGTATGTTTAACTGCACTTGGCGTGCAAACAATGTCAACTTCACAAGTGATGGGAAACTAAAGCTTGGTCTAACAAGCTCCGCTTATAATCAATTCGATTGCGGTGAATATCGTTCTACTCAAAAACACGGATATGGGCTTTACGAGGTTAATATGAAACCGGCGAAAAATATCGGTATCGTATCCTCCTTTTTCACCTATACTGGTCCTACCGATGGTACGCCTTGGGACGAGATTGATATTGAATTTTTGGGTAAGGATACGACCAAAGTACAATTTAATTATTTCAAAAATGGTGTAGGCGGTAATGAGAAGACTATAAATCTCGGATTCGACGCTTCAACCGGATTCCACACGTATGCATTTGATTGGCAGCCCAATTCTATCAAATGGTATGTAGACGGCGTATTAAAGCATACAGCTACTACCAACATTCCAAGCAATCCCGGTAAAATTATGATGAATATCTGGAATGGTACGGGAGTTAATAGCTGGCTTGGCTCATATAATGGGGCTAATCCGTTATATGCCGAATATGATTGGGTAAAATATACGAGCAATTAGAGCGATTCCATTTACAAAAAAGGTAGTCTGCCAGGCCAATGTCATTAAGTTAAGCTCAAAGACAAAATAGGGAATACAAATGGAAATCGAAACGGCATGGGAAAAAGCCCTGTGCCGTTTGTTTTTTGTGCAAGCAAGAAATGTCTACAAACGTGAACGGCGACCGTGAAGTTGACTTGGTATTGGTGGCGTTTATCCATTTGGGAAATGACGACGTGTAAGGTCATCATTTCAGCGAAATTGTACATGATCATTCTTGCGAAAATCTCTTGGATGATGGACGCTTGCTTCTTTGTGTGAAAATTCGTCAGACCGACGGTGTATTTTAATGCAGATATCCGTATACGATTGCGTAAATTTGTGAAACAAGCATTCCACAGCAGAGGGCAGGATTTTATTCCTCTGCTGGACAAAAGCAGAAGTGGTTGCGGTGTTTACGTCATAACCCTGAGATTCCAAGAGTTCCTTATATATACTGTTGCCCCCATTGAGATCAGGAGTTGCATAACTGAAGTGGTTTCTTTTTAATACGAGTTAAGATACTTGCCCATGACCCACGAGAATGAACGATCTGACAAATCAATCACAACAGGTAAATCCAAAGAAATATTACGTTCTCCACGCTCAAAACCGCCAATATAAGCGTAATGAAACCGACATAGCTGCCGATTCTTCCATAACAACATGTTGGATGATATACTAAAAATTAACAGTGAAAGCATGAGGTTTATAAACTAGGATACGTATGAGGGGGAGATTAATGATCCGCTTACGTTGAATTTGTATACATACGCGCAGAATAATCCATTGACTTATACTGATCCAAGTGGACATAAGGTTTGGCATTAGAATGTACTATCTGATAGCATCGAGCATCATCAATTTAATTTCACTTATTTGGTTTGTATTGGGAACAACTTCCAATTTCAATCGCGAAATAGATTTGGTTACAACTGTTTTATTTTTTTGTCTAGTAATTCCGTCAACCCTTCTGTTAACTGTCTCAATATACTTAATCATTGTTGTGAAAAATGAAAGTATGAATATCTATAAATTAATCACTACCAATGACTCTCCGTTTCCAGAAATTCAGTATCATATTTACATACGAGAAAAAGAAGCGAAAAGAATAATTAATTCTAAGTGAGACTTATTCTGAATTGAACAATGGTTATCATCGTTATGTTGCATAGATTGGGAAAATAGGTAAAGGAGTAAACAGGAATGATAAAAATACATACTCTAGTAAGTGATGATCCAATCATGGTGAATGCAGATTCACTTATTGAAGCAAATTTGGATGAATACAATCTACACAGAGCTATTTTAAACAATTATCAACTAATGAGATAGAGTCTTCGCAAAGCAAATTTGCGAAATGCTGATCTTAGTAGTGCAAATCTTTTGAAAGCAGATCTTACCGAGGCATCGTTAATTATGTGTATATTGAATAATGCCATTTTAAATGATGCAAAACTAACCAATACAACTTGTTTATATGCTTCATTTAAAGATGCAAGCATGATTAATACAGATTTAACTAATGCAAATGTTAGTGATGCCGATTTTCAGGGGGCATTGTTATTTGGTACTATTCTTAACTGTGAAGCATTGGAAAAATCAAACCTTAAAGGGGCTCTCTTTAATGATTTGACAGTTTGGCCCGAAGGATTTTTTCCGTTGGATCACGGAGCAATTTACAAATCCACCAATAATACCGAAAAAATGATTAATGTATAATCTATTCAAATATATGTTGGGCCACATGTGAGTGTAACAGCTTCATGTGGTATTTTTTTCAGTGCTCCCAGTGTCGAATAAATCGGACAGCTAAGTTCCATGTAAATTAAACAACTGGAGGGAACTTTTCAAAATTCTTAGGGGATACAAAAGCAGGGGCAGAAGAGATATTAAAAAATGAAATGCAAAATGGTAAAGTATTAGATAATAGATTAACAAAGCAGGGAATTAATCGTATGAAAAAATTATTAGTGCAGGGCAAGCAGTCGAATCAAGTGGAGAGACATTGATAAAAACCAGCCCTTCTGAAGATGGTGCAATGTTATCTGCATATCCAGTTAAATAGGAGGAAAAGCAAATATGTCAAATTTAATTGAAAGATTCTTAGATGATGAGATATCATCTCAAGAGTTGTATGAATCTATTTATGATTTTGTGACTTCTTTTCATATTAGAAGTGGGGAGTTCGAAGGGAACTATTATATAATCAAAAAAATGGATAGAGATAATTTCTTTATTTTCCCAGAGAATATTTATCCTGATAACCACAGAGAAATTCCAAATTGCATTTCAATCTATAGAGATAATTTAGTCAATAACATAAATACACATGCCAAGAAACAAGCATTTGTTATTAAGGGTTAAAGTAAATCAATGTAAACAGAAGAATCTTGAGTGTCTGATATGCTTCCCTTGTAGTAGGCCGTTGAAATTAAAAATTGTTTATTTGAAGGAGACAGATGCAAAGAAGCGGGGGGAAATGATGGCGATTGAAATGGAAAATGGATTATTATTCCTTAACGGAGAGTACATTATAGTTGAAGATCATAAGTTGTCTGAATACGTAAGCTATATTCAAAAACATAGTATTACAGCTATTTTTCTTACTAGTTTATATTATTCTTTAGAGAATATTACATTTATTCAGTATTTAACGCACTTAAGGAAACTTAATTTATCTATTTCATTGGAAAATTATGAGGTTTTATACGGCTTACAAAGTTTAGAGGAGTTAATTTTAGAGGAACCAAAGGGGAAGGTAGATTTAACTCATTTTAGAGAATTGAAAATACTCTCAATCTATACGGTTACAAAAAATGTAATCGGACTTGGAAACTGTATTAACTTAAATGAGTTATCTTTGTGGAAATTTAAGCCAAAAGAAAAAAACTTAGTCTCGCTTTTATTGTTAAATAGTCTAAAAAAACTCAAACTGACTCAAGGTACAATAAATGCATTAGATGGTATCCAATATCTGAATAACTTAGAGTCATTGGAACTGAATTATTTGAGCAAGCTTACAACCATTAATGATGTTGTGCATATCAAGTTATTAAAAAATTTCACACTAGAATCGTGTAAAGGTATACAAAATATCGAAATCATTGGAGAAATGTCTAACCTAGAGAGGTTATCAATAATTAATTGTGGGGATATAACATCACTTAAATTCATTGAGAATCTTCCTAATCTGAAATTCCTCGTATTTAGCAAAACCAATATAGTAGATGGAGACCTATCGTATTGTAGAGGAATTGAATACGTCGGATTTGATAACAAAAAACACTATTCTCACAAGATGAGCGATTTTGTTGATGTGAAGGAATTATTTGAAAATCACTTAAGAAAAGAATTAGGAGCTAGGAGGAAATAAACATAACCAAATTTGAGTAGATTCAATTTATTGTGTATGTATGATAACGATGTTAGCTTTTGGGGACATCCTACACTACGTGAGTAATCATTCATATGTTATATACAGATGATACCAAATAGTGTGAGGTCAGAAAAAAATGTGGTTCAAGGAGAAGCAAGAGATTCCTATGTAGTAATTTACCTATGGAAAATGGTCAATATGGTTTCTTTTTTTACATTATACTTTGATTCGGGAGTAGGCCGCTTTATAAGTGAGGATACGTATGAAGGGGAATTGAATAATCCGCTTGGGCTAAACTTGTATACGTATGTTCAGAATAATCCGTTGAGGTATGTTGATCCGAGTGGACATAAATACGAGTCTTTGCTTTTGGATTTAGTAGTAGCCCTTGAGGATGCACGTAATACAAGTAATAATTCTCAACTATATTGGGACTACAGATCTCACATAGGGACATTATTTAAAAACGGAAAAAATAATACCTGGTGGTAAAAACAATAATCAATTTAAGTATTTATTTGATATTGCAATTCGTAACAGTTTATATGATCCTGATGGTAAAGCAAGTAGGTTGGGCTGTTCAAGAATTTCTTACTCATTACTCCAATTTTTTGGATAGACTAATTGATTTAGGCGGTAGACATTAAGTTAAGCAATTTATTGGACTAGTTTATCAGGATGGAAACATAAAAGTAAATGGACTGTTAAAGGAGGTTATTGGAAAACTTATTCCAGGGAAACATTAAATAATCCTGATAGGATAAGTAAAGATGGTGATCGATTGGTTTATGAGAAAGAATTTTCGGAAAAATGGGTGTGGACAAAGATGGAACAGTAGTAACTGCATTCCCGTCATTAAATTGGAAATGAGGAAATGAATCTATGGGCTTGGATGTTGTATTATACAACAATAAAAATGATATTGGCTTATTTGAAATTAGTGAAGATCTGCATAAGTCATTGTTTAGTAACAGTAATTGGAGAAGTTACTTATATTTGCGGAAAATAAATGATTATTACACATCAAAAGTAAAGTATTCAAAGCCGGAAATAATTTTACTGGCACAGGACCTCGAAAATATGAAGCAATATATTGATTTTCAATTTCATTCTAACATCGATGAACTTACACAATTTTTATTAAATGCTTCTGCTGAATTTGTACATATTGCAGGAGATTAATATTTTTTGATTTCCTATTCGTCTAATTGCTTTCAAAGACTGATTTCTAACTATTTGTGAAAACTTCATTATTGGGGATTGAAATTGAAACGTTGATAACTATAGCAACACCAGTTAGAGAGTTTCAGCTTACAACTGATGTAGGACAACATTTACATGTATATAATAATTATGATCTAATACAAAGAAATGGCGGTAGCAACAAGAAATCAATGAAAGCTCGCACACCAACTTTTGAATATGCGCAAAATATAGAAGTGATATTACCTGAAAATCAATAAAAATTATAGAAAACTTTTATGGTGTAGAAAACCATTCTATAATGCACAATTCAATTGATGCGTGAGAGTAATACATTATTTACCAAATCGAAAAGTGAGGTTCGAGAAGATAAAAAAATTGTAGTCATTTTCAATACCTTGTGGTGGACATGTATTGTTATAAATTTTGGTTCAATTATGTGGTTTGTTTTAGGTAGTACTGCTAACTTTCAAAGAGGTGTTGATCTAGTAGCAACAGTCATTCTTGTAGTATTTGGAATTCCTTCGTTTATATTGATACTTTATTCATTGTATATGTTAAAAAACGGAGGGGTGAAGTCACCTTATAGTATGTTAGGTGTTACAGTTCTACTTGTAATTATGATCTTACTAAGTGTACCATTTCTTAAATATGTTAATACAAATGGGTGGTTAACTGAGAATATTAAAATAGATACTATGCAAGTTACTGCAGATAATCAATATGAATATCGCACCGAATTGGTAAATACATTTCAAAGGAATAGTTCAATCAGGCTGTATTTGAAAAGCGTACAAAGTAATGAGGAAGTAAGAATCAAATTAGATTTGCCTAAAGTGAGTGGGATATCGTGGAACTCGAAAGAGAATTTTTTTACTACGCTACAACCTAGTGATCATGAAGGGATATATATATTAAAAACTCAAAAACTTTCACCGTTTCCTGAGGCTGAATTTGGGATCAATGTAAAGGATGCTAAAGCAATTAGATTAGAATAATTAATTCTAAGTGAGACTTATTCTGAATTGGACAATTAAAAGGATGAAATCCGTGTTGGATTTCATCCTTTTACTTTTAGTTGAAGCTAGTTAGAAGCGACCGTAGAAGGCGTTACGGTAAACCTCTGCTAATTCAGTAACAAGTGGCAATTTCGGGTTCGCAGTTGTGCATTGATCTTCAAATGCACGGTCTGCCAAGTAATCCACGCGAGCTTCGAAGTCCTTAGCGTCAAAGCCTAATTGCTGGAACGATTCTTCAATACCAAGCACACTGTTGAGTTTGCGGATAGCATTTATTAAGCTGTTTACACCTTCTTCAGTCGTACGAGCAGGTAAACCAAGAATCTGTGCAAGTTCAGCATAACGCTCATCTGCTACGAAGTGCGAATATTTAGGGAATGAAGCAAATTTGGTTGGTTTTTTCGCATTGTAACGGATAACGTGAGGCAGAAGGATTGCATTTGTTCTTCCATGTGCAGTATGATATTGTCCGCCCCATTTGTGTGCAAGGCTGTGGTTAATTCCAAGGAATGCGTTCGCAAATGCCATACCAGCAATCGTAGAAGCATTGTGCATCTTCTCACGAGCAACCGGATCACCCTCGAGTGCTGATTTTTCAAGATACTTGAAGACGAGTTGGATTGCCTTAATCGCAAGACCATCTGTGTAGTCATTTGCCATGACAGATACATAGGCTTCAATAGCATGTGTAAGAACGTCCATACCGGTGTCCGCTACTGCTACCTTAGGCAGAGAGTATACGAATTCAGGATCAACAATCGCTACGTCTGGTGTCAATTCGTAGTCAGCCAAAGGATACTTCGTGTTGCCAAGATTTTTATCCGTAATAACCGCGAAAGATGTTACCTCAGAACCAGTACCTGATGTCGTTGGGATCGCAACAAATTTAGCTTTTCTACCTAGACGCGGGTATTTGTAAATCCGTTTGCGAATATCCATGAACTTTTGTTTTAGACCTTCAAAATTAGTATCCGGATACTCGTAGAACAGCCACATTGCTTTGGCAGCATCCATTGGAGATCCACCGCCCAGGGCAATGATACAGTCTGGTTGGAATCGATTCATCATCTCTGTACCACGATCTACAGTAGTCGTAGATGGATCCGGTTCTACCTCAGAAAACACTTCTATTACTACTGGAATCTGACGTTGACGAAGGTAATGCTCTACTCTTTCCACATAACCTAGTTTTACCATCATAGGGTCAGTGATAATAGCTACACGGCTAATATCCGACATTTTTGATAGGTACTGCGTTGAGCCCTTTTCAAAGTAGATTTTGTTTGGAACCTTGAACCATTGCATATTCACAGTACGATGTGCCACCCTTTTTACGTTAATTAAGTTCACTGCTGTTACGTTTGAAGAAGTAGAGTTACGACCATAAGATCCACAGCCTAGTGTTAGTGATGGTAGGTTCGTATTATATATATCACCAATAGCACCATGTGAAGACGGTGAGTTCACAATAATACGTCCTGTTTGCAGACGGTCAGAGAACTTCTGGATAACCTCTTCATTGTGAGAATGAATAACTGAAGAGTGACCCATCCCGTTAAAGGCTACGACTTCGGCAGCACGTTCAATACCTTGAGCAGCATTTTTTACTTTATAGCATGCAAGTACAGGACTTAGCTTCTCTGCAGACAACGGATATTTTATGCCTACACCTTCAAGCTCTGCTACTAGAATCTTAGTGCCTTCTGGAACCTCGATGCCAGCCATTTGTGCGATTTTAACTGCGGATTGGCCAACGATAACGGGGTTTACAGCACATTTTTCTGTATTCATAACACCAGCTGTCAATTTTTCAGTTTCTTCTTTATTAAGGAAGTAACATCCATTAGCAATCATTTTCTTCTTCACTTGATCATAAATGGGTTCTTCAATAATAACTGCTTGCTCAGATGCACAAATCATACCATTATCGAATGATTTAGACAGAATTAGGTCAGTAACAGCTTGATTAATGTCTGCACTTTTTTCAATGAAGCATGGCACGTTACCAGGACCTACGCCAAGAGCCGGTTTACCGCAGCTATATGCCGCTCTGACCATAGCAGATCCACCTGTGGCTAGAATTAAAGCAACATCTGGATGATTCATAAGTGCATTTGTCTTATCCATAGAAGGCTGCTCGATCCATTGAATACAGTCTTCAGGAGCACCATTCTTCACAGCTGCTTCAAGTAAAATTTTCGCTGCTTCACGACTACAGTTTTGTGCAGACGGATGGAATCCAAAAATAATCGGATTACGTGTTTTAATTGAGATAAGTGCCTTAAACATCGTAGTAGATGTTGGATTTGTTACTGGAGTAATACCCATGATGATCCCTACAGGCTCAGCAATCTTCTGATAGTTTTCATACGGATTATTCTCGATAACACCTACAGTTTTTTCATATTTAATGCTGTGGTAAATAGATTCTGTTGAAAACATATTTTTAGTGATTTTGTCTTCGTATATTCCTCGTCCGGTCTCTTCAACAGCCAGCTTCGCAAGATACATATGCTTGTCGAGACCTGCAAGAGCCATTGCCTTTACAATGTTGTCAATTTGCTCTTGATTCATATCCATGAATTTCTCTTGTGCCTTTAAAGATTTGTCAATCACAGTCTGGATATAGCCTTCAGCACTCTGTTTAATGTCCTTAACCGCTTCATTCTTAACCGCCATTTCTCTCACGCTCCTAGTTGGAAATTTATTTTTGTTCTTACTCAAATAGTACCAATTCCAACTACATAAATGATGTGAAATTTTTCACAAGGATGTATGACAGCTTTGTTACACAACCGCTTACATTGTTAAATTTACATTATACATATGTCTGAATTGTTAATAAGAGGATAATCGATATCATTTTTCCTTAAATGCCAGCAGATACTTAATGGTGATTTACTGTCAAACGGAATATAATTCTACATACATGCACTGCCTAGAAGGGCGTGGCAGTGATATTACATAGACACCGAAGGAAACATTTTGGTATTTATTATCTAATGAAGCGTCAAGCGAATTATCAGATGCCTAATCTTCCAGAACAACATGTTGGATGATATACTAAAAATTAACAGCGAAAGCACGAGGTTTATTAACTAGGATACGTCTATGTTGAATAATCCGTTGAGGTATGTTAATCCCAGCAATAATAATACTTCTTCTTTTTGCATTTACTGTAGGTCCTTGGTTACTAATTTATGTAGGACTCTTATTTGGAGAAAATCCTCCTAAACCTACATATACTTACGGAGAGTTTCCTTTTTACTTGGAGTATGAGATCAATGGTCAAATTATAACTGTAGAGGATACAGTTATTGTTAAATACGATGGAATTGGTTTAAGTGAAGGTACTGGGGGGTATGAACTATACAATAACTATAAGATAAAATTGATAGAGTTCAAATATGGGAAAACATTATTAAAATATAAATATACAAAAGTTGGATAATGAACCACGTGATACTTCGATGCTAGTCTTGGTAGATTTATTAGTGAGGTTACTGTGATGAAAATTTTATATCACAATAAAGGGAGATGAGTTAGTCAATGATTATTAACTCAAAGAATAAGCTTGAGTTTGAAAAATTAGATTTACATGATGCTGAACTATTAGATGTAAATTGTGATTATCGTAATCAAACAGTATTTATTTCTACTATGCTAAATATACCGAACCAAAAGAGTAGGATGTTAAATTTAACGTTTAAAGAACTTTCTTTTTTTTCGATTAGTTGTCAAGAACCTTGGGGAAGTGGGTTTTATTTTTTAGAAGCTTCAATAGATGATAGTTTAGAGAACAATGTTAATCTTGAAAGTGATTGTAGTAAAATTAAATTTTTAATTATATTAAACTCTGGTGATCAAATTAAAATTGAATCATCGTGTGTGGAAGTATACTGCTGAAATAAAGGTAAAAGTAGGGAGTATAATTACAAGGGGAATATTAAAAGCTAGAAAGCAGAATGAACATAATACAAATTTTATTGTTCTAAGTGGAAATCAATCCGATTCACAACAGAGCACTTTGTCACAATATGGATTAGCATGAAAAAGAAAGGATGAACCTAATGTCGACAGAGATTGAAGTAGAAGAGTCCGACTTTACTCAATTGGTACACATAGAACCGCAGTATGACAGTTTGAGAATAAGTAATTCATTAGGGGCAGAAATTGATGCCGTAGCTTTAATAGAACATTTAATAAAATTAGAAGGAATGGATCGTATTCAACATCTTACCATCAACTATAATTCCTCATTGAAAAATCTTAATGTACTTAGCGCTTTTTCAAACTTAAGAACATTAGCTATATATGGTCAACATATTAAAACATTCGAAGGCATTGAATGGTTTGATAAGGGTGAATACATCTTAATAGAAACGCATCGCAATCGACGAAGAGATATTTCGCTCCTTTCTCAAATCCAAGTAAAGTCAATAAATATAATTGTAGAGCGATTAGAAGATTTAACAGCTATAGCTGAATGCAGAAGTTTAAAAAAACTAGATCTAAATCGCTCAATGGAGGTGGATCTAACTCAGTGGAGAAGCGTACCTTTTGAGTTTATTGGATTTAGGAGAGGGAAGTTTAAGGAGTTAGGAAATATAGCGGCCATTCCAGATTTAAAGGAAATATACGTATTAGGTTGCCGCAGCTTAGAACGTTTTACAGGAGATAATAGTAATATTACAAGAATAATTGTAGATGGATGCAAAAAACTAGATCTGCGGACATTAAGTTCATTTGAGAAGATAGAAACATTAATTGTAAACAGCTGTCCCAATGAAATGAATCTATGTGAGCTTGGAGAATTAAAGTACGTCAAGCATCTTGACTTTATATTGTGCAATGTTCAAGTGGATATTATTGAACTTAAGTCGTATTTTCCGAATTTAGAGTCATTGCATATATCTAGCATGAAGAAAGAATATGGGATGCAGCTGAAGGAACTTAACCCTGATATTGAGATTACAGGAAGATCATTTAGATTGGAGTAGGATTTGATTGTAGGAGTGAGAAAATGGAAAATATTGAGAAGAAAGAAGGGATCATTAACGGTATCGTTCATGATCAAACTATTTATAATAATGGTTTAAATAGTTATTATCCTACGCTTATAAATTTGAAATATTTAATCAGTAAAATTATTAATACCGACTCGACTACCCAATATATTAAATTCAATCCTTTTTATAGAAACGCGAGGAAGGATCAACAAATTGAATTCGACGATTACATGTTCTATTTGGAATGCAGAGATCAATTTAGTGAAGCTGATGAATTAAATCATATGGAAGATTGTGTAGGTAAGAGTAAATCCGAGATGACTGATGAAGAGTATCGATATGGAACAATCCTTTATCCATTATGCAAGTATGATGATACTGTGACATATCAGAGGATATTGCAACGTTATGTGGAGTTTCTGGACGATATGATTCCGAAACTAATGCAGTGGTCGATTGAATTAATGGATTTAACAGTTGAGGATTTGGCATTTGGTTATTTTTGTTTCGAAGTTAATAGTGGGTAAACATGGGGAAAGATAAAGCTTTTCGATAGAGTGACATATTAGGATAGACAACAGTATCTTTATGGGGTGTGAATATGTATTTATGTCCAGTTTGTGGGTATGACCAGTTAGATGAACCTCCATATGTTAATAATGATGTAAAGACTGGGAGTTTTGAAATATGTAGTTGTTGCGGATTCCAATTTGGTGTTGATGATTTAGATAGAGGGATAAGTCATCAAGAGTATAGAGATAAGTGGATAGAAGAAGGAGCGATATGGTTTAGCAATTCCTCGTCTAAACCGAAAGAATGGAATCTAGAAAAACAATTACTTAATGTCGAAGAGTCACATACAAGTTTAACAACTCCACACGGCATTATAATCTATCTAATAATTGAATTGTTGAATTCTGGTAAACATACTGAGGCGGCTATGTTACTAGAAGATAAAGGATTAAGTGATGAGGAATTAGATGAATTCTGCATTAAATTATCTTATGAGTTAAGTAATTTAGCATGTTACACTTTTGTATGCAAATTGATTATGGATAATGAAACGGCACGCCTGCATAGTCTCGCAGCAACTCTATTATCTACATCACTATCTTTTATAGAGGGAGCTTCTACTTCAAGCTTATATCATGTAAGGAGAGCGATAGAGTTACATCCAACTGATCATTCAATTAAAGAGATGTTGATTTTTTTGTATCAAGTCCCCGATGAACTTGTTAGTCGAGAAGAAGCAATAGAGACAGCTAAAGAAATTCTGCTTAGTGAGCCTGGAAATAAGACGGCACTAGGTTTTCTGGATTCATTAAGTTAATTGTTAGACCTGTTACGAGTCGAATATAAAAAGCTCACAAAGTGAAGGAGGGGTTGTATGGTTAGTGATTTGAAAATTGGTTCTGGCCAAGTTCTAATCGATGTAGGCTGGTATCCTTCATTCCAAGAGAATGGGAATTGATGGTGACAAAATGTTATTTGTGGCTGTTTTGATAATTGCAACCATATTTGGCTATTTCAAATTATGGTCAATGAGACTGAAGAGGAAATCAATAATCTCAATACTCGCTATCGGGAATTTAGTTCTCGTTATGTTGTATTTTTCAAGGTATAAATAAATGTAAAACCATATACGATGAACTTCTTCCCTATAATAAGACAAGTTATTGAACCAGACAACGAAAGAGCATGAGTGCGGTACTGCACTCATGCCCTTTCGTTTTTTTTCTAATTCATTTGTGATTGTAATCATTACTGTCTTTTAATAAGCTTCAACAAATCTTCGCCACTAATTTTTGATAAGCCAGCGTTCACTCTGTGGTATACTGCGGTATTGGTCTGCTTAGCCCCTTTGGACTGATTAATACCCTTCTTTATATTGAATGTGTGTTCAATGCCAAGTTCTTTGCTGATTTCAAGTAATTTATCATCGTAGCGTCCATAAGGGAAAGCGACGATATTAGGCTGGTCACCTAACTCCTTAACGAGTAACTCATGCGCAGAGGAAAGATCATTTTTTATGCGATTGACGTATTCTTCTTCGGTCTCATTTTCTTTCAAGCTAACTAACGCTGCCTGCTTATATGTACCAGGATCAAGATAAAGATGATGATTATAGGTATGGTTGTAGAAGCTTTGTCCGTACTGTTGCATCTCACGCATTTGATCCCAGGTTAGATGGGGCAGTGTTTTCTCGTTAGGTTCATTAGTATGTTTCACAATAATGAAGTTCGTAGCAGGTAGATTGAAATTTTTCAGAATAGGATAAGCAATACTATAATAGTCCTCGTATCCATCATCAAAAGTTATGAGTACAGACTTCTTCTTTAATTCAAGATGACCTTCCATATAAGCAATATACTGTTCCATGGAAATAACATCATAATCGGAAGCAGCTAATGCAGCCATATGCTCTTCGAATACTTCGGCGTTAATAATTTTCGGATCATTACTATAACCAAAATCATGATACATAAGTACGACGACACCTTCATCGTGGCCTTTAAAATAGTTATATGCTGCTGTTGAAATACTAACGACAAATAATAGTGAAATAAAAATTAATATATACTTTTTCAATTGTCTTCCTCCATATAATAGATTGAGCTATAATGACTAATCGCTGTTTCATTCGTATTGTGTTGCGGTGAAGCTACAATATTATTGTACTATAGCTTCATTACGAATAAATATGTAAATAAGAAGAATTATCGGAAAATTCATGAACAGACAAAAGTAGCAATAAAAAAAGGCAAGTTTCCAGAAAAACTGGAAACTTGCCTTTTTGTTTATTTACTAATAACACCACACGCAATGCGTGCTCCAGAATTACCAGCTGGATCGGTAACATAGTCATCAGCATCTGCATGTATGACAAGTGAAGTACCTTTCTTCTTAAGCAATGAATTAGCTTCACCTTTTTTAAGTGTAACGACACTTGTAATGAGTTCCACATCGATTGTGCCATCACTCGATACTTCGACATTAGGCAAATCACCGTTATGAAATCCATTGGGATTGTTGAATCCATGCTGATGGTTGATGGGGTTGAAATGTGAACCTGCTGTCTTAAAGTCAGGCGGATCACATTGTCCATTTTCATGTATATGGATGCCATGCACACCAGCAGTTAATTGTGTAGCTTGTAAGTGAATTTTGACATTGTCACCATCTTGTACAAGGCTGGCTGTTCCGATACTAAGTCCATCGGTATTAATGATAGATATAGTTATTGT
Source organism: Paenibacillus sp. Y951 (assembly GCF_056786395.1). NCBI lineage: Bacteria > Bacillati > Bacillota > Bacilli > Caryophanales > Paenibacillaceae > Paenibacillus > Paenibacillus sp. Y951. The sequence continues at coordinate 153,115 of NZ_JBXCIY010000002.1, read as the reverse complement.
TTTTCCCTTCGCACTGACGCCAGTTGTATTGATACACAAACTTACGATGAGCAAGGATAGCCCAATTAATATTTTGTTCATAAAACCCTCCATTGTAAGTGTTTATTAAGTTGTTAGCATATGTTGCCCAATAGAATAATTAATATTCCAAACACTGTTGAGTTTTAGTATGATTAGAATATATAGCAACTAGGCACGTACACTAGTAATAGCGGACTACTCTTTATAAAGACTATCTTCGAATTAACTTTTTACTCGTAAAAACTCATAACGGTTTTGGGGGGGAATGGTGATGAAACAAATATTAGATGATGATGCAACGGCACTAGCAGAAAAAATTAAAACTGGGCAGTATAGCTCATTAGAAGTTACCAATGCTTATATCGAACATCTTGAAAGAGCGAACAAAAGTGTAAATTGTGTAACGGCTGACCGCTATGATATTGCGAAGCAGGAAGCGATAGATGCAGATATAAAATTGCAAAATAATGAGCCAGTAGGTAGATTGCATGGTGTTCCGATTAGTATTAAAGACTGCTTCCATGTTGCAGGAATGGCAACAACAGGTGGGCTAATCCATCGAAAAGATAATATCGAGCCCGAGGATGCTGAAGCAGTAGCTTTGTTGAGGCGAGAAGGTGCGATCATCATCGGTAAGACGAATACACCAACACTTTGTTTTTGTCAGGAAACAGATAATAAGCTATATGGTCGGACGAATAATCCTTGGGATCTTTCGCGCTCGGTCGGTGGTTCTAGCGGTGGGGAAGGTGCGTTAATTGCTCTTGGTGGTGCAGCAGTAGGATTAGGAGCAGATATTGGTGGTTCTATTCGCTTTCCGAGCCATAACAATGGAATTGTCGGTTTCAAATCAGGTGATAAGCAGGTTAGTGCTGTCGGTAATTTCCCCCATGTGACAATTCCGGAGCAGAATCGTATGCTAGGTATTGGTGCGATGAGTAAATCAGTACGTGATGCCCGTCTTATGAATGAAATCTTAACAGCTGGGAAGCGGAAATTCGTTGATCTTGATGCTTATGAACTTGTAATGCCTTATAAGCAACCCAATATTCCACTAGATGAAACAACGGATCAACTGATGGAGCAATTACGTGCCAAATTAGCGGCTGATTATAAAGTAAACAGTGAGTTGCCTCCACTATTTGATGATTGTGCGCTTATTTGGCAAGAATTAATGAGTATAGATGGAGCCAAGCATGTAGTGAAATTATTAACGGAAGATGGTACGAAGAAATATCCATTATGGGAGTTCGTGAAAGAGAAGGTAACGCGCCAATCTGACCTTCATCCTTATCTTTCTTGGGCGTTAATAGGTGCTCGAATGTTTCAACCATCGGAAGATCGACTAGCAGAAATCCGCAAGCTGTTTGCTGAAGGAGATCAGCAGATCGCTGAGTATTTCAGTAATAAAATACTCATTATTCCTGTCTACCATGAAGCAGCGCAAAAGCATGGTAAGTTGTACAGTGAAATATTCTCGATTCGCAAATCATACAAGCAATATATGCCTTATATCGCTTATGCCAATGTATGGGGACTTCCATCGCTTACGATGCCAATCGGTACGGATGAAGCAGGTATGCCAATTGGTGTGCAGCTTATTTGCAACATCGGCAATGAAGATGCTATTTTCCAATTAGGAGAATGGTTAGAGGAAGAGATGTATCGTTATAAACGTTGTACTACTTACGACGCGTAGAGGTAAATCTCCATTAGTGTAACTCCAAATACTACAACTAAATATGAGTATAATGAAGCATTACTACTTATTCTACTGACTAAAGTTTAATTTGTTTATATCTCTATCATAAATGGTTATCATAATGTGATAACCATTTATGCTTTTTACGGAAGGAGTTTAGTTCTATGAAATGGAAAAAAATCAGTATGTTACTTATCATTACTAACTGCATAACATTATCGTTATTTTTTTTCGTTCGCAATGTGCCAAAACATGATATTTGGATAGATATATTATTAGAAGGAAAATCAGAAAACTGGTTAGTAGAAAACTATCAATTAAGCTATAAAGACAGTCAGTTACAATTTGGAAGAGGAAAAGTTTCATATCAATCTGAAGACATTACAAATATTGATAACGTCGAATTAATATTTTATTATGATGAGCAACGTACACATAAGCTACACGAATCAAAGATAGAATCATGGGACAATCTGAGTAACTCCATCATCTTGGGCGGTGGTGGAAGTGGTCCAGAGAACCAGTTGGAATTTGAAAATAGCATAGATTATCCAAATATGAGCTCTGATATTGCAGTATAATAACTACGACATCAGAGCTTTTTTTTTACGTTAGATAGTGACTACAAACTAAACCTTAAGTGGCTCATGATTGAAGGAAGGTGTTTCAATTTGTATCGTGGAGTGCTCAATTTCGAATTTATTAGCAATCAGAGCTAGTGCTTGTTGTAATACAGCTTGTTGATCAGCATGCTCCTCAATCACGATATGACAGCTTAATGCATCCAGATTTGAAGTTATCGTCCATATATGCAGGTCATGTACTTCTAGCACATGTGGTAGCTGCTGCAATGTATGTAGCACTTCCTGCTGATCGATATGCGATGGTGTACCTTCCATTAATATATGAACCGTTTGCTTCAATACACCCCAAGCACCACGAAGAATAAGTAGCGCAACAACAACACTAATGATCGGATCGGCATAATACCATTTGAATGCTAACATAATTAACCCTGCAACAATGGCACCGACAGAACCAAGTGCATCACCGATAACATGTAGATAAGCACTACGCATATTAATGTTATTTTTCACATCGCCTTTTCTCATTAGAAAGTAAGCTGAGAGCAAGTTAGCTAATAAGCCAATACAGGCGATGAGAATCATGGAACCACTAGCAACGGTTGGTGGCTCAACAAACCTTTTGAATGCTTCTACGATGATAATTCCGGCGACAAGAAATAGAGTGGCACCATTCAATAAAGCTGCTAATATTTCAAAGCGATGAAATCCATAAGTCTGTTTGGGCGAAGCTGCTTTGGCAGCAAACCCAAATGCGATTAAGCTCAATAATAGCGAGCTAGTGTCACTAAGCATATGTCCACTATCGGATAATAAAGCAAGGCTGTTTGTGATTAAGCCGCCGAAAAACTCGAGAATCATAATAGTTGAAGTAATAATAAGGGCAATTATTAGCCCTTTACGATTTCCTTCGATATCGCCATGATGATGGTGCAGCCCGTGGCTATGATCATGACCATGATGCTGGTCGTGCTCATGGTCATGTTTATGATGGTACTGGTCGTTATGTTGCTGTTCATGACCATGTTTGTGGTCGCAGCTACGATGTGTATCATTATGTACAGAGTTTTTAGTAGTCATTATATATCCCTCCTAAAATTTCACTTAAACACCCAACAACATATGAGCATATATTCATATGTATAGTAAAGCATAGTTATATTAACTAGTCAATAATATTATTGTTCTTGAATACCGCGCTAGTGTTTACAAGTAGCAGTGACATCATTCCAATATTCCTTGATATGTAATATAATTGAATTTGAGTATATATTTATATTGAATTAAGGATATCGTCGCTGGTATGAACATAAGATAATATGAACAGTTAAAGGGGGGAAGTATGTGAAGAAAATTGAAGTGACCAATGTAACGCCGTTATCTGCGTTTAAGGTAACGATTTATTATTCTATTATTCCATTAGGATTTATGATGCTAGTAGGCATTCTTTTTACTATTATCGCTTCGGCAATTGGTCAACGTGGATTACTAGCAGTAGGTATTCCGTATATTATTTTACCTATTATTCTTATTTGGGTATATGGTCTGTTTGCGATGTTAATTGCGCTAGTGTATAACGGTTTAGCAAAGAAGTTTGGTGGCTTAGTTGTCACAGTAAAAGATGTGGAAAATGCTCAGCCACAAATGTACTACAACAATGATTATAATAATCAAAATCATCAAAACAATCAAAACAATCAGTAATACCGGACCTCATTAACAGCTACAAATAACGCGATATACAGATAACTCTAATGATCTATACATATGTATACGAATAAGAAAAAGCGACTCATTATGAGTCGCTCTTTCTTATGAAAACTTAAGCTCTAATGTCTAAGTTTTTACCTAAATTAGGATCAAGGCTACCTTCTAGCACTTTAGTGAATAGCTGCGAAGTAAGGTCTTTACTAAGGTTCAAAGACTTTTTTAGCAAGCCAACTTGTAGTTGAGCTTGCACATTAGCAAGACTATTAGCGGTTGATGCTGCCGCAATATCCAATAATATCCCCTCCTAAAACTTTTCATTAACTTCAACATCAATATTAACCTTTTACCGCCCCTGCTACGACACCTTTAACAATATATTTTTGTAAGAACATAAATGCGATAATGGAAGGTAGTACTGCCCCACATCACATCGATAATTATAATCGTTGTCGTTACTGATTTCAAAAGCGGGAAAATTACTGAGAAAAATAAGCGGAAGCCAGAAGCTCCGTCGATTGTCGCACTTTCATCAATGTCCTTCGGAATTCCTTTAACAAATCCATGATAGATAAATACAGCTAGTGGGGCACCGAATCCCCAATATAGAAAACCAAGCCCAGCCTGTACTTTTACCTAATGACTCAAAACCTTGCATGAAAATAAATTCCCATATGAAACCAATAATGACTAAGCTTAAGATGTAAGGAACGAAGAAGGCTGCTCTTAACCAAGTTGTAGATTTCAGCTTCATATTAAGTAATAATGCCAATAAGATTGCTATGAAATTGTCTAGTCCAATAAATTTTACGCTACTAGATATTCCATTCCACTCCATAAGAGAGTATCTTATAGTTATAACGAATGGAATATAGAAAGCGATGGCCACGCAAATAAGAACAGGAATCGCGAATAAATTAAATTCGATTTTTTCATTTGATCTTCGACCTAGAAATTTGAACATAAGGCACCTCTTTTCTTGTATTATGCCGCTTAGTGACGTTATATTTAATATTATACGGATGTTAAGGCTACTTCAAAATGGACTTTCATTATCATTTAAGGGTAAAAAAGTGAACCGTATTGTTGAAACTATGAATGGGGAGGGATTTTACAATGAAATGTTTAAAGCGCTTACTCAATAGAATTACTAGTAGATTAGTAAATAAACTTATTATTTTATTTTCAGCAATTATTATATTAGTTGTAAGTTCTCTGACAATTATCTCTTATGAAATGCTGCATAAAGAATCAATCAATAATAGTATTTCGAGTACTACGAATAACTTGAAATTGGTTAATCAAAATCTTGAGGATTATGTAAAGGAAATGGAACGGAGATCACTACCACAAGTGAACTATGATGAATTAACGTATGCGATATTACATGAATCAGAAGATTATGCATCGAAGATGTACATTGAGGATTATTTACGTAGCATTTTTCTTAATCAGGATGATCTGATGGTCGTATATATGTATATTGTCCAAGCTAATAAGTACTATGAAATTTCACGTCAGCAGTACGATATATCGATTAGAACGGTGCCAGATCAGACTACAGATGAGCAGTTTTGGTATGAGGAAGTATTGAATAGCCCACATAATCGTGCGTATCAGTCGTTGGATTTCAATAAATATGTTGATGCTTATCGGATAGCAAATAATGAAGATTTTTTTGCTTATCATAGAGTGTTGCGATCGATTGTAAGTCGGGAGCCTCAGGCTGTATTGTCGTTTTATTATAATAGTTCTGTCAAAGATATCATTATGGAGGATGTTCCACTTGAAGAAGGAGAACAGTTATTTTGGATAAGCCCAAGTAATGAAGTTTTTGTAGCAACGGACTCTGTAACGTATCATCAATTAATGAATGAGAATGTCATTTCAAATCTTACAACTGAAAATAATGGTCAATATACTTGGTCAGATGGGGAACAGAAATATCTTATTATTTATAATATCGGTAAATCTGAAGGGTGGAAGCTAATCAAACAAATTCCTTATAACCAGATTAATAATATTGCGAATCAAACTCGTAATTTCAGTCTGATTGTCGGTATTGCATTTCTTATTTTAGCAGTGCTATTAGTTATTGTTTTTGCTAATCAAATTACAAAGCCATTGAAAAAACTATCACTGCAAATGAAGAGATTCAGCGCGGGTGATTTTGAAGCGATTACAGATGTTGTTGGAAATGATGAATTAGCTTACATTTCACATCGGTTTAATCAAATGGTGAGTCGGACGAATGAACTAATTAATGAGCGCTACAAATTAAAGCTTGCTGAAAAAAATGCTGTACTAAAGGCATTGGAAGCTGAGATCAATCCGCACTTCTTATATAATGCATTACAAGCGGTTTCAACGAAAGCGTTAAAGCACGGTCAATTTGAAATTGTAGATATGGTTGATTCATTAGCATTATCCTTACGCTATTGTATTAGCGGTAAAGATAAAGTTAGTGCACGGGAAGAATTGAAACATATTGGTCATTATCTTAATATACAAAAGGCGCGTTTTGGCGATCGGCTTCAAGTTGAGCGCGATTGGGATGAGCAGCTAATGGATATTGAAGTACCGAAGCTATCGATTCAAACACTTGTGGAAAATGCCGTGAAGCACGGCTTAGAAAAAATATCTACACCTGTAACGATCTATATTTCTGCGGAGCAAACAGCAACTGAAGTTATAATTACGGTTGCCAATAATGGACCGACTATTGAATCTAATAAGCTACAAGAGATTAAGCAATGGCTTGCTCAAGATTGGGAGGATGCACTCAATAAGCAGGAGAATATCGGGTTAATTAACTTAAACACACGATTAAAGCTATTATATGGTAATGATGCGCAACTTGTTATTTTGAGCGATGATCAGCAAACTACTCTATTAATTATACTACCTAGAGGAGGACAACAGGATCATATATAGTTTGTTATTTATTGATGATGAAGAACCATTGCGTGAAGCAATCACAATATTAGGATTATGGGAAGAGCTTGGTGTCGTGCAATTGTATGAATAGTATCGTAACAACATTTGTGAATGGGGGCATTTATATGTTAAAACGATTAACCTCTCTAACCGTTAGTTTAGTGCTTGTGATGAGTATGCTTGCTGCATGTGAAAGCGATAACAAGAACGGCGGAAATTCTGCAACAAATGGAACAAATACTGGTGAGAAACAAGTGACAATCAACATGTTCACCGCTGCACCAGAATATACAGAGGCTTTTAATGCATATATTAAAGAATACGCCAAAGTTAAACCAAATGTAAAAATTAACCTTGAAATTATGCAAGCAGATTATAACACAGTATTGAAATCAAAAATATCTTCAGGTAATACGCCAGATGTTTTCCAGACAACTGCTGGTGGTGATATTGATAATTTCGCTGAATACAGCGCTGATCTAACGAACGAGCCACTTGCGGCAGTGATGACTGACATCGTTAAGACAAATATGACATCTTCTGATGACCGAATACTAGGTCTTCCTGTTAAAGGGAATCTAATGAGTATGATCGTCAATATGGATTTGCTTGAAGAGGCAGGCATAACATCGATACCAGCTACAACAGCTGAAATGGAAGATGCTATTGCAAAGCTTGAAGCTAAAGGCATTACGCCCTTTGCTAATGCCTACAAAGAGTGGTGGGTATGGAAACATATATTCCAACATTTCGTTAACACAGCCGCTGAAGATGCTAATATTACACCTCAGGAGCTAGTTAATCAATTTATTGCTGGAACGACAACATTCCAAGAACATCCAGTACTTTACAATAACTTCTTTAGCTTTATCGATACAACAGTAGAGCATGGAACAACTAAGCCGCTTGAACGTGATTCTAATGCTCAAGTTGGTGACTTTGCAACTGGCCAAGCCGCATTTATGACTGGTAAAGGTGCATGGGATGAAGAAGGAATTAAGAAAATTACACTAGACTTCAATCTTCAAATTGCTGGTTACCCGGTAAGTGATAAGGCTGAACAAGCAATGATTACAACAGGTGCAGACGCAGCACTTCGTATTTCCAAAGATTCTCCAGTAGTAGCAGAGACAATTGAATTCTTTAACTGGCTATATACTTCTGACTACGGTAAAAGCTGGTTCTCGGATGTAGCGAAAGTTATTCCGCCAATTAAAGATGCACCACTTCCTGATCTAGATATGATGAAACAAATGGAAGAAGTTTTGAAAGATGGTCAATCAGGTGAGCTTTCTGTTAACTATTCATTAGATACATTCCACCAAAAATTCGGTGGAATTATGCAATCTTATATCGGTGCAAACAAATCAAAAGATAATGTTGTAGAAGAAATTCAACAGGCATGGATCCAATTTGGCGCTGCTAAGTAGTAGAGCATGAAACAGCACAAACTATTACAATTATAGTGAAATGTAATAATATACATAAAAGTGAATGCGATTACATTTGCAACTGGATTAACAACAATGTATATTATTAATATAAACATTATTTATAAGGTGGTATTTAATGAAAATAGATATTTCTCAACACTCATTGCCTGTATATGAAGCATTAGCGAGTAATGTGCGAATCGAAATGATTCGAGTACTTGCAGTAAAGTCTATGAATATTAAAGAACTTGCGGATGCGATGGGTCTTAGTAGTGCGATTATGACGATGCATGTTAAGAAGCTTGAGCGAGCAGGTATTATTAAGTCTTCTATGCAGCCTGGTAAAGGTGGAGCCAAAAAAGTATGTACATTAGTTACGGACTCGATCGAAATCGTATTCCCTCCTAAAGTTGAAACTGTATTTCGCGATTGTCATGTAACTGAAGTATCTGTAGGTCATTATACAGACTTTGAAGTAACACCAACTTGTGGCTTAGCGACATCGGTTAAAGTATTAGGTATGTTTGATGAGCCACGTGCTTTTCTAGAGCCTGAAAGAGTGAACGCCAAGATACTATGGTTCGGTCAAGGGTTTGTAGAATACAGACTAGCCAATTATTTGAATAAAAATGAAAATCCCCTTGAGTTAGAAATATCAATGGAAATTTCATCGGAAGCACCGTTTGCTAACGAAAACTGGCCGTCAGATATTACATTTACATTGAATGGCGTAGATATTGGAAAATGGACAAGTCCTGGTGATTTCGGTGGTGACAAGCAACGTGGTCGCTATACACCTGACTGGTGGTGGGATGAAATTAATCAGTATGGTTTGCTGAAGATGCTGAAGATTAATGAAGAAGGTACCTTTATTGATGGTATGAAAATTTCTGATGTGAAATTATCTAGCCTTGATCTTGATCTGAAGCAGTGGAAGTTCCGTATATCTGTATTGGAAGATGCGGAAAATGTAGGAGGTGTAACACTGTTCGGAAGCGGATTTGGTAACTATAATCAGGACTTAGTGTTTAAGCTTTATTATGATCGCCGACTAACAGAAGCGGAAGTAGCGGAGGCTGCTAAAGCTGCTAAAGCGAATTAATACGTATTAGAGGTAGTTCAAAAGCTCACTTTTGAACATGAATTTTTATAGATGAAAACAAAAAAAACGCATTCTATCCCACTGTATAGTGGAACGGAATGCGTTTTTTGTATAGCTTGCAAATGGTTAGTAACGATTAATTTAATTAAAGAGCCAGATCAGTCTCTACAAGAGGAAGAGCAGATTTCTGAACGGGTCTACCTAGATCTGGAAAACCAGACGGTGTCCAAGTTAAAGGTTGAACGCAAGTATGACGATTAGGATCATACAATGGGTCGCCAACAATCTCCTTGTAATTACGAGCATGATATACGATCAAATCCGTAACGCCGTCTTCTGCTACTGTGAAGCTATTATGCCCAGGTCCGAAGATAGACAACTTTTCATTGGTCCCAAAGATAGGTGCAGGTGACTTATTCCATGATAGCGGATCAAGTAAATTACTATCTTCATCTGCCCAGAGTAAGCCCATACAATAATGATGGTCAGTTGCACTAGCAGAATAAGTCATAAATATTTTACCATTACGCTTCAATATAGCAGCACCTTCATTAACGAGGTAGCCGATTTTTTCCCATTCATATTCAGGAATAGAAATACGAACTTGATTAGCTGAAAGTGTCCAAGGATTGATCATCGGTGCTATATATAGATTAGAGTTACCTGGAATTTTAGCATCTTTTTGAGCCCATACATAATAACGTTGACCATGATGTTCAAAGGAAGTAGCATCTAATGAAAACGATTCCCAATTTGTTGTCACTTGTCCCTTTTCTATCCAAGGACCTTCTAGTGGATTGATTGCATCACATTCTAATGCGAACATACGATGATCAAATAATCCTTCATTTGTTTCGGCAGTACGTGCTGCTGCGAAGTAAATATACCATTTGTTATCGATGTAATGAATTTCAGGAGCCCAAATATTCGCGCTCATGGGACCCGTATCATATTTGCGCCAGCATACGAAAGGCACTGCCTCTGCAAGACCACTAATCGTGGTAGCACGACGCAGTTCAATGCAATCATAGCTAGGAACTGATCCAGTAAAGTAATAATAGCCGTCTGAATGTTTATAAATCCATGGATCAGCGCGTTGGGGAATAATCGGATTTATATACTCCGTTGTTAAATTGTTAGTCATACAGTCCTCCTGACTATAAAGTTAATATAAACATTAAGTATTCATAATAATATTAATATTACATAAACTGATCTTTTTGTCTAGTAGGTTTTTAAAATTCACATAAAAAAAGCATCTAAACAGTGGAATGATACAATGGATAGCACTATTTTTAAGGGAAACCTCTTGAAATGGCGAAGGCTGTAGGTTGAGGTGGTTTACATATATGTTAATTAAATGATGTATGTATTAATATATATGTTAATAGCTATATTAAAAGCTGTTGAATAGCAGAACGAAGGATAATTGACATGCTAAAAGTTGGAATTATCGGCGCAGGTGGAATATATCGTTATGCGCATCTGAACGGATGGAAAACTTCAAAAGATATTCAAGTTGTTGCAGTGTGTGATGCTAATCGTAAATTTACAGATCGACCAGATGAGACTGGAAAAATTCCTGCGGGTACTTTTGACGTAGAAGATATGGCAACGGGCTTTATCCGTTTTGAGAATGGCGCATCGCTACAAGTAGAGTTTAGTTGGGCTTCTAATATTGAAGAAGAGCAGCGCTTCCTTGAGTGGAGAGGTACGGAAGCTGGCTTCTCATTGATTAATAATGAACTAACTATCGATTGTGTGCTAGGTATAGATACGCCAACGATTACACCGCAAGATGGTGTTCATATGATTCAAATTTTGAGTGCAATCTATGAGTCGGCAGAGAAGCAGGCTGAGGTTCGCTTAACTTAGATGTAGTTCAAAAAGCGGACTTTGATAACGATGTGTTGCGTAGTTGCTTATTCGATATCGAATATGAAGCGAACTTGGGAAGTCCGGGACTCGTGTACCAATTACGTACACTGGAGCGTCCTCCTTCTGCTGGGTTTCGTTTCATTGTTTGTGAACACGTACCAATCACATTATATTCTCCCTTTGAGTGTAACGTTTTTTGTTGTTCGCCGGATTACAACACAATTGCCTATGAATTAACAGACATAGTGTATCGCAATAACGGCCACATTAATCATGTTGTCTCTTACGACAATACCACTAATGTTTACAACGATAGTATTGATTATATATTGCTTGTCACTGCCTAACAGGTGAACATTTTGCTTAAATGTTCATAATTTAACACTATATTTTGTATAGTTGCTATTTATTTTATCGGTAATATAGGTTATGATGTAAAAGTATCTTATATAGAGACATAATTTCAAAGAGATAAAGGAGAATGAGAAATGAAAAAAGTATTAATCGTAAAAGCAAATAACCGTCCAGCATCTGAAGGTGTTTCAAGCAAGATGTATGAAACATTTGTAGCTAATCTAAAAGGTGTAGAGGTATCGACATTTGATGTATTCGCTGAAGATATGCCATATTTCGGTCAAGAATTCTTTGACGCTTTTGGTAATGCACAAGCTGGTACATTAACGACTGAAGACCAACGTCTTCTTGCTGCAAAACAAAAAGCAATGGATGCTCTAACAGCTGCTGATGTAGTAGTATTCGCATTCCCACTATGGAACCTAACAATTCCAGCGGCACTTCAAACATTTATTGACTACACTTACCAAGCTGGTTATTCATTCAAATACAACGAACAAGGTCAACTTGTTCCACTATTGACTGACAAAAAAGCTATCTTCCTAAATGCTCGTGGTGGAATTTATTCTTCTCCAGAAGCGGCTCCTATGGAGATGTCTGTTAATTATATGCGTAACGTTATTGGCGGAGTTTACGGTTGTGAAGTTATTGATGAAGTAATTATCGAAGGTCATGCTTCTGCTCCAGCACAAGCAGAAGCGATTGTTGCGGCTGGTCTTGAGCAGGTTAAGGCGGCAGCAGAAAAACTTTCTGTTGCAGTAACAGCTTAAGAGAGGTAGTTCAAACAGCAGACTTTGATAACGATGTTATGCTGACGTTGCATATTCGACATCGCATCTGAGGCGAACTTGGAAAGTGCGGTTCGCGTGTACCAATAATGTACACTTGCGCTTCCGCCTTTCTCAAGTAGCGCTTCACATGCTCGATTCTGAAAGCCCACTTTTTGAACCTTCATTGTAAGAGGAAATTCAAATAGCGGGCTTTGATAACGATGACTGGCTAACGTAGCTTAGTCGACATCGCATCTGAGGCGAACTTGGAAAGTACGGTTCGCGTGTACGTAATCATGTACACTTGCGCTTCCGCCTTTCTCAAGTAGCGCTTCACATGCTCGATTCTGAAAGCCCGCTTTTTGAACCTTCATTGTAAGAGGAAGTTCAAACAGCAGGCTTTGATAACGATGTGATGCGTTGTAGCTTAGTCGACATCGCATCTAAACGAAGAGCATCTTTTCACAAGCATTGTGCTTGTTGAATTAGATGCTCTTTTTTTGCTGCCGCTGAAAGTTTCGTTGTTCTCGGTAGCAAATAACTATAGACAAAATGCGACATTTCTTTGTAAGCTTAACTATAAGCGGAAGTTCATAAAGCTCGATTTTTGAACTAACACTATAAGAATGCTTCCGAAGGAGAATTACGAAGTGAAAGTTATTTTTATCGTCAATGAACAAGCAGGCGGTGGTAAAGGCGCGCATGTTTGGAAGAAAATAAAGTCGCAGCTCACGATTCCTTATATCGTTCATATATCTGATTATTCTGGTCATGTTGTTCATCTAGCTAAGCAATATACGCTAGAAAAGGAAGAATCTATTCTATTATTAGCAGTTGGTGGCGATGGAACGATTCACGAGGTCATTGAAGGATCTGCTGGCAATGATCATATTCAAATAGGAGCAATGAAAGCTGGTTCAGGCAATGATTTTGCACGGGGATACTATATATTTGAAAAAGTTTCTGATGTAGAGAATTATTACTACCATCACAACTCAGAGCTCAAAGCGATGGATCTTGGTCAGATTACATTAGAAGATCAATCATCACATAGCTTTGTCAACAATTCAGGGATTGGTTTTGATGCTTTTATTACTACGACTTTGAACCAATCCCGATTAAAGCGTTGGCTCAATTATGTGAAGCTAGGCCGACTATCCTATATGATTCTCACAATTTGGGCGTTGTTTACTTTCAAACGATTCAATGCAGTTATTCATAGTGGAGAGCAAACGCATCGTTTCCGTAATGTTTGGTTTATCTCGATCTGTAATGGGCCTTACTTTGGCGGAGGAATGAAGATTTCACCTTCTTCTAGAAGTGATGATCAGCAATTAGAATTGACAGTTGTACATGATTTATCGAGAATAAAGCTATTACTAGTATTTATGAGCGTATTTTGGGGGAAGCATGTGAAGTTTCGTGAAGTGGAAATGTTACAATCCGATCAGTTTTCACTGCAGGTTGACGCACCTACAGTCAGTCATGTTGATGGAGAATTTCTTGGGCTTGTATCTGCAGAAAAGATGATTACTTGCCAATTGGATCCACGTAAATGGTATTTGGCTAAATGCTAATACAATAAGATATGCTACTAATTACTGATTGCTAATCAATAAAACACGAAAAATATGCACAATCCAGTATATTACGATTGCAAATTACACGTAGAATAGCTATAATTTCTCTTATGCCTATAAATAGGCAGGTGTTCTTAATTATTGCTCACTGAGCTTATTGAGAATCACTCTATCAGGTTATATCCTGTAAATATACATGATAGGTGGTCAATGAGAAGATGGATTATCGTATTTTATTGTATTATCATTACACTGCAATTGAAGATTCTGAACTATTTGCAAAGGAACATTTAGCCTTTTGTAAGTCATTGGAATTAAAGGGTCGGATTCTTGTAGCGTATGAAGGAATTAATGGAACAGTGTCGGGAACAGTTGAGCAAACAAATGCTTATATGGCATATATGAACGCTCATCCGCTATTCCAAGGAATGGTCTTCAAAATAGACGAATCAGAAATACATGCTTTCAAAAAGATGCATGTGCGTTCACGTCCAGAGCTTGTTAACTTAAGCTTGGAAGATGATATTAATCCACTAGAAGTTACAGGACGTTACGTAGCGCCTGCTGATTTCTATGAGGAAATGCAGCAAGAGAATACGATTGTTATTGATGCGCGTAATACGTATGAATTTGATGTCGGACATTTCGATGGAGCTATTCGCCCAGATATTGAATCATTCCGTGAACTACCGCAATGGATTAGAGATAACAAAGAAATGTTAGATGGTAAAAAAATCTTAACCTATTGTACCGGTGGTATTCGTTGTGAGAAGTTCTCTGGTTGGTTAGTTCGAGAAGGATATGAAGATGTTGGCCAGTTACATGGCGGTATCGTGACCTATGGTAAAGATTCTGTCGCGAAAGGTCAATTATGGAATGGTCAATGCTATGTATTTGACGAAAGACTTGTAGTTCCTATAAATCAGGTTGATCCAGTTATTGTCGGAAAAGATCATTTTACTGGTGAACCTTGTGAACGATATATTAATTGTGCTAATCCCGAGTGTAATAAACAAATTCTCGCTTCAGAAGAGAATGAGCATAAGTATTTGGGAAGTTGTACTCCGGCATGTGTAGAGCATCCACACAACCTATATATTGCGAGACATAACCTATCTGCAGAAGAAGTACAACTTAGAATGAAAGCATTGCTGCAAGAAATAACTCAATAATAATAAAGCTTACGTAAATTCCATTGTAACTACAACAGAGGTGACAAACTTCGTTGTAGCGTAAATGTTACGTAAGCTTTTTTTTGTTAATGTTGAGGTTGAATTTGAGAATCATGCCAATCTTTCAACTTTGTAATCTGATGGTTCTACTGTCCATACCATAAATATATGTAATCTGATATTATGATCATAACAGACATTGAAAAAGGAGGCATATGTATGAAAGTAAGGAAAGCGATCATTCCTGCTGCGGGACTTGGAACTCGATTCTTGCCAGCAACAAAAGCTCAACCGAAGGAAATGCTTCCGATTGTGGATAAGCCTACATTGCAATTTATTATAGAAGAAGCAGTTGCTTCTGGTATAGATGAAATTCTGATAATTACAGGTCGTAACAAAAAATCGATCGAAGATCATTTCGATAAATCGGTTGAGCTTGAGCTTGAGCTAGAGGCGAAGGAGAAATTCGATCTACTTGAGGAAGTACGTCAAATATCGAATATGGTTAATATTCATTATATAAGACAGAAGGAACCGAAAGGGTTAGGGCATGCGATTTATTGTGCGAAAAGCTTTATCGGCAATGAACCATTCGCTGTGTTATTAGGCGACGATATTGTATACAGTGAAACACCATGCTTACAGCAGTTAATCGAAATATATGAATATTACAATAATACAGTGCTTGGCGTACAACAAGTGAAGCAGGCAGATGTGCATAAATACGGTATTGTTGATGGTGAAAAAATTGATGAGCATGTATATCGAGTTGATAATCTAGTCGAGAAGCCAAATACTGGAAATGCGCCCTCTAACGTTGCGATATTAGGACGCTATATTATTATGCCCTCTATATTCGCTATTCTAGAAAATACTTCACCTGGTGCCAATGGGGAAATTCAATTGACGGATGCATTGAATCAGCTTGCACGACATGAAGCGGTTTATGCATATGAATTTGAAGGGCGCCGTTACGATGTTGGAGACAAGCAAGGTTTTCTAGAAGCGACTGTTGAGTATGCACTACGGAGACCGGAGTTGCGTGGCCCTTTCCTTGAATATCTTAAAGCGATCGTTCGTCAGCATGATAAGGTTCAATGATGAGCTGATATTATGTTAGTTTATCTATTATGTTAGTTCAACAGATATTACTATCATCGAAATGCAATAATCGATGAAGCAGTATCTTTTTTTTTTTTTTTTTTGGATAGGAATATCGAAAAAAAAGCTCGAAAACACTCGAAAATTGTTCTGAAAATGTCGGAAATATTCAGAAAATGTTGAGAAATGAGTGCTACACTATAGAGTAGCACAAATAGATTAATGTAACCTAGAAAACTTTTGAAGAAGGTGTAATAGTTGTTAAAAGAGAAAAATAAGCTGATGCTAATTTACGGCGGATTAGCAATTTTACTAAGTATTGTATTTCATATATTGAATCGTGTAACAGGTGTGATACATTCATTAATGGGGTCACATTATGGAGCTGATGAACGTACATACGGGCTAACTCTTAATGCGTTATTACTCATTCCGATAATATTATGGGTGATTGCATATATCATGTATCGGAAGAATAATTATAATGAAAAAATAGCGATATTCAATACGATATCATTAACATTCTCTAGTATTTCCATTATTTCAGGTGGCGGGGGAATGGTGGAATTACATTTTTCCATATTCATGGTCATTGCAATTATCGCTTATTATGATCGAATTAAGCTTGTCGTTATTATGACTTCAATCTTTGCAGTTCAGCATCTCGTAGGTCTACTTTGGTTGCCGGAACTTGTATTCGGAGCGAAGAGCTATAGCTTTGCCATGATATTGATACACGCTATATTTCTTGTTGTTACTTCATTCGCGACAATTAGACAAATATCCGTTAAAAATCGTGTACTTCAGGAAATAGAAGTGATTAAGCAAGAAAAAGAAGAGCAATTGGATGCATTGCTTATAAGCTTGGAACAGTCGGCTAATCAATTAGGGAGCTCTACGTCAATGATCTCTCAGCAGTCGAGTCAACATATGCGTTCTAGTACCGAAATGATGGTTTCATTCCAAGAGGTAACTAGTGGATTAGAGAAACAAAATGATTCAATTTCAGCGATCAATATTGATCTTGATGAAGTGAAGGAACTTATGGATCATAATTCAGATGCATTCCAAGTGCTGAATGATCGAACGAATACGTCGAAACAAATTATGAATGATGGATATATTGCTATGGAATCGTTGAATAATCATATCGATAAAGTGTCAGATGCGATTAAGGATGCTTCTCACTCAGTTATGGCGCTAGAAGAGGCGTCACAACAAATTGATGATGCGATGACACTCATTAGTCAAATTTCTGATCAAACGAAATTACTTTCGCTGAATGCTTCGATCGAGGCAGCAAAAGCGGGTGAAGAAGGTCGTGGCTTTGCAGTTGTTGCACAAGAGATAAGGAAGCTAGCAGATCAATCACAGCAAGCATCTGATGAAATTAAAGTAGTTCTGATGAATATTACTCGAGAAACGCAAAATACGATGATGAATATCCACACAGGTGAACAAGGGACAAGCGAAACAGTACAATTAGCTCATAGTACAGTTCATGATTATAACAATATGCAACAGCATAATGAAGAGATGCGTAATATCATTGAAGAATTGTATCGAGATTCGCAGCAATTACAAGCTAAGACAGAGCATATTTTCTCTGAAATATTGAATATGTCTGCTTTAACGCAACAAGGTGTCTCATCACTTGAACAACTGTTTGCGACAACAGAGCAGCAACAAAATGTAACAAGAGAAATTGATACGGAAATCGGCGTTGTTAATCAATTAGCGCAGCAGTTAAGTGGTCAGTTCAAAAGTAACTAATGCCATAGCCATAATGAAAAACAAACAAAAGCTAGATGATCAACGGGATCACCTAGCTTTTGTTTGTTTTTTCATAACCTGTTAATGGCTACTTTTTATTAGAAACTATTGCAGCAACAAATAATTACAACTAACAAGATGAATAGCACCAAAATAAATGCAAAGCCATTATTTCTTCCACCAACGATTCCTGACATATAACATGCACCTCCTCAAGTAGTGACTACACTAATAATCTATGCAACAGCGTAGCAAAAGGTCTGGGTATATCTGAAGAATTGAAAAGATAGGCTGGAGCGGAAATGTTGATTGGGATGAGTCTAATAGGCGCTGGCCCAATCCAAATGACTTGAATTACATATGATATGGTGTACCTTAACTTAAAGGAGATGACAGTTATGAATTATGCTGCTAATGTTTCAGGTGGAGCTAATCATTCGTACGGCAATGTCGGAGGTTGTGGTGGATTTAACATAAGTTGGATTCTTGTTCTATTCATCCTTCTAGTAATTATCAGTTGTGTTTGCTAATACGCGATGCGCGGGCCTCGAAAAAACCTATGGGTGAGAAATCACTCATAGGTTTTTTTCCTATTGTGAATACTTCCGATATAACTTTTCATCTAAATGATGTTACTTTCGGAAGGCAATGAAAAGATTGAAGAAGTTGTTATATAATAGAGGCTCAACCTCATAATAAGTGCTCGACTGTTTAAATTTGTATACGTAAGCGGACATCAGGTACGCTATGGGCATGATTGATCATTTTTCAGATAGTGGACTCACAGGACCTTATTACTGCGTTCTCCGCTCATTTCGAGTTTACGCGGACTCACGGGACCTTAATCACTCGTTTGCTAGTAAATGTTCAGTATTAAACGATCAATAGGGTCCTGTGAGTCCTCTTACATCCTAAAGTGTTGGTTTTTAGCTAATTAGCGTTCTGTGAGTCCGCTCGTTTGATCTTCATTCCCCACTTGATTACCATCCGTACACAATGAAGATCATTTTTGTGCTTCATTCTCCACTTGCGGCGTAGCAATACCAAAAGTAGCGTCAAAGTGCGTGAAATGGAGCTACTTCCGCATATCCGTATGTCCATTCATATTTCGTCAAGCGCTGGTTATGGTTTTGAGCCATAATAGAAGTAATACATTTATAGAAAAGAAGGTTATTACTAATGAACACTCAAAAAATTGTTCCAATATACTTATTATCTGGATTTCTAGGAAGTGGCAAGACGACTTTACTTACACAGATTGTGGAAAAAGCACAGGCTGCGGGATTAACACCAGCTGTATTAATGAATGAATTAGGCGAAGTTAACTTTGATGGACAGCTTGTGAAACGGGATGTTGCGATGGCGGAAGTACTTGGCGGTTGTATTTGCTGCAGCATGCGTGGCGACTTATCATTGGAGCTTAATCAATTACTGCAACAGTATTCGCCTGACCTTATTATTGTAGAATCTACTGGTGCAGCACATCCGATGGAAACGATTGATGCGATTACGGAAACGTCGATGTACAAGCATGTAAAATTGCAATCTGTTATTACCGTTGTAGATGGAGAACATTTACTTGATCGTTCCAGACTAGTGAAGGACGCTACATATCGCTTAATGCAGGATCAAATCCGTTGCGGAAGCTTAATTATATTGAATAAATGTGATCGACTAGATCCGGAGAAAGTTGTTGAAGCTGAGCAAACGTTACGAGATCTCAATGAACATGCAGACATTATTACGACCGATCATTGTCGGCTTAATCATTGGCAATGGTTATTGGAGGGCGCGCAGTTAGATCAACCACAGTCAATACAATTAATAAGACAGCAACAAATTAACGGCACTGACGATATTGATGCAGAACATGAGCATCATCATGAACATAGTGATCATACGCATGTTATGGCTTATACGCATTACTGGAAAGGTCAGCCTAATAGTGAGATATTTGAACAATGGCTTGCAGATTTGCCAGCAAATATTTATCGAGCAAAAGGTATCGTTACATTTCGTGATATTCCGAGTAGATTTTTGTTTCAGTTTGCTTATCGCGAATCTGATTTTATGCGAATTGATCCACAAGGTGAAGTACATGATGTTGCAGTATTTATTGGTGAACACTTTGATCAAGCATGGCTCAAGCAACAATTAGCATTACTTGAGCAAGAGGACTAGGCGTATGGAAGGAACACCGATAGATCTCCATGTCATCTCATGGTGATTATACTTAACTCAATTGGGAATACTTAGCTACAGTATGATAATGACAACTAAGATTACTGGAGGAAGGTTACTAATGAAGAGAGCATGGAATATGAAATTTTCAATGTTAATTATCACGCTTAGTTTGTTATCACTATGTTGGTTAGCTCCGAGTATAGGAGCTGCAGCTAATGATATTAAAAGTAACGGCGCAACTACGCAACTAGAGGGAGAACAAAGTAATAGTAGCGAGGATCAACAGCAATCTTCACATCAACATCAACATCAACATCAACATAAACATATGAGTAAGGAACAATTGCAGGCGCATAAGTTGGATAAGCTGAAAAGGCTAGCTAATTACTTCGAGATTGAAACAGAGGGGAAATCTGCGAAGGAATTAAGAGTTGAAATCGAAAAGGCAAAGAATGAACAACCTGAGAAATGGGAAATGTTCAAACAAAAATTTCGCGCGAAGAAGCTAGAGGAGATTCGTGAATTTGCGAAATCCCAAGGTATTTCAATTGAAGGTAAAACGGAGCAACAATTACGCGAAGAACTTCATAAATTAAAGCATAATATGAAGGAATGATTGTGAGAACTAATTAGAATATGTGATGGTAGATGGATTACAGGAGCGAATTCAACGTAAGCAGAAAAGCTAATGTTGAATTCAGCTCTTTTTGTGCTTGAATAAGAACCATTCATCGAGTATGATAAATATATAATTTGTTAAGTAAATTTATTAACTAAACATAATCGTGATGATGACAGACGATATCTAATATAGAAAGGAGTGATCATATCGCTACTATTCGCGAAATCGCACAACTAGCTGAAGTGTCGACAGCAACAGTATCTCGTGTGCTCAATAATGATACAACGCTTAGTACAAGTGTAGAAACTCGTGAGCGTATATTTGCAATTGCTGAGGAGCTGGATTATAAGCCGCAAAGATTGAAGAAGCTAAAGCAAGAAATGCAGCGCTCAACATTGCAAATTGGCTTGTTGTTCTGGTCAACAGCAGAGGACGAGAAGGATGATCCATACTTCGCCGCTGTTCGTAGAGGGATAGAAATTCATTGTGAACAGTTGGGGATATCCATTACGAAAGTCATTCGCGGGGATTTTACAACGGCAATTGAAGAAGCAGAGGAACTTGATGGCTTGTTAGTTGTAGGTTCGATTGAAGTGCAAGATGTACTGGATATTTATCCTCATCCTGATCGAATAGTGTTCGTCAACCATGGTGAAGAGTTATTAGATTATGATTCTGTTCATCTCAATTTTGATGGAGCTATTCGCACATCTTATCAATATTTAACAAGTTTAGGTCATGAGAAGATCGGATTTATCGGTGGAATAGAGTGGGTTCATTCTTTACGTGACCGTCATTTGTTAAGACGCTCTGAGGAGCATCGTTATGTTGCTTACACTCGGATGATGCGCGAATGTGGGCATTATTATGCTTGTGTGGAGTGGGTGGATGATTGGTCCTCGCAAGGTGGATACGAAGCAATGCAACGTATGCTCATGCGAAGTGATCGACCATCTGCTTGTCTTATCGCAAGTGACAATATGGCAGTTGGGGCATTGCATGCGTTGCATGAAGCTGGGATATCGGTACCGCAAGATATGTCGATCATTGGCTTCAATGATATTGAACTTGCAGCATTTGTTAATCCGCCATTATCTACTGTACATGCTCATACGGAACTATTAGGCGAAACCGCAGTGAAGATGCTCGTTGAGCGGATGGAAGGTCGTAACGTGGCGATGCAAGTTAAGCTGAATACGACATTTGTGGAACGTGATAGCTGCATGAACAATAATAATTAACTGGGTTCGCTGCGAGAACCAATCAAGGTCGCTCCGAGGACTAATCGCTGTTCCGATCGCCATTGTCCTCGGATTTATGGTAAAGGGGATAGCGGTATAAATCCGAGGACAAAAACGACCGCTATCGCTTCTCCACGAGCGATTAGTTCTCTCCGCTAGAGCATAGGGGAATGATTAGTTCTCTCCGCTAAGGCGAAGGTGGAGGGAGGAAGAACAAGGTTACTTATTGCTTTAATTCGTCTGGAAGTATGGATAGAGGAGCGAATAAAGCAACATATACCTTTAATTCGCACGGTAGCACGGTTTTGGTAGCGAATAAAGCAACTTTTACCTTTAATTCGCACGGTATCAAGAAGCTAATTATGGTATGAACTTTATTAGTCGTGTCAAATCGTCAATAAAAAATTTTAGGAGTGTTCATATGATCTCATATAACGAATCAACAAGAGTATTCCATCTACAATCGCAGGACACTAGCTATGCAGTCAAAATTACGAATCAAGGTCATATTGCTCATATTTATTGGGGACGTAAAGTATCAGGCGAGCATCTAGATGGTTTGTATCAGATCAATATAAGACCTTCATTCACACCAAGCACTGATCTCGACCAACTTGAGTATTCATTAGATACACTACAACAGGAGCTACCTGCTTATGGTGATTCTGATTTCCGTACGCCGGCTTATCAATTTGAGCTGCCAAACGGTAGCACAGTTACTGATTTCCGCTATGAGTCACATGAAATTGTGAATGGTAAGCCGAAGCTTGATGGTCTACCAAGCGTATATGCTGAAGCTGATGATGAAGCTCAAACTTTATTCATTACACTTCGAGATCAACTAACGAATGCAGTTATTGTACTATCTTATACGGTATTCCGTGATTTCAGTGCTATTACACGATCCGTACAATATCGCAATGAAGGTACAGAGGTATTGAACTTGAATCGTGCGCTAAGTATGAACGTAGATATGCCAAGCTATAACTACGAAATGCTTCAACTATCTGGTTCATGGGTGCGCGAACGCTATATTCATCGTCGCAAGCTAGAGCCAGGGATGCAATCGATCGAAAGTCGTCGTGGATCAAGTAGTCATGTGCAAAATCCATTTATTGCGCTAGTTAGTGAAGGGGCAACGGAGCAACATGGCGATGTATATGGCGTTAACTTTGTATACAGTGGTAACTTTATTGCTGGTGTTGAAGTAGATCCTTACTTGCATTCTCGCCTATTTATGGGGATTAATCCATTCGATTTCAACTGGAAACTTGAAGCAGGTGAATCATTCCAAGCGCCAGAAGTTGTAATGGTACACTCTCATGAAGGTATCGGTGGCATGTCACGTCGTTTCCATGATCTCTATCGTAGTCGTCTAACTCGTGGTGAGTTCCGCGATAAAGTACGTCCAATTCTAGTGAACAACTGGGAAGCGACATACTTTGACTTTAATGAAGAGAAAATCGAAGCTATTGCACAAGCAGGACAAGAACTCGGTATTGAGCTATTCGTACTTGATGATGGTTGGTTCGGCAAACGTGATAACGATACGACTTCACTAGGAGATTGGTTCGTTGATCGTAACAAACTGCCTAATGGACTTGGCGGGATCGCGAAAAAAGTACGTGATCTTGGATTAGAATTTGGTCTTTGGTTCGAGCCTGAGATGATCTCACCTGAAAGTGAGTTATATCGCAATCACCCAGACTGGTGTCTACATGTAGATGGCCGTCGTCGTACTGAAGCTAGAAATCAGCTTGTTCTTGATTTTTCTCGTGAAGATGTTCAAAACTATATTATAGAGACGATTTCTGATGTGCTTGCTAGCGCCCCAATTACGTATGTGAAATGGGATATGAATCGTAATATGACGGAAATTGGTTCAGCTCAACTACCAGCAGATCGTCAACGTGAAACGGCTCACCGTTATATGCTTGGACTATACAATGTTATGGAGCGTATTACGACAGCATTCCCGCATATACTATTTGAATCTTGTTCTGGTGGCGGTGGTCGTTTTGATGCAGGTATGCTATATTACATGCCACAAACATGGACAAGTGATAATAGTGATGCGATATCTCGTCTGAAAATTCAATATGGTACAAGTATCGTATATCCAGTAAGTTCGATGGGTGCGCATGTATCAGCTGTGCCGAATCATCAAGTGAATCGCATGACTTCGCTTGAGACAAGAGGTAATGTAGCGTTATCTGGTAACTTCGGATATGAGCTTGATCTATCTAAATTCTCTGATGAAGAGAAAGAGCTTGTGAAAGAGCAAATCGAGCTTTGTAAAGATATCCGTCCAATCGTTTCATTCGGTGATTTCTATCGTCTATTAAGTCCATTTGAAGGTAACGAAACGTCTTGGATGTTCGTTTCTAAGGATAAGACTGAAGCTTTTGTTGTATATGTGAAAGTATTACAAGAACCTAACGGTGCAATTGGTCGCTTCCGTCTTCAAGGGCTTGATCCTAATAAATCATATCGCTTAGAAGGTCAAAATGGTGGTGTGTTTGCTGGTGATCAATTGATGTATGCAGGTCATCCTGTTCCTCAGTTCTTTGGTGACTTCCAAAGCTGTGTATATCGTCTAACTGCGATTTAATAGAAACAAGAATAAAGGTATGTGTGGAAAGTGCCGCCGGCGCTGAAACTCATACCTTTTTTCCATTTCGTTAACTTTCGCTAAACGATAATAAATGAATTACATAATAATTATATTGAGCTTGACGTTACGTCAACCTTTATAATGAAGACAAATAGATCATTTGGAGGCGGATGCTATGTATCGAATCGGACAATTTGCCAAATTGACAGGTGTGACAGAGAGAACATTACGTTATTACGATAAGAAGGGATTATTGAAGCCGTCCTTACGCGAAGATGGCGGATATCGTTATTATTCAAAGGAAGATCTCATTCAACTCCAAAAAATATTGACGATGAAGTATTTGAATTTCTCATTAGAGGAGATAGCAGATACTTTGGCTGACGAGAAAGTATCTATGGCTGAAGTGTTCGATCAGCAGCATGAATGGCTTGTGAAAAAGCGAGATGAGCTTAATGGAATTATTGCATCCCTTGATCGGGTGAAAAAGATAACTTCGCAGGTAGATTCAATTTCTACAGGGCTCCTGCTATTAATGATTCATAATTTACAGAACGAGAATAAGCAACGCGAGCACTTGCTTACACATTTACCAAGAGAAATAGTGAACGTCATATTTCAAGATGATCAACAAATGGAAGAGAAGCTTGACCTAGAAATGACAATGGTGATGCTACTATCGCAAATATTGGAGCTTCAACTACAAGGTATATCTCACACTTCCGAGGAGGCTATTACAGTTGGATTATCGTTATTTAGTAT
Source organism: Paenibacillus sp. Y951 (assembly GCF_056786395.1). Taxonomy (NCBI): domain Bacteria; kingdom Bacillati; phylum Bacillota; class Bacilli; order Caryophanales; family Paenibacillaceae; genus Paenibacillus; species Paenibacillus sp. Y951. The sequence goes on along the minus strand of NZ_JBXCIY010000002.1, from coordinate 127,578 downwards.
GATTGCGGATATAACGATGAAAGCGACAGAAAATATGACCGAGGAAGAAAAGGAGAAGTTGCAGCTGTTCGAAAAGGGTCGCGATACACTTGATCCAGCGCTGTTTCCGAGTATTCTAAGTAAAGAAGAAACAGATTATATCGATAAGTTAATGGAACATGTAGATCGCATCTATCAAGCACAGGTAGAGTCGAAAAACGAGCAATTGGTAGTTCAACGCGCAGACTTCGATAACGATGGGATGCGGAAAGATTAGTCGGTATCGAATGATGAAAAGAACTTGCTCTATTAATAAAGGCAAGCTCAAAATCTAGCGAAAATGAGCTTGCCTTTGTCGTTATTTGTAGAGACGGTTAGTCTACTTGTCGCTTGATGCTTATGACACGAATCGTCATCATTCCTGCTGGTGTCGAAAGCTCGATTTGCTCATGTAATGGAACAAGTAATAGCTGACTGCCAACAGGGGAAAGCAATGAAATCTTTCCTTGCTCGGGGTCAATCTCATCGGGTGCTACAACACAGTAGGTATCGATAAAGCCATCTTCTACATATTCAATTTCAATAATAGTATTCAGCATTACAAGCTGTTCCTGAGGTGCTGTTGGAAGGGTAAGTAGTTTCTTGATTTCTTGCATATATCTTTCTAGCAATTGTTCGAGATCTTTGGAAAGACCGCTATGCTTTAATATATATTTCTCTAGTTGCTTGCTGCGTAGTTCTTCTATAATGACCAGTTGCGCTTCATATTGTTGCTTCTGCGCTTCCCATTCTACACTATGGTTCATAGTAGATTACCTCCCCGATATTTACCGTATGCTGTAATAAATTAACATTACTTGCTTGTGACATATTCAATTCCTCCTTAAAGTTGTTGCTGTACCTTTTAATCCTTTTGCGTTAGTGATTCTAGCTTCGCATATATTGGAACATATTGGAAGGTTAAACTTTAGCATTAAGAGACCCGCCAGCCAGCGTGAACGGGGGTCATCTTTAATATTATCAAATTAAGAAAATAAGTCCATAAGACAATTTAGAAGGTCAGAGGTCTCTCATAATTACAGTGTTTTTGGAGGGATAACAACAGTAATTGATTCCAATTGCATTTAATTTTCACATTTTTCATGAAAAGTTATAAATGAAATAAGCCTTTTTTGTGAAGCGGATTGTTGTTAATTAGTAAACGGAGGACTGTAGGCATGACGAGGGATTTGGCAGATTTATTGAATAAATACGAGTGAACAAGATCATAAAAAACACAACATCTATCTTCATCTAATCTTCATCTATGTAAAAATCCTAATGAAAAAGCGCTACATTGCTATGCTATAATGCTTAACATACATTACCTCATGCAACAAAAAAGATTAGTCGGGAGGACTTATGTTAAAAATTATAATGAAAGTAAGCAGATTAAGCCTGCTAGCAATTGTAGCAATCGCCCTACTTACTGTAGTTCCATTTTCAGTATCCGCAGCGGATGAGCGAGAAGTTGAAAATGCGAAAGTGATCATGAATGGTAGTTCCTTTGAACTTGAATCTCCACTACATATGGTGAACGGTAGAATGTATTTACCTATTGGTTTAGTAACAAAATCATTAAGTGCTTCAGCAAGCTGGGATTCTAATTCGCAAGAAGCAACAGTAGTTACCAAAAGCGATGATGAGGTAGTATTTGGTGACGGTGTACCAACCGTATACTTTAATGATCAACGGTACACGATTGATGCAGTGCCATACCTGTATGATAGTCGATTATACGTTCCAGTTCGTTATCTAGCTGAAATTACACATGCTACGACGGTTTGGGATAATGACAAGAAGGTATTGACGTTAACGAGTGTACCGCTTGAAGTCGTAAGCGATGAAAATTCATTAGCAGTCATTAGTGCCAAGCATAAATTGACGCAAGCAGAAGTAGTGAAGCGCAATGGATTTTCCTCGAAGAATCAAATTAAGAATGGGATGAAGCTAGCAGTCATATTGCCATCCATTCTTGATAAGAAAGCAAAAGAATATACAAATGAAGAATATCAATTACTTGCGAAGATCGTTCAAGTTGAATCAGGCTATGAATCCTATGAAGGACAATTAGCAGTAGCTAACGTTATAATGAACCGCGTAGCGAGCTCTGATTTCCCAGATACGATTAAATCAGTCATCTATGCAGGTAGCCAGTTCCCACCAGCCCATAATGGCTTACTTGCCAAGGCAAAGCCTAATGCAAGTGTATTACAAGCGACTAAGGATGCTTTGAACGGTAAGGACAACGTAGAGGGCGCCGTATACTTCTTCAATCCGAAATATTCCACAGGGTCTTATTGGTCTAGTCTTACTGTAGTAGATACGATTGGTAATCATCGTTTTGCTAAATAACGACAAATTTGTCGTAAATGAAAGAAAATGGTTGAAATTAGAGCCGATTCCAACTATAATGATGCTAATAGTTCTAAAGTAATAAATTAGCAGCGTTAGCAGTAAGTGATCACCTAATATCATAATAATAGAGTAGAATAAATAGTACATTAGAACAATACTAACAGTGAAAAGGGGTGCCAATGGCACCCCTTTTTGGTTATTAGCATGCCATTCATAACCTACTAGTGTTAAACTAGTGACCTAACATATTGAATAAGCGCACCATCGTTACAATTGTTTGCTCGTGAGAGTATTTCCCTAGTGGATCAAATTTGGTAGCAGATACCCCGCCCATAATCGATAATTCAGCAGCTTGTGTGACAGATGAACGCGCCCATGTAGAAATTTTCGCATCGTCACTAAAAACTGGAGTATTGCCACCCTTCAAGTTCCCCTCAAGATAATTGTATACTTTCATTAATAATGAAGCAGCTTGCTCTCTCGAAATGGTTGCATCCGGTGAAAACTTACCGTTGCCTGTTCCATTAATAATGTTATGCTCATAAGCCCAGATGATTTCCTGACTGCCGTCATATACATCGGTAAATGGCGAAGTTGCATCAAAGTATTTGTAAAGGTCAATCGTCGGATCCATTGCTGTAAGAAGTCCTACGACGTAGGAGACAAATTGTTGTCTAGTAACAGATGCTGATAGATCATAGTAATACGGATTGAAGTTAAGCAAACCGTATTTATTAGCATCTTGAATGCTTGATTGTGCCCATGAATGAATTGGCGCCTCAGGTTTACTCATAACTTGGATATCAATCGTACTATTATTAGAGTACAAATATCCATCAACTGTAATATAGGTATAGCCCTCTTTATGAGCAGTTACTACTCCGCTCCTGTTAACACTAACGATACTTGGATCAGAAGATTTGTAGCGAGTAGCAGTTCCATCTACTGGGAACTGCATATTCTGTCCTGGTAACATATATCGAGTTGAAGCATTGATGTATTTCGATTGTAATTGAACCAATGAAGTTGTATAAGATAGTGAAGTTGATTCGCCAGCTAAAGTATGCAAGCCGGTAATCTTAACATTAAAATTATCACCATCTACATAAGAACCGATATTATCTGGACGGAAAATAATAGCGAAATCAACTCCATAATTGCTTGAACTAACATTGAAGAAATCACCAGCGTAATCACGATCGGTAGAATCGAAATTCCAAACCTTCTGATCGCGCTCACGAGTTAATGTAACTTTGATGTCTGATACATTACTCTTATCATATATATCAGTATGTAAGGAAACTGACCAAGGATCAGACGGACGTAATATTTCTGTTGGAAAAATACCAGCAGATGGCCATGCGATATAATCATAATCTACTTCATTAACATCCCGATCCCTATTAAATGCATACATAGAAGAATAGATACCATAAGCAGATGATGAATCAACTACAAAACCAAACATTGTTTTCTGCATTTGAGGATTAAGAATCCAGCGACGATGTCCTACAGAATCCAGATTATTATTTCCATTGTCAGACATATATCCATAGAATACAGTGTCATACAATGTATCTCGTCCTGCTGAAAGGTTACTAGATCTAGCAGAAGTTGATGCAAGTTCATAGAAAGATTCGCTCATATCATTTGGTTTGTTAGGGGAATGGGTTAAAGATCCGTTTTTAGCATTAATAATAGCACCTGCTTGTTGTTGCTCGGCAATCGAGTAGTCAAGTGTAATATCATCTGGTAAGCCAGCCAAATATCTTGCAAAATTAGTAGCATTTAACCCATCTAGTAACATATTTTGAGACAGCTTGCCGGCACTATATGGAGTAGATAGTTGTGGAGTAACTTCGAACAGCTTTGATTTGTCGATGTCCAAAGGTAAATATTTATTCCACTTTTCTAATAATTGTTGTTCTGTTCTTGCCGAGATGGCATCTTGTACATTACTAGAAGCGCCCAACGCTATCGATGGCCAGACTAACGATATTGCTAAAGTAGCAGTAATACTGATAACAGTAACTTGCTTTAAGAAGAGTTTCATGTTCATCATTACGAATTCCCCCAAATATAGAATGAAATAGTAAGATTTGAAAAAGTGAATCAAAGCGTAGCTAATAGTAGTAATTGTACAATAGTTTTGAGGTAAACAGTATTTTATGTATAACAAATACTTCCTTAGCTCATAATAAACTGAAAAAATATGACAAATGGAGTGATTTGCGATGATAAATATAGTAAGAAATACAGTAATCATGATGTTTGTAATGGCATTAGCGCTAGTGCCCATTAAAGCTACCGTTTCAGCGGGCGTCGATTCTAACGGGATAATTACCAATAAAGCTACCTGCGAGTTGAGAATAGCGGAGAGAGAGCTTTGGATCGATCATGTACTATGGACGAGAAGTTTTATTGTTAGTGATCTAGCTGATCTTGAAGACAAGTCAGACGTATTAGCGAGACTAATGAAAAATCAAGATGACATCGGGAATTCAATTAAGCCTTTTTATGGCGATGAAGTTGGCGATAAACTGGCTAAGCTTCTAAGAGAACATATTGAAATAGCAGGACAAGTGGTTGGGGCAGCCAAAAGCGGCAATAAGGCTGATTTTGAAAAAAGTAATAAGCTATGGTATCAAAATGCGGATGCTATTGCAGCGTATTTAAGTTCTATTAACCCCAATTACTCAGAAAAGGCATTGAAAGATATGATGTACGTTCACTTGCAATTTATTACAGATAAAGTTGTAGCTAGATTGAATAAAGATTGGAAAGCAGATATTGTTGCATTCGATAAGGGCAAAGACCATATGGTTATGTTCGCAGATATGCTTGTTGACGGAATAATTAAGCAGTTCCCACAAATGTTCAAATAGCGTTATCACGTACAAATAGGGACTTGTCACATTGACAAGTCCCTATTTGAGTTATTCCATAATGCCAGCTACCTCAAGTGAATGAAGTTTAATACGTGAATCATCAACATTCGTACCTAGTCAATTTGCTACTTCAGCTCATCCCAAGTTTTTTGGAAGCTTTCAAGGAGTTGAGCACGATCCATTTGACCACCGACATAGGCTTGCATGGCATCGCCAAATTTGTTACTGGAAGCTTCGCCACTGGCTGTACTGCAATTGCAACTTTAATTGTTGCTTGCTTAGAAATGCTCAGGATTTCGTTGGGGTTTGATAGGTGTGCTGTATAAAAGTTTGTGTGACAATAAGGTGAGTAAGAGAAAAATAATCTTCGAGGAGGAAATACAGATGGATAATGGGCACGGACTATATGGGGAAGAAATGTTGCTTCACTTTGAGGAACAGACTATCTAAGAACACCATGAAGAAATGCTATTGTACTTTGAAGACATTTTACTCTATGAGAAAGGCTATGCGCTAGAGGCTTATGACTACTCATACTGTGGGACAACGACGAATCGTTTAGTTGCTTTATACACAAAAAAAGGACTCCTTTTCTCAAAGGAGTCCTAGACTGATGAATATTTACATTTTGAATTTAAGAATAGATTGTTGGAGTTCCTGAGCCATCTTACTCAAAGCCTCTGCTGATGAGGCAGTTTCAGCCATAGAAGCACTTTGTTCCTCTGTAGCGGCTGCAACATTTTGTGTATTACTTGCAGCTTGTTCAGCGATGTTAGAGATATTCTCAGCGAGTGAAACCATTTCTTGAGAGCTTGTATTTACTTGATTCACAATGGTTGTAACTTCGTGAGTCTCATTGTTTACTCGTCCGATTGAAACAACGATATCATTAAACGTAGAGCCTGTTAATGATACCATCTCAATACCTTCTTCAACAACTACCTTACCTTGAGCCATTGCTTTAACCGCGTTGGCAGATTTATCTTGAACTTGCTGGATTAATGACGTAATATTTCCAGCTGCTGTTGCTGATTGTACAGCAAGCTTTCTCACTTCATCTGCAACAACCGCGAATCCTTTACCATGCTCACCGGCACGTGCTGCTTCAATTGCAGCATTTAATGCAAGTAGGTTTGTCTGTGTTGCAATATCTGAAATCAACTTGACGATATTACCAATTTCATTCGTACGGCTGCCTAACTCATCTATGATTACAGATATAGAAGAAACGGTTTCGTTAATGGTATTCATTTGCTCCACAGTTTTTTCTACCACGGTATTACCTTGTGTTGCTTTTTGATTCATTGTTGAAGCAAGGTCAGAGACGTGTTGGATAGAGTCGGCTGCTTGATCCATACCAAGAGAAATATCTGTAATTGCTTTCGTAAAATCACTAGCACTATTTACTTGTTGCTCCCCGCCAATTGCAATTTCTTGCATAGCACGAGAGATATGTTCAGCAGTACGCTGCGTTTCCTCAGAGCTGATAGATAGCTGATTAGAGGTCGCTGCGACTAGCTCTGAATTTGTACCTACCTGACTAATAATCGTGCGTAGATTATCAGACATTTTGTTGATAGAATTAGACAAAAATCCAATTTCATCCTTAGACGTGAAATGGATGGTATTCGTTAAATCGCCCTCTGCAATACGATCAGTTACAGCTACTAACTTACGAAGTGGTAAAGTAATGGATCGAATAATGAAAACGACAATTATTGTGCTAACAATTATTGCAACGATTAACACAAAAATCATTGTATATAGTGTACCTCTACTTGCAGCTTCAATTTCGCTTATATCGATACTACCGACAATGGTCCAACCTGTATAAGGATTTTTAATCGTGATTGCTTTTTTCTTAATACCTTCTATAGAAATATAATCGATAATTTGAGTTTCTTGATCATTTAATTGTTGGATATATGGATCCTGAACCTCACTACCAATTTCTAGACTAGGATGTGTTAAATATTTATTTGTAGTATCTAAAATCGTTACGTATCCATTTTCACCGATTTTAATGGCGTTAACATCATTGGCGAGATTAGTTAGGCTTAGTACGACACTAACAACACCACTTTCATCAGCTACGGCTTTAGATGGAACAACGATAACTTTACCATCCTGTGAAACGATAGGACTATTAATTAGAACTTCACCTTTGTTAGCCAATGCATCCTTGTACCAACCACGTTCACGTGGATCAAAGCCTTCGGCGAAGGTTTGCTGGGGTGAGTTAAGCAGTATTCCTTCAGTTGTAGCGAATTGTACATGATCATATTCGTTCTTTACTGCCTTAATTGGATCAAAGATTTGATGCAGCATAGGACTTTCCCAGCCAGACACCATATCACCTGTTACGGTGTCTGATAAGTAATTCAAATCAGATATGCTTGCCTCGATTAGAGAATTTAACTCTCTATTGACGTTACTAATTTCTTTTTCCGTATGGGTAATGATTAAGCTAGACATGTCTTCTTTTGCAGTGAGATATGAAAATAATCCAAGTATGATGAGTGGAATAATTAAAATACCTAAAAATGAGACATATAGTTTATTTCTAATCGTTAAGGAATTGCTGAAGAACGATGTATTCCTTATAGAAATTAAAAATGAGCCCTTTTTCTTGCTTGAACTTAAATTTTTTTTCAATGTGATATCCTCCTGATTTCTATGGTGTTCATTTGGTTTGCGCTATGGAATTAGTATCTAATTCTCTAGCCTCATCTTGATATGTATAAATTAATGGTCATCGATGAGTTTTGATGAATAAAAAGTATTAATAGTAGGTATTAAGTTTGAATTGTCAATCCAACTTTTGGAGTGTATTTCATTTGTCATAATAAATCAATGAAAAAACTGTTATCTTATCATATTTAATGATAATTATAGTATGATTATGGAAATATAAATGGAAATATTGTGAATATATTCATATTAACATTGACTTATTACTTGTCTATCATTAAATTTATCAAATGTCACAAAAATAATGTAATAGTTTAGGGAGAGAATGTGTAAATGAAGAAAAAGACAAGCACGATGTTAAAACGTGTATTAACAGGAGCATTAGCTATCCAACTTTTAGTGGCTGGCACTGCAACATCATTGGTGACTGCCCAAGAAGGTGTTCCTTACTCTAATACAGGAGTAAAAACCCTTTATCCTGAAGGTGCAATTACCCCAACTGGTACTTGGAATTTAGGTACTCGTGCAGGTGATTTTGTGAATGTTGCGGGTATGCGGGGAATTGATCCAGCGACGAACCAACTTGTAGTTGGAGATTATGAGCGAATAATGCAAGCATTCCTTAATATGCAGCTAATCGCTGAATCTGAAGGTGCCACTCTTCAAGACGCAACACGTCTTATTGTTTATGTTACAGACATGTATCGCTTTCGTCCGCTAATTAATCAAGTTCAAGAAGAGCTATGGGGAGCAGGCCCTTACCCTCCACGTTCCATTGTTGAGGTTGATCGTATGAATCAAGATGATATTTTTGAGGTTGAAGGTACATTCTACGCCCCTATTAATAGTGAAAATGTAGTTGATAAAGAGGAAAAAGAAAAGCCAGGTAAAGGAAATAAATCTCCAAAAGACCCTAAAGGTCCAAAAGGCCCTAAGCATAAAAATGAGTCTAACGGAAAGTCTAACCCAAATAATAAGCAAGCAGTAGCAGAAGATGATAATTATGAAGCGATCGAAGCATCTACAGAGAACGTTTCACCGAATGGTGTTATTACGTTGTTCCCAGAAGGAGCTATTACACCTACTGGTACTTGGAATGTGGGCACACGTGCTGGAGATATGGTTTATGTAGCAGGTATGCGTGGTATTGATCCAGAAACGAATCAGCTTGTAGATGGAGATTATGAGCGAATAAAGCAAGCCTTCCTAAACATGCAGCTAATCGCAGAGTCTGAAGGAGCTTCTCTTCAGGATGCGACTCGTATCGTGGTTTATTTGACTGATATGTTCAGATATCGTCCGCTAGTGAATCAGGTTCAGCAAGAGCTATGGGGAGATGGTCCATATCCTCCACGTACGATTGTAGAGGTTGATCGTCTAAACCAAGATGATATTTTTGAGGTAGAAGGTACGTTCTATGCACCAGAAGATGGTGAGTTAATCGTTACTGATGATCCGAATGTTTCACCAAATGGAGTTAGAACAATATTCCCTGAAGGGGCTATTACACCAACAGGTACTTGGAATCTTGCAACTGTAGCAGATGATCACCTATATGTAGCAGGTATGCGTGGTATTGATCCAGCAACAAATCAGCTAGTACAAGGTGATTATGAGCGCATTAAGCAGGCCTTCCTAAACATGCAGCTGATTGCTGAATCAGAAGGTGCTACATTACAAGATACAACTCGTATTATTGTTTACTTAACAGATATGAATCGTTATCGTCCACTAGTGAATCAGGTTCAACAAGAGCTATGGGGAGATGGTCCATATCCTCCACGTACAATCGTAGAGGTTGATCGTCTAAATCAAGATGATATTTTTGAAGTTGAAGGTAATTTCTTCTTGAATTAAGTTGGAGTGAAAATGTCATATCTTAAGTATGTATAATTAGATACTTATGCCGTGAAAACATCTTCAAGTTGGAATTCTAACAAAGAATTTTAGTTTGAAGATGTTTTATTTTATATCGCTTTAATTTACTTCAATTTAACTCTATGCGGTTAATGATATTGGTTTGCATCGGGACCTTACCTGATAATTGATATACAAAACCTTTATAAGAATGGATATATAAGAATCACCTACATACACTCCCGAACCCTTCATATGCTACATTTCACCACCTACATGTATCACACCTCAAAAAAACTCGAGCTTGTCATGCCAGTCCGCATAGCTGCTTTTAGCATCCCAAAATCAGCCGTCATGCGGTGTTTCCGCATCCTGCAAGCATCATTTGCTAAGTGAAGCAAGATACTTTCGGGCAAACGAAGCGATGCTCTTCTTGAATTCTACTTTTGAGGAAGGATTGCTATAGCGGTGTAGTACTTGAGGCAAAAGAAAGGCAAGGTAAGTGTTGTTAAAGGATCACTACTTGCAGGAAAAGCAATCCTTACCACGATTAAGAGAAACTACGAGTGATCGTCGTAAATCAATGAACTCAGGGATCTAAGAAATGAAGATAACTTTCAGAGAGTAGCCTTTACTACCGAGACCAAACCTATCCACGTGTACCAACTACCCCTTGTTGTATTCGTTTCCGAAATGACAGGAATTGCTGTTCCATATATCGTGTTTTCCCTATCCACTGGCAAATCTGTGAAACCAATTCCGAAAATACAATTTCGCGCAGCCCATCTCTTTGTTGAATTTGAGCATGTAAGAATAATTTTAGGTAGGCGAAGGTCGTGCTACTACCATATCTATTGTAAAGGAATGTTATGAGTTAGTTTTGATTAAATTGAAAATTATGGATTATTAACATAGCATAAATGCAACACTAGTGGCATCGCATCTATTAAATGATTAGTATTAGACTAATGACCCGAATATAAATTAGTGCAAAAGTAATAATTTGTATGTATTCCTTGAAAAGTATTAAATTCAACTTATGATTTGTCGATATCATAAGTTGAGGATTTAATCCTTACATCCCAGCTGGATGGAAATAAAAGATAGAGACATGGAGGAAATTATTATGAAAAAGCTGTTTGTTATCGTTTTTACCGCATTTGCACTCATTGTTACAGGATGCTCCCAAAACCAAGGTGATTCAGCTAATGAACCTACACCTACTGAAGTTGTGGCTGACACAGAGGTCTCTCCTACGCCGGAAACCTCGGCAGAAGAAACTGCGACACCTGAAGGATCAATCGCGCTCAAAGAGCAAAGCGTTATGTCTGGCCTTGCTACGATCAGTATTCCTGAACAATTCATCATCATGTCTGATGAGATGAAGCAAATCAAATATCCTTCTGGAAACGCTCCGAAAGAGGTCTATACGAATGAAGATGGCACCATTAACGTTGCTTTGAGCGAGACTGGCAGTCCGATGAACGAGGAAGACCTTGAAGCACTTAAAGAAGAGATGGTCGCAATGTATCAACCCGTTGCAACAGAGTGGATGGAGGATGGCATTGTTGAAATGAATGGTAAGAAAGCAGGGTATCTCTCTTTTGTAGTTGAAGTTGAAGGAGATAATGCTAGTATTTACAATTCTATGCTATTTACCGTTGTAGATGGCCAGTTGGTCCTTGTTAGCTTCAACTGCTTACAGGAGCAATTAGAAGAATGGAAGACAACAAGCGAAGAGATCATTCAATCTTTCAAAATTTCTTAATTTACAATGAATGGGGCTGTCTATAAAGTAGATTTGGTAGTGTCCCCTTAAAGTTAAAATTTTTATTATGCAGCTAATAGGCTGGCATGAGTTCGGTATGTTACTGGACACATGTCAGCCAGTTTTTGTTTAATCCGTTCATTGTCAATTATGCTCTCACCCATGATTGGTGATCATGCGATCCTTGATCTGAATCTATCCGTTTTCGCCGATTCACCTCGCCACTTCTATAAGTGGCGAGGTGAATCGGCGATTTCTTGAATAATCCCGCAAGATGTTCTTCCTTTCCTACATCCTAAGAGGTATAATGAATAGAGAACATACATTCGTGTTTTCGACTGGAAGGGGGTGAGATTTTGTCAGATTCAAAGTCAATGTACAGAACCCATCAGGTGTGGATTAAGCCGGGTCATCGCTTGTTTACGTACCTCGATCAAGCATGTCAGGACGCTAAGAACCTGTATAACACGACCAACTTTTACATCCGACAGATCGTTACTGCATTTGGAAAGAATGAGCCTCTTCAACCGTTGCAACGGGAAGTTTTAGACACGCTGGCGTTACATCTTGACTTAATGAATGAACGACGAAGAAAAGGGGACCTTTCTCTTCCATTCGAGCTACCCTCGCAAAAAAGTCCCTTTGTTCCTTACAACTTCCTAGACGCCTTGTTCAAAGTGATGAACCAACTCGATTATCGAGCGCTCCCGACGCAGAGCAGTCAGGGAATCATGAAGGTGGTGTTCCAGAATTGGCATTCTTTTTTTTCCAGTATCAAGGATTACCGCCAGTATTCTGAGAAGTACAACGGCAAGCCCAATATTCCTGGATACGCACGTAATAGAGTAAAGGAAGTGATGTTCTCCAATCAAGACTGTGTGATCAAAGAACGAAAGTTTCTCAAGTTTCCAAAGAGTAAGTTGCAACTGAACATCGGAAAACTAGGCTGTACCGACGGACAACTGAAGCAAGTACGTGTCGTGCCAAGCCATGGGCAATACGTCGTTGAATTGATCTTCGCTTATCCGCTTGAACAGAAGGAAGCCATAGCAGAACACGTGCTGGCGATTGATCTTGGCGTCGCCAATCTTGCAACCATCGTCACGACGACCGGAGCGAAACCGATCCTCGTGAAGGGCAAGATCGTGAAAGCGATCAATCAGTATTACAACAAGATGAAAGCGTACTATATCAGCAATCTTCGTCAGGGCAAGGAACCTCGCGAGGGGGCGTATACATCCAGGCGATTAGAACGTCTCCATTTGAAACGCCATCGGAGGATCAAAGACTTGTTCCACAAGGCAAGTCATCATATTGTTCGGTTAGCAGTGGAACACAACGTCGGTACGATCGTCATTGGGCATAACGATGGATGGAAACAAGCGCCCGGAATCGGACGGCGAAACAATCAGTTTTTCTGTCATATTCCCCATCACATGCTCATCAAGATGATCGAGTATAAGGCAGCTGAGCAGGGAATCAACGTGATCCTGACCGAAGAGGCGTATACCTCGAAAGCCAGCTTTGTAGATCAAGACCCGTTACCGAGTTATGGCGAAGAAGGGACATGGATCTTCTCAGGCAAACGGATGTATCGCGGTCTGTATCAGAACACGAAGGGCTTGATTCATGCCGATGTCAACGGTGCAGCCAATATTATGCGAAAAGTATTCCCAAACGTATCTGCCAGAGGAGCGAATGGGATAGAGGGGTTGGATGGTAACCAGACCATCAACGTGTCAACTCCACTGGTGTTAAGCATCCTGAAATAAGTGGGATGAAGCATCAGAAACCCCCACTTCAATCGAAGCGACAGCTTTGGTAAGTGGCGGGAGTATTCATACATGTATAGAAGAAAATAATCTTACCATCTCGTCAACTTTGTCCGCATAGCTGCTTTTAACCACTGAACCCCCACCGTCAAGCAACGGAAGCCACTCGAACTAGGCTCCTCGGCTAACCCTTCGGTTTGCTGGTCGTTTGCACTGGGAGCAGCTAAGGCTAGGGGTTCACTACAGCAGTCATCAACTCCGTCCGTTCCCAGTTCCTTCTAACCCAGCGCCTACAGAGGCGCATTACACAATAGGAGGGCAAGACTGTAAACACTTTCAAGTGGACGCTACCTTGTACTACACGAGTTTTGACTGTACGGTAAAAACGCAGCCACTACACTGCTGTGCCGCACTTACTGAGAGTATCATGAGGAGTATCCAGCCCTTCGCCTCATTTTCAGTTATCAACAATGATGCTTCCTACCTCAGCAAGTGTCATTGGTGATTTTGGGGTATACAAACTTTTTCTGCGTTCTTAATATTTTGCTGTACTATTCCACAAATTCGTACTTTTCAGTAAAAACTTTTACTTGATTTCGACCAGCTCTTTTGGCAGCATAAAGTGCTTCATCAGCTTTTTGAATAAGCTGATAGATTGATTCATCCATAGCTCCTGTCGTTACGGATACTCCAAAACTGGAGGTAACTGATACAACTCGTTTATTTTCAACTAGAGGATTTTTTTCAATGCAAAATCTAAGGTGATTAGCGAAGTTTTCCCCTTCAACTAATGTATATCCAGCTATAGCGAGTACGAATTCTTCACCACCATATCTAGCAAATAGCATATCTTCTCCAAGCTCAGCTTTACATATTTGAGCCACATGTACTAGTATTTGATCTCCGGTTTGATGTCCAAAAGTGTCGTTCACTTTTTTGAAAAAATCAATATCAAATAGAATAAGCGTATAAGATGACAGATTACCCTTTACTTTCATTAAGTCTTGCTCACTTTGTTGGAAAAAGGCACGACGATTGTATAGTTGCGTAAGCTCATCATAATAGGCTTGATGCTCTAACTTTTGTTGTAATGTATGTAGCTCTGTTATATCCGTAAATATAATTAGTAAGCCAGAGTTATTATTTGATTGCTGAAGCATAGAAATACGTACCTGATAAATATAATTAGCTTGATGAATCGTAACATTCAATTTATCTGATATCGTATCTAATTGAACAGGAAATGATTGATCCGTTAGCATAAACCAAACTTGATCAAATGGCTGCCCTAACGTTGATCGATCCAATGCAGTAAACATATTTTTACAAGCATGATTATATTCAATTAATTGATAGCTATCATTAAGCACAATTACACCATCATTCATACTATTAAAGATTGTTTCCTTAGCAACTGGCATAATTGATAACATTCGAGAGCTAGTAATAGACCAGAGGTACAAAACAGAAGAAAACCAAATAACCATTGGTACAGGATCGATACCATCGGGTGTCACTCCTATGAATAATAAAAATGCAGTCACTATTGGAAGCAATTGACCACAGATGAGCGCAAATAATTGAGGTTTATATGTACTAACTGTTTCCTTCCAACGTGAAAGTAGCAATAAGAACGCAGCTAACATACAGCTGAAAATGTAAATATTATGTGCAACAAACCATACCCCATATTCAATCTCACTATATGGAGCCCCAAGTACCGAATGGATATCATATATTCTATAAAATGTATGATGGGATTCATTGGTTACATTAATGAGAAAGGTGAGACAAGGCATTATTAGTAAAGCGATAATTCTTTTTCTCGTTAATTTAAATCCTAAATATTGCATAACAAACAATAATCCTAACGGAGGGAAAAATGGCAGCCCAACATACTGTACAATATTCCAAAATCTAAGCTGTTCTAACGAAGTGGATGTTAAGCTAAAGGCATAACCAAAGCAATAAATCATTGAAGTTAATGTATTCCACATGAACAATTTAGCGATATTTGTATAATGATGTCTCTTCCAATAAGTATAGACTAGTATAGACAAATTCAATACAACCGAAGTGCAAACTAATGTTACATATGCCTCTAGCGTCGATACCAATAGTTTTACCCTCTTTCAAATATTATCTCTATATCATGTTAACACGATCACAAAAAAATGTTAATATAATCCATAGTATAAATTACTTTCAACAGCTGCATATATACAATGTAGCAAAAAAAATTAGTCAAGCCTACAACCAGTCCGCATAAATGTCCAAGTCCCCACATAGTATGTATAAGCCAGTTAAAAAACAAGGTGTGAGGGGATGATTTCATGCGTCGTATGACATGGATCGCGGCAATTATACTAAGTATGGTACTAGTGTTATCTGCATGCGGGACGAAAGACGCCGAATCCGTGGTAAAGGATTTGGACAAATTCTTGAATAGTATGGAAGGTTACAGTGGCACAGGTACGATGACCTTACATAATGGTCAGCAACCGCAAGTGTATCAGGTGGAAGTTTCTTATGCCAAACCAGAGGCTTACCGCATTAAGCTGACAAATGCAGACAAAGATATTACGCAAATCGTGCTTCGCAATGATGAAGGTGTGTTCGTATTAACGCCAAAGCAAAACAAAGTTTTCCGCTTCCAAAGTGATTGGCCGCAAAAAAATGGCCAAGTATATTTGTATCAAACATTAGTACAAAGTATTCTACTTGATGGTTCCCGTCAATTTACAACGACAGATGATGCTTATGTATTTGATGTTATGGCGAAATACAACAGTACATCACTTGCAAGACAAAAGATTTGGTTAAGCCAAGATGATTATAAACCGATGCAAGTAGAAGTTAGTGACACGAACGCGACTGTACTTGTAGACGTGAAATTTGATACATTCGAATTCAATCCGACGTTTACTGAAGGATTCTTCAAGACAGAATCTAATATGCAGGCACAATCTGGCGATGTAACTGAGCAACAACCAACAACGGTTGATCCAAATAAAGATGATGTAGACACACTTGCTCCTGGTGATGATGGCGTAGGCATTGAGACAGGTAATGTGGACGGTGACACTAGTACTGATCCAAAAACTGGCGCTCCTACTGAACAATCTACTACGGGTGAGGAAGGTCATGGCACAGATTTGAGCGAGGATGACGATGCAACGAGTATCGCACCAACAACTCCACAATCATTTACGGTTATGGGACCTACACACACCCCATTAGGTGTTAACGAGAAGGATATGACAGATATTGAGTACGCTGGCAATCAAGGTGTGATGACACGCTTTGCAGGTACCTATAATTACACATTGATTCAAACAGAAGCGAAAGATATAGCAACAACATTAGTCCCAGGAGATTTCGTTGATCTAGGCTTCACGATAGCTCAGCTTACATCTGGTGATAATGTGCATACATTATCTTGGACGTACTTTGGTAATCAATACCGTCTAAGTAGTGCGGATCTACCAGAAGTTGAAATGATTAAAGTTGCGCAATCCGTTCTTGCTGAAGTATCCAAATAAGATAGATAAAGCTAGCTTAAAGATCGAAGTATATCTTCGATTCAATGAGCTAGCTTTTTGCTATATAACGAAGAAAGACGCTAATATCGTATCAAAATCATAGTGAGGTTCAACCGCACAGATTAACATTGACACGTTACATGACTAGGGGTAACATATCAACTATTAGACGTGATGTCGAGTATGCTACGTTAGCATACCCATCGTTATCAAAGTCCATTTTATGAATAACCTCATAAAATATAAGTTCAAAAAGCGGGCTTTCAGAATCGAGAAGATGGAGTGTTACTTGAGAAAGGCGGAAGCGCAAGTGTACGTTATTGGTACACGCGAACCGTACTTTCCAAGTTCACTTCATATTCGATGTCGAGTATGCTACGTTAGCATACCCATCGTTATCAAAGTCCGTTTTTTGAACATCCTCTAAAGGTAGGTGGAGTAATTGAGTGCGTTTTATCGTCCTACATGGGCCGACATATCATTAGATGCGTTGCATCATAATATAGAAGCAGTAAAATCACAATTAAAAGAAGGTACACGATTATTAGCATCGGTTAAAGCGAATGCATATGGTCACGGCTTAGTAGAAATTTCAAGAGCAGTTGAACGCTATGGCGTCGATTATTTGGGAGTTGCCTTTCTTGATGAAGCGTTACAGCTGCGTAAGGAAGGTATTCAATTACCAATTCTTGTTCTCGGCTTTGTAGCTCCTGAACATATGTCAATTGCAAGAGAGCAAAATGTGACAATTGCTTTATATCGCGAGGATCAACTTCAAGCCGCTCAAGCTATGGAGGCAATAGCTGGCAAGCGATTGAAGGTTCATGTGAAAATCGATACGGGCATGGGTAGACTTGGCATATTGGGATATGAGGAAGCAATCTCATTTATCGAGCAGGCGATGGCTATTTCAACTATTCAAGTAGAAGGGATTTTCACACATTATTCCAAAGCGGATGAAGCGGACAAATCCTATACTTCACTTCAATATGATCGTTTTCATGCGATTGAAAGCCATGTTAGAGATGAAGGCTGGGATATACCGATTATTCATGCTGCCAATAGTGCTGGGGGAATGGACACTCCACAGTGGGCTGGCAATATGGTTCGTCTAGGAATAGCGATGTACGGCATGTATCCGTCAGAGGAAGTGAATAAGGATCATATCGCATTGAAGCCAGTGCTTAGCTTAAAGACTAAAATTGTACATGTTAAGGAAGCTCCAGCCGATTGGGGAATTAGTTACGGCGCACGATATGTAACGGATGAACCAGAGTGGATTGGAACGTTGCCAATTGGTTATGCAGATGGCTACAGTCGCATGCTGTCTGGTAAAGTAGAAGTATTATTACAAGGTGAACGGATTGCTGTGCTAGGTGCAATTTGCATGGATCAATGTATGGTGTCGCTAGATAAGTTAAAAGCATATCCGCTTGAATCGTTGCTTGATCAAGAGGTTGTCCTTATTGGTCAGCAAGGCGAGCATACGATTTCGACTGAACAGATCGCTGCATTATTAGGCACGATTAATTATGAATTGACTTGTATGATTGCAAGTCGTGTACCGCGTCGTTATATCGAACAAGGTCAAGTGATTGCAGTATCTAATGGTATATAATCAATCGAAGACCGCTCGGAGAACTAATCACTGTTCCAATCGCCGTTGTCCTCGGATTTATTGTAAAGGGAATAGTGGTATAAATCCGAGGACAAAAACGAACGCTATCGCTTTTCCACGAGCAATTAGTTCTCTCCGCTACGGCGGAGGAGAGTGATTAGTTCTCTTCGCTATAGCAAAGTGGAAGGGACGAAAAAAAGGTTACTTTGTTTCGGCGAATGAGAGGGATTTTCCACGTCAATTGTGGTCCCTGAGAGGAAAATGAGAGTTTTATGCGGCATAGACAGTAAATTTACTGTCCCTGAGTGTGAAAAGAGTGTATTATGCGGCATAGACAGTAAATTTACTGTCCCTGAGTGTGAAAAGAGGGTTTTATGCGGCATAGACAGTAAATTTACTGTCCCTGAGTGTGAAAAGAGTGTTTTATGCGGCATAGACAGTAAATTTACTGTCCCTGAGTGTGAAAAGAGTGTATTATGCGGCATAGACAGTAAATTTACTGTCCCTGAGTGTGAAAAGGGTGTATTATGCGGCATAGACAGTAAATTTACTGTCCCTGAGTGTGAAAAGAGTGTTTTATGCGGCATAGACAGTAAATTTACTGTTCCTGAGTGTGAAAAGAGTGTTTTATGCGGCATAGACAGTAAATTTACGGTCCCTGAGTGTGAAAAGAGTGTTTTATGCGGCATAGACAGTAAATTTACGGTCCCTGAGTGTGAAAAGGGTGTATTATGCGGCATAGACAGTAAATTTACGGTCTATGAGTGTGAAAAGAGTGTTTTATGCGCCACAGACAGTAAATTTACGGTCCTTGAGTGTGAAAAGAGTGTTTGTTCCGCCACAGACAGTAATTTTAAAGTCCCTGAGTGTGAAGAGAGGGTTTGTTCCGTCATAGACACTAACTCCGCATCGTAGCCCGGTTTGTCTGTGGAATAAAAGTAACTTTTTTCTTTGAATTTCATAGACAATGCATCTTAAAAAGTTGCATTTTCCGTAATTAGTGAAATTGGATGATTTTATCAATAATAATCTATAGCTTATAGGCACCATTGTAGTGTAATATGAGAGTACTATGGAAAAATAAATCAATAATATATGTAAAGAGGAAAAATTTACATGTAGTTTTTAAGCAAACATAATGGGTAAAGTATTATCCCGATCCTTTCCATATATCGTTGGATATAGCATACTTGATATATTCATTACATATATATGATCAAGTATAGAAAAGTTATATTTATGTCATAATGTGTAGTAAAGTGTTGGAAAAGTTTTGGAGGTGCGAATTCTGTGGCCAATATTCATAATACAAAGCGGATAATGATCAGTTTGCCCGATCAATTGTTAGAAGAAGTTGATGGAATTGTCGCAACTGAAAAATCAAATCGCAGCGAGTTCATTCGCCAAGCAATGAAGCTGTATTTGATCGAGCGCAAAAAGAGACAAATACGTGAGAAGATGCAGCGTGGCTATATGGAAATGGCAAGAATTAACTTGAATATTGCTTCAGAAGCTTTTCAAGCGGAGGAAGAAGCAGACCATACTTTGGGTCGTCTTGTTAGTGGGGTGTAGAGATTGATCGTAAAACGCGGAGATGTGTTTTTTGCTGATTTGTCACCAGTTGTTGGCTCGGAGCAAGGTGGAGTTAGACCTGTTCTAGTTATACAAAATGATATTGGTAATCGCTTTAGCCCTACAGTTATTGTTGCGGCTATTACTGCACAGATTCAAAAAGCAAAATTACCTACTCATGTTGAGATGGATGCTGAAAAACATGGGTTCGATCGTGATTCAGTTGTTCTTCTTGAACAAATTCGCACGATTGACAAACAACGACTAACGGATAAAATTACACATTTAGATGATGAGACGATGCGCAAGGTTGATGATGCATTATTAATAAGTGTAGGATTAATTGATTTTTAGAATAGACATATTAAGGGAAAATAGTTATAATGAAAATAAAACCTGATACAAATATGTGAAGAACGCATACCTATCTATCGATACCGATAGTGGCATGCGTTCTTTTTTGTTATGTACAGGTGGGTGTATGCTTTCGATGTACTTATCATGAGCAAGGAAGTATATTCGGGAAGAATATGAAAAGTTGGAGGTTATGCTTTCGATGCTACTTTTTGTATATGAGAGTTTCATCGAGATGTAACAAAAAGTTGGAGCGGATGCTTCCGATGTACTTTTTGTATACGAGAGGTTCATCAAGATGTAACAAAAAGTTGGAGGTTATGCTTCCGATGTACTTTTTGTATATGAGAGTTTCATCGAGATGTAACAAAAAGTTGGAGGAGGAATGATATGTTAAGAAGTAGAAAGCTGTTTGTCACGTTACTATCAGCTACCATCTCGGCAGCGTTAGTATACGGATTATATCTTCTTCAATTTGAACGAATCCAAGCAGAGGAGCAGATTGAAGTTGTTGTACCTGGCCAATTTATTGAAGCAGGGCAGATGATTAAGGAGGAACAATTGCAAATGCTGTCTATACCAATTTCATTAGCTACAGCAGAAATGGTGTTCAACAAGGCAGATGTTATTGGACAAGAAGCGATCGTTCCGCTTGGTAGTGATGAACCCGTATTGCAATGGAAGCTTAATCGTTATGCACTTCACCCGAATGAACACGAGGCGACCTTCCAAATTCCGAAAGATTATATCAAATCAGTATCTAATGGTATCCGTGCTGGAGATGCGGTCTGGATCTACAGTTCGGGGGCAGAAGCTGCACCAACAAAAATATTTGAGCAAGATATTATCGTTGCATCAGTGAAAACGGGATCCAATCTTGAAGTAGCAGCTCCAGATGAGGAAGGGAAAAATGCGCTAGTTCGTGGCAACGCTGAACAAATGTATGCCTCAAGGCGCATTGCTAACGGCATGATTGAATACATCAATGTCAATCTTACAGAAGAACAGTGGTTGTATATCGATAATCTTTGTCGCACGGGTGATGTTAAGCTCGTTATTGCTTATCATTCTTTACCGCAATTGGTGAAAGGACAGATCAATGATGAATAGAGGTAACGGCAGTGAGCAGCATGAAGGCCGAGTGTTATCATTTATTGGCACGACACCGAACATTGGAACGACGGTATGTGCACTTGCTACGGCATATCGTATCGTTGAAGTCACAGAGTGTAAAGTAGCATTTCTATGTATGAACTTCAAATCCTCAAAGCTACACCGCTATATGAACATTCCCCCAACGCAAGCAACAGTCGATGAATTACTCCCACATTTACGTACCCATTCACTCACCTCAACTATGCTTATGAATGCGATGACAATATCATCATCAAGACCGCAATTACATCTATTGCTTGGCAATCGTTACCGAGAGATGGCGGAATATTTCAGCGATGAAGATATAGGACAACTAGTAGCTACTGCCAAGGAACATTATGATTATGTCATTATTGATTGCAATGCGTATTGGGATAATGCCGGAAGTCTATGCAGTATGCAACAAGCAGATGAGATTGTGCTAGTTACGACAAATGCGCTTTCACATTTTCAAGAAGATACAAAAGGCTGGTATGGAACAATGTCTCATTCACTAGGACTAAGCGATAAGAGTGTTCATGCCCTTGTCATTAGACAGAGTAAACAATATTCAGGATTTACAACACAGGAAATTGAAGCGGAATTGCAATTGAAAGTCATTGGAGATGTACTGTTTCCCACGTCCTTATTTGCCAGCTTAGATGAGGGCGCACTAGATTACTGGCTAACTGAAACTTCGGAGGGGCGCAACTGGTTGGTTGGATTATCGATTAACTTACTGCCTGAGCAATATACATTGAAAAAGCAACGAGCATGGAAAAGTGTGCAAATGATATGGCAACGTAAAATGAAGTCATCATTAGCAAAATAAAAGTTAAGTGCTGCTTCCGAGGTTACTTTTCATTAGCAAGTTGTTCATAAGTAAGTCAATAAAAAGTTGTAGGAGTGATTTCATATGACGGACAATGAGATTAAACGATTTTCAGCAATCGAATTTATGTCTCGCCACAAAGCAAAGGTTGATTTTGAGTCAAAAGATAATGGATCATCCCTTCAATTTCAAACATTATGCAATGAGATGCGTAGTTTTTTGAGTACGCCGCGCGGCCTCAGTGAGGAGGAAAGAAGAGAATATAGTGAGTCATTAAATCAAGCAGTACTTGGATTTCCAGCAGCAAGGCAGTATATATTGAACATTATTACAGATCGATTGTTAAAGCTTCATATTAATGAAATTGAACATTATGAGCATCCATATCCCTCGCTTGCTGAAGCAATATTTTCCGAGGTAGTCGGAATGCATGTGTTAGAAATTATTATTAGAGATACGGATGGGCTTGAGGAAATTCAAGTGGTAGGTACGAATATATATACGATTATACGTGGTGAAGTAAGCCTTTCTCCATATCGCTTCGAACAATTGAAAGAGGTAGAACGAATTCAACAAAATTTGGTGCTATTTAACAATGATCATATTAATATGCGCAAGCGGTGGGCGGAAGTTATGCTGCGAGATGGTTCACGTGTAACCATTACAGGGCATGGATATACTGCACTTCCGACGTTGACGATTCGCTTCTACACGCTCCGTAATATTCCCCTCTCGCAATTAGCTGCTGCTCCTTATCGAATGATGTCTCCGAGTATGCTTACTATTTTCCAATTGATACTGCAAAACCGTTATAATCTGGTGCTTATCGGGCCAACGAATACCGGGAAAACAAATTTACTGAAAGCCTGCATCGCAGAGCTGCCAGCCGAAGAAAGATTGGTAACTATTGAAGGTCGTTATGAAATGATGATTAGTAGAGATTATCCGAATCGTAATATTATCGAATATGAAATTAATGAAGATGATTATTTGCATAGCTCGAATCAAGCTTTCAAGCTAGCTCTGCGGCAATCTCCACAACGTATTATTCATGCTGAAATACGGGATGATGATGCGAACATCTATGTGCGCGCCTGCACTCGGGGACATCATGGAAGTATGACAACCGTACATGCTAATCAGTTAGAGGATGTTCCCGAAGCGATTGTAGATATGTGTATGCTTGATGGCAGGGGCATGGATGCTAATCGTCTAGCTAAGCGAATTACACAGTTTGTCACGGAGATTGGTATTCAACTTCAACTTGTTAATGGGCGACGTATCATTACAAGAATAGGAAGATTGCATTGGGATAACAATGATGTTCGCGTAACGGATTGGGTAACATATGATCCAGAGCAAGATCAATGGACGATTCATTGGAATTATATACGTCGCGAGCTGCCTCATATTGAGGAAGGGGTAGGTTAATGATTTTTCATGTGATGACGTTAGCGATTGTTGGAGTATTGTTTATTTTGCTTATGTATATGATCGAGAAATTAATGCTGATCGTCTTCACAAGACAGCGTCGTAAAAGTCGGCTTACGCCAGTAGTGACAGCTCCAATGTTACATCATCGATCATGGGTACAAAAATCAGTACACAAGTTAACTACTCATCTCGATCATCTGCTACAAACATTACGATTATCGATTAGTGGAGAACGATTCCTTCACTGGCTACTAAGTATAGCACTTGTAGGGGGCGTACTCGGCTGGTATCTGTTCGGTTCGATGAAGGGTGCCATATTATGCTCGGCAATGGTTGCAGGAATACCATATATGACGCTCAGAATGCTACTTATTCATCGCCAGCTAGAGGCACAAATTGATTTCCTACCAGCAATAGAATTATTCTACCAATGTTATCTTATAACAGGAGAACGTCAGATCAAAATAGCACTTGCCAAGGTTATTGAAGAAAATCGAATTGCTGGACCGATGAAAGGGATATTTGAGCAGCTATATCGTAATTTGTGCGTGCGTGATAATGACGAGGAAAGCTTAGATATTTTCGCTAATTCGCTTGGTCATATATGGGCAGATTATTTTGTGCAAATGATTAAGGTAGCGTTGCAGGAAGGCGTTACAATATCGAGTAGCTTAAAACAATTGATTCAAGATATGAGAGCTGCAAGGCGGGCTAATGAGCAGGAAAGACATCAGCTATTAGAAATAAGAATTGCTAACTTTACACCGATATTATTTCTGCTCTTATTTATCGTTATAAATTTCAAGTACAATCGCGAGCAATCGTTATATTACTACTTTCATGACCAATCAGGCCGCGAAATGATACTGCATATGATTACGATGATCTTTCTATCTTTCCTTATGGGGATTTATTTATCGCGTAAGAAGATGGGCTAGGCTGCAAAGCAAAATGGGATATGCTTTCGATGTACTTTTCATTAACTAGAAGTATATCGAGCAGTTTATGAAAAGTTGTAGGAGGTGTGAGATGTTTGAATTCCAATGGGTTAACTGGATATTATTTGTGGCTCAAATTATTTTTGGAGCGATCTGTATAGGTGCATTACTGCAAAGTATTCCTTCATCATCTCGCAGTCACACCATCGAACGAAAGCTGTGGGGATGGCATAAACGCGAGCCTTCTCTGAAGCTACTTCGCTTAGTAAGGATAGACGAACAGCTAGTTCGGCAAAGCAAACGGGCAATATTATGGGCAGGATGTGGGATTGAATATTCAATTGTAGCCTATATGCTCTGGCGACAAGTTGTATTATGGACAGGTTATATCAGTATGGCGATATTTCTACTATCAATGCAATTTATTCCCTTACATTGGAATACAAATCGAGTGGTCATATTGTTCATTTTACTAGGTATTATCGTCGCCATTCATTTGGATGAATATTGGCTAAGGGCTTATCGGCAGTTAAGAGCCAACTCCATTACGAAGGAAATTTATGCGATTAGTGGTCAGCTTCTCTATTTTGCGGATTCTAAGCTTCATATTCATACTAAACTACGAAAATGTCTCCCTTATAGTCGCTTGCTTCGCAAAGATATGGAAATATTGCTTGCCGATTGGTATCACGATCCGATTATTGCCTTGCAACGATTTAAGCGCGCGATCGGTACGGAAGAAGGAATTAGTTTTGTTGATACGATTGATGCGCTCAGGCAGCATAATAATGAAGATTTTTATACATTGCTGAGAACGAGATTACTAGATTATAAGGATACGATCGAGTTAGCTAAGGAAGGCCGCAAAGAAACTGCGTCGTACGTCCTCTTTGTCATTGCTGGTATACCGATCCTCTACACCTTTCAAGTATTTATTTATCCGTGGGTGCAAGAGGTGAATAAGCTACTATCGCTAATGAATTGATATGAGGGGAAGTTCAAAAAGCGGACTTTGATAACGATGATTAAGCTTCGTAGCGTAGTCGACATCGAATATGGAGCGAACTTGGAAAGTATAGCATATGCTTCCGATGTATGTTTCTTGCAGAAACATTGTAGGATCGCGTGTACCAACAACGTACACTTGCGCTTCCGCCTTTCTCAAGTAGCGCTCCATCTTCTCGATTCTGAAAGCCCGCTTTTTGAACCTTTATTTAAAGCTTCGAGCGAGAGAATGTCCGCTCGTGTACTCGTGCCGTACACGTTGCTGGGTTTTGCTTTGTGGGTACTTGATACAGCAGATGAAACTAAACTATTGAAGGGAGGTGACGGGATGAAAAACATTTTGATGACGGTGATGATGTTAATTGTCGTTGTGATTTTGTTCAACGGTATTATTTCGAAGGATGGAACAGGAACGAAGGCTCAAATCCAATCACAAGGTAATGCTGCTAATTTACAAATTGGCAAGATTACACCGTAATGCGGGTTATAGCTTGCTAGTTGGTAGTTGGAAAGCTACGATTAATCCACTAATTACTCCTCGAATGATCGAATTGAAAAAAAGAGGGATGTTTATGAAACAAATGGTAGTCACTTGCGCACTACTGCTTACGATGCTCGTCATTTACTTAACGGTGATTCAAGATGAGGATGGAGTGAAGGAGCAACTCGATCAGTCTGATACGCAGCTGACCAATTATGTAAGAGGGATTGACGCATGAAGCAAATATTAGCATTCATTATGTTTTCAACTATTATTTGTTGGATGATGTTCTCTCCCATTTACAAGCATGTGCTCATAACAAGACAAGCGATCTTACAGCAAGAGGTCGATTATTTATTAGAGATTGGTGCTAGTGGTCAATATGGTTATATTAGCGGTAATATGGTTGATCAGTCGAAGCGAAGATTAGCAAGATTCGGTCTCAAGACTGAGAAATTACAATATGAGGTTTCAAGTACGGCAGGTCAACTATTGCTCAATGATGGTTATCGGGTAGGCAGGGGAGAAGGTATCGTACTTTCCTTATCCTACCCCTATGAGCGGTTAACAGCGATTGATGCATTAATTGGCATCGAATCAGTGCCCGAAGGGCAATTAATGCGGGCTTATGGCCTGCGGATGAGTGAGTATGTGGAGTAGAGGTGAGCGCTCATCTATAAATTATTAATTATTCCATTGATGCTAGTCATTTGGCTGATGATGTACTCCGAGCAGCTGGATCATGAGCTATCGATGAAAGCCTACTACAAAGGCAAGCAAGCTGTTAATCATGCAGCGCATGCAGGGGCATTACAGCTAGATGAGGAGTTACTTAGTGAAGGGATATTTACAATTGAGCCTGAATTAGCATTCAATATGGCCTCGCAGTATATGTATGCTAATTTACGATTAGATGAAAGTGGAAATCCAACAGATCAGTCTTTTCTAAGGGAGCGAGTGGAGCTTCTTCATTTTGAAGTTTTGGATGCAACTTTGGCATACCCCTATGAATATAGTCTTAGTGAATACGGCTACAGCACTACGTTTGATCGACCAGCAGTTATCATTGTTATTAGAATGAAATATCCGCGTATATTTTCAAGCAATAATCCTGTAGAATGGAATATAATTGGGAGCTCACAACTTGTATTCCAATAATATAATGCAGGAGGCAACGGATAGATGAATCGTGAACTTACTCAGAAATTACATAAAGATTATATGAAAGCATCTAAGCTCACAAGCTACATTACTCACGGAATATTTCTATTACTTATTATTGCTGCCTTGATCGTTATTATTATGAACGATTGGACTATGATTCCTATTTATATTGCAGCCGCGGTCTGGATACTCTCATTCGTTATCTTTACGTACGTCGTTCCATTTTATGAATATCGTAGCTTTTCATTCGAAGTTTTTGATGAGGAGCTTGAAATCCAATCTGGAATATGGTTTCGCTCTAATATACTCGTACCGATGAATCGCGTGCAACATGTTGAGGTTGGAAGTGGTCCGATTATGCGTAAATATAAGCTTGCTAGCTTAAAAGTTGTTACGGCGGCCAAGGAACATGAGATCAGCGGCTTACATCAATCGAATGCAGAGGCACTGAAACTTCAGATTGGCGAATTAGCGAAGGTGGATGAACTACATGACTAATCCACGTAAACTATCACGCCTAGATATTTTCTTTGGATTTCTGCGGACGATTAGAGTATTTATTCCAATTGTTTTTGTTGCATCCGTTAATAGTGGTGAGTTTAAGTGGCTGTATACATTATGGGGGCTACTAGGCGCTGTCGTTATTGTAGTCTTTTCCTTGCTGTACGGATGGTTAACATGGAAAAAGTTCAGTTTCTACTTAGAATCAGATCGCATTGTTATTATGCGCGGAGTATTCAATAAGGAAGAAAAGGTAATCTACTATAATCGAATTCATTCTGTAAATGTACAGCAGCCACTGCTTCATCGGGTGTTCAGTGTTGCGAAATTGCAAATAGAAACTCCTGGTGGAAAAAGTGGTAAAGCGGAAGGTGAGTTAAGAGTATTACCACTTACGCAGGCTATTGAGTTACAACAGCAGCTGAAGCATTATGCTGCGATCATTCGCGAAGGTGGCGTAATAGCTCCATTGCCTACAGAGAAAGAACGTAGTAGCAATGCTAGTATGGAGCGGCCAGATTTGGATGCTGATCGTTCATTACAAGCTAAAAGCGAGCAGGAAAGTGCTGCTCGGCAGCTGCCAGTAACAGGACAAATGGAAACCGTCCATCAGCAGTCTGTAGCTGAACAGATGGAAACTGCTTATTCAGGCAACGCTCATATCATGCAAGAACAACTGGATTACAATATGAAGTTATCTATAGGACAATTGCTAAAAGCTGCTCTCACTTCATTGAATTTGAATTACGCGATCATTTTCATTGTGGGGATATTCTCATTTGCCGATGATTTCATTAGATTCGTAGTTCCTGAATTTAATTATAATCAGTACTTGGATGATTATAATGGCTTATCATTCAAAATTATTATTGTTCCAGTTATAGTAGTAATGCTATTCGTGTGGCTGTTGTCTATTGCATTGTATGTGATAAAATTTGGAGACTATCATATTACACGTAGTAAGGAGCAGTTATCGATTAAGTATGGACTACTGGAGAAGAAAAGTTATGTCTTCAATGAAGGTAAAGTTCAAGCAATTATTATGGATGAAAATCCAATTCGCCAACTATTAGGCTATGCAGAGTTAAAAGTTCAGGTCATTACATCCGATGCGAATAAGGAACAGCTTGTTATTCATCCTTTTGTTCGTAAGAAGGATATGTCAGCCATTATTGAGCAGTTAATACCTAGTCGCAACATCAAGATTCAGGAAAAGCTTAGTGGTGTTCCTATTCAAGGTTTGATAACGTATGCGTTATTACCAATGATCATCGTAACTATTATTTGCGGTATTAGTATTTGGCTATGGCAATATACGGGGTTATGGATGCTGTTATTGTATCCAGTTGTGATGATGTGGGCTAATAGCTGTCGGGTTTCTGCTGGGCTATGGCTTGAAGATAATGAATTAGTGTTGCGTAACCGATTCATTACTCGCACGACTTATTTCGTAGCTAGAAAACATATTGTAACACTGAAGGTAAAAGAATCACCACGTCAACGGAAGCTTGGACTAATATCGATTAGTACAAAGGTGCTCGGCAGTGTATTTTCTTATTCCGTTCGAAGCCTACGTCGTGGAGATGTTGAGTCGGTATGGAATTGGTATAGTCGAGGAAGTTCAAACAGCGGGCTTTGATAACGATGACTAGGCTTCGGAGCATACTCGACATCGAATATGAAACGAACTTGGAAAGTACGGTTCGCTTGTACCAACCACGTACACTTGCGCTTCCGTCTTTCTCAAGTAGCGTTCCATCCTCTCGGTTCTGAAAGCCCACTGTTTGAACCTTTATTGTAAATAAGTAAGTAAATAAATAAGTAAGTAAGTAAGTAAGTAAGTTGCGAGGCGCACTTTGTGAATCATTGAAGTGCGTCTATAGCTGTTGAATAGAATAGTGATTTATTTTAGTATAAGCATATAGTATGATTATTAAGTAAGGGGAAGTTTACAGCAGTTAGAGGTAGTTGTTAATTTAGGAGGGATTCGAATGGACGAATTTACAAAAAAACGTATTGGAAAAATAATGGATAAGTATATAAGTAACAAAATACCGGCACATTTGAGCAATCAAATGAAATTAGCTTATAAAATTAGAGGAAACAATGTTACTTTAATAGAAGAAAGACCAGCATTTCGAAGTGAGCAATGGGTGCAGCGAGCTATCGCCCAATTCAGACTTGATCAGGACCAATGGAAGATTTATTGGCAAGATAGCAAGGACAAATGGCATTTTGTAGATGATTATATGGCTGATGAAAATTTTGAAAATCAATTAGCGATCGTTGAAAAAAATGAACGTGGAATGTTTTGGTCATAACGGTGAAATTGATTTGGTTATAAATTGGTCATTGTCGTAGTAATGTAGTGCAATTATTACACAATAACCGTTAAACTATAGGTAAATAATGATTATCATAGAAGGGTGTGCAGAGGTGTCAATAACCCACTACTGAAGTCGTAGGCTTGTAAGAGCCTCAATTGACTAGCCTAAGTCTTTACTGACTACGTTGTTTGTGTCATGACACCATAGGATGCCACTCTAGTTCTATGCAACTGTCGCATGTGATTAAAAGCTCTGAGGGAAAGGAGCGGTGTTGCATGCTGAGCAAGCACCTACAACATTGGCGAAGAGTACCTAACTCGAAGGAGGTAAACGATATGCTCGTTTATGTACTAAATAAACACGGACAGCCACTTATGCCTTGTAAACCACAAAAAGCACGTAAGCTATTGGAACAAGGAAAAGCAAAAGTTGTGCAACGAACACCATTTACCATTCAACTACAATACGGATCTAGCGGTTACAAGCAATCTATCTCACTTGGTGTTGATGCTGGTACGAAGCATATCGGACTATCAGCGACA
The DNA here is from genome assembly GCF_056786395.1 of Paenibacillus sp. Y951. Taxonomy (NCBI): domain Bacteria; kingdom Bacillati; phylum Bacillota; class Bacilli; order Caryophanales; family Paenibacillaceae; genus Paenibacillus; species Paenibacillus sp. Y951. The sequence goes on along the minus strand of NZ_JBXCIY010000002.1, from coordinate 96,782 downwards.
ACAGAAGGGCAGGTTTTGTTCGAGGGCGAAGTGAAGCTGCGTACTGATATTCAAGAACTACTGGCTACTCGCCGAACTTTGCGAAGTGTCAGGCGAAGCAGAAAGACACGCTACCGTGAGCCACGATTTTCAAATCGAAAAAAAGATAAAGGGTGGCTCGCTCCATCCGTTCAAAACAAAGTCGATATGCATACAAAGATGATTACCAAAGTGCATAACATTCTCCCGATTACGAATGTAACGATTGAAGTAGCACAGTTTGACATTCAAAAGATTAAGAACCCTACGATTTCGGGTGATTTGTATCAACAAGGAGATCAGCTAGGTTTTTGGAATGTGCGAGAGTATGTATTCTTTCGCGATCAGCATCTATGCCAGCACTGTAAGGGCAAAACAAAAGACAAGATTTTAAATGTCCATCACATCGAAAGTCGTAAAACTGGTGGAGACAGTCCAGATAATCTACTTACACTGTGTGAAACGTGTCATCACAAGATCCACGAAGAAGAGAAAGAGCATCTATTTACACGTAAAAGTACTACGTTTCGTGATGCCTCTCAAATGACCGTGATGCGATGGTTTATACATCGCCAAGTGAAAGAGTTGTATCCACACGTTCAATACACGTATGGATTTCAAACGAAAAACACACGTATTCGCCATGACTTGGAGAAAGCTCACGTCGTAGATGCTCGGTGTATCAGTGGCAATCCACTTGCAAAACCATCCCCCAATAGTTATTTGTTTAAGCAAGTGCGCAAAAACAATCGGCAGTTACACCAAATGACCATCGCCAAAGGTGGCTATCGAAAAGCGAATAAAGCGGAACGATTCGTAAAAGATTTTCAGCTGTTTGATAAAGTCCTTTTTGAAGGAATCGAGTGCATCATATTTGGTCGACGACAAACGAGCTACTTTGATCTACGAACCATTGAGGGGACAAGCGTACACAAAAGTGCAAGTTACAAGAAGCTGCGAGTAGTAGAAAAGGCCAGTACACTACTCGCCCAAATAACTTAGAGAAGGGAAGTGCCGGCTGGCTCCTCTCACGACGGAAGTCACGAGTTTCCGCCAGCCTAAATTTTTATGAAATTAATCGTTGAACAATCAGCAGCAAGCTGGTACAAATCAGAGATGGAATTACAGCAGGGAGATCATGTTCGTATCTATGTTAGATTAGGCGGCTGTGGTAGCGTTCATCCTGGACTATCATTAGGAGTAATGAAGGATCAACCACGTGAGATTGGACTATTGGAAGAAGTGGAAGGTGTAAACTTCTTCATTGAGCAGGATAATTTATGGTATTTGGAAGAGAAGGATTTGACGGTTTCTTTCGATGCACCCACTGAAGAGATTAAGATGAGTGTACAATAGTCAAAGCTTAGTATGTTTTGTGTATGCTGTTCTACTATAGATGTTAAAAATCTCGCTAAAACTGTATCACAGTTCTAGCGAGATTTTTCATATTATACGCCTGAGTAGGCCATGAATCCACCATCGATCGGCACAGTAATCCCTGTGACGAAGCCAGATGCACTATTATCGCAAAGCCATAGCAATACACCTAATAAATCATCTGGTTTACCGAAACGTCGCATTGGAGTATGTGTAATTATTTTGTTAGAGCGATCCGTTAGAGAACCGTCTTCATTCACAAGTAACTTATGATTCTGTTCGGTAAGGAAGAAGCCAGGGGCAATCGCATTAACGCGAATACCTGCATCAGCCATATGAACAGCTAGCCACTGGGTAAAGTTTTCAATAGCTGCTTTTGCTGCACTATAACCAGGAACCTTTGTCATAGGAGACGGAGCACTCATTGAAGATAGGTTAATGATCACTGGGTTTTCAACGGTAAGCATTTGTTTTGCAAATACTTGTGATGGAATAAGTGTCCCAACGAAATTCAGATCAAGCACTTGACGAATGCCATCTGGCTGCAGATCAAAGAATGATGATACATTAGGATTATTCATATCCTCCATGGAAAATGTTTCATTCGTCGTATTCGCACTTGCTTGATTACCGCCAGCTCCATTAATTAGAATATGACATGGCCCAAGTTTTTGCTCAACGACTTGGCTTGCTTCAGTAACGCTTTGTGTATCGGTTACATTACAAGGTACGCCAATAGCGATGCCGCCTTGCTCAATAATCGTTGCTACAACACGTTCGATTTTTTCAACAGTACGGCCTAGTACAGCTACCTTCATTCCTTGACGAGCCAGCTCAATGGCCATTGCTCCACAGAGCACCCCCGAACCGCCAGTTACAACCGCTACCTTATTAGCAAGCGAAGGATGAATCGTTTGTTCTTGATTAGTAGACATGATCAAATCTCCCCCTAAAACTGTTGTTTTATTGAACTACATCTTTGATGCGTAATGATAGGCGTCCCATAGCCCCCACAAATGCATAATCCCTAAGCCACGGTCATACAGTCCATATCCGGGACGACATTGCTCTCCCCAAATATGTCTGCCATGGTCGGGGCGGGCATATCCCGTATACCCGATATCATAGTAGGCCTTCACAATACCAGCAATATTAACAGTACCATCCTGAGTACGATGAGAGGTTTCGATGAAATCGCCATTTTCAGCTACACGAACATTACGAATATGTGCAAACGGAATACGGTCGCCGAATTCATGTATCATCGATACGATATCATTGTTAGGATTGACGCCCAATGAACCGCTGCAAAGTGTAAGTCCATTAGCAGGATGATCAACAAGTTTCAAGAAACGGCGTAAATTTTGTTGGCTTGTAATAATACGGGGTAAGCCGAACAATGAGAAAGGAGGATCATCGGGATGGATCGCCATTTTAATACCTGATTCAGCTGCAACAGGAATAATTGCTTCAAGGAAATAAGCTAGGTTACTCCAAAGATTTTCTTCATCAACAGCTTGGTAAGCTTCCAAAGTAGCCGATAATTGTTCTAGACGTTCTGGCTCCCACCCAGGAAGTTGGAATGTTGAGCTGCTTTGAAAATAAGCAACAAGTTCATGCGGTGTTAAATTTGCCACTTTTGCCTTTTCGAAGAATAGGGCAGTCGAACCATCTTCTAGCTCTTCAAACAAGTTCGTACGTAACCAGTCAAATACAGGCATGAAATTATAGCAAATGACTTTTACACCAGCAGAACCTAATTTGCGAATCGTGTTTTTATAGTTTTCGATATATTGATCACGCGAAGGTAAGCCTAACTTAATATCCTCATGAACATTAATGCTTTCAACAACATCGATATGCAGTCCAGCAGCATCCGCCAGAGATTTAACTTCTTGAATACGTTCCATAGGCCATTCTTCGCCAACAGGAATATCATGAAGAGCCCACACAATACCTTCTGTACCAGGAATTTGCTTAATATGTTCTAAAGGAATAGGGTCATTACCCTCACCAAACCAACGAAATGTCATGCGCATAATAAATCCTCCTAAAACTTTTCATGATACAAACATAAGAAACTACCTCGTAAATGAAAAGTAGCATCGAAAGCATAAACTTAGCTTTTCATGATACAAACATAAGAAACTACCTCGTAAATGAAAAGTAGCATCGAAAGCATAAACTTAGATGAAATAATCAGGATACTTTTGATTCAGCATAGCGAAATCATCTACACCGCGGTTAAGATGCTGCTTCATTACTTGTATCGCGAACGTAGCGTCTTTTTTCTGAATAGCTTCGAAAATTTGACAATGCTGCTCGTAAATTTGTTTCCAGTCATTATTATCGAGTAGACGTAATTTACGACTGCGGTCCAGATGAATGGTAAGCTGGCTCATCGTGTTCCAAGTATGAATCTTGTTCACTCCAGCAAAAAGAATGAAGTGGAATTGCTGATCTAAAGTGAAGATATGATCGCTATCTTCATATTCTAACAATGCTTTTTGCTTCGAAAGATTCATTGCTAGCTCATTTAGAGATGATTCGGGAAAATCGTTGCAAGCAATCTCAATAATTGCGCATTCTAATTGTAGTCTCATAAATCTAGCTTCCTCTACAAGTGAACGATCAATTAATGACACGAGCGTACCACGTTGTGGTAATACTTGAACGAGTCCTTCTTGTGCTAATCTAACAAAGCTTTCACGAACAGGAGTACGACTTACATTGAATTGGATTGCCATCTCATTTTCAGAAAGAGAAGTTCCTGGTAAAATTTTGAGTGTAATAATTTGTTGTTTCAATGCGTCGTAGACCTGATCACGAATAGAACGTGTATCACTTGATGGTTTGGATATAATGAAACACCTCCATTTTTTTTTATTAACAGCTTGATTTACTTTTTGTAATTAATAAGTAGCTTCCAAAGCAGAAGCGAAAGTAGAAGCAAGAAAGTGCTTACATTATTACTTACATACTACCATACAAGTTAAAGGTTGAGAAGATGCTAATTAGTGTTGGCTCAAAACCAAAATCAGCGCTTGAATATTAAATAAGGTTGATTTTGATTGCTTCACTCGATTGACGGACACCAGAGACCTTATTTGCTATGTATGCCTCTATTCTCGATACTAACCGGACACAGATGCACTTATTTCACACTATTAGATGCAATTGGACTCCATTTAGGACAAATAACGGCCTCTGTGTCCGCCAAAATGTCATTCGACCCTAAAATTCGCAAATAACGGATCCTGTGTCCGCTCGGGTGAAACTTTTATCTCGTCGAGATCTGAATAGTGCGTTGAACCTTGTCGTATTGTTAAAAGCTGTAGTATTGAGTTGTTTCTACTAATACGATCAACAAAAAAACTTTCAGTAAACGTTAAGTTAAAATGTTCAAATTATTGTATAAGAATTACTTTAGTTATTCATAACTTAGTCACACGATGTAAATTGTTAGACGTTATCCTACAATAGTTGTTGACGAAGTCTATAGGTAATGATAAGTTTATATGTGAGAATGATTATCAATATAAACGTAATTATTCAACTCGTTGAAACTATGAACGAGTTTTATTATTAGTAACAACTGAGAATGATTATCTATCTGAGAGAAGAGATTAGAGGGAAGACATGAAAGTATGGCATTTGGTATTTATTCTAATGACACTATCTATCATATCACTGTTTGTTGGTGTAACTGATATCTCTATATTTGAGCTCTTTAATTTATCGGAGAAGCAACTCCAAGTGATGACAATTACTCGTATACCTCGTCTAGTTAGTCTTATTATTGCTGGTGTAAGTATGAGTGTTGCGGGTCTTATTATGCAGCAGTTAAGTCGCAATAAATTTGTCTCGCCTACAACTGCAGGTACAGATGATTCTGCCAAATTAGGTATTATGGTGGCTATGCTAATGTTTTCTTCTGCATCAACGATGGAGAAGATGCTTATTGCCTTTGTATTTGCTCTGGCAGGTACGTTTCTATTTATGAAGTTACTCGAGAAAATTAAGTTTAAGGATGCGATTTTCATTCCGCTTGTTGGCTTAATGTTCGGTAACATTATTAACTCAGTTACAACGTTTTTTGCATATAAAAACGACCTCATTCAAAATATTTCATCTTGGCTACAAGGAAGCTTTTCAAGCGTCATGTCAGGTAGCTATGAATTGATTTATATTAGCGTTCCACTACTTATTGTAGCGTATCTATATGCGAATAAATTTACAATTGCCGGTATGGGTGAAGATTTTTCAGCCAATCTAGGTCTTAATCATAAACGAGTAGTAAATATCGGTTTGATTATTGTAGCACTTGTATCTGTTGTTGTTATTCTAAGTGTAGGTGCGATACCATTTCTGGGATTAGTTGTACCTAACATCGTCTCCTTATACATGGGCGATAATTTGAAAAGATCACTAGTTCATACCGCTTTAATGGGTGCGATATTCTTGTTAGCTTGTGATATTATTGGAAGGATTGTGATCTACCCGTATGAAATTCCAATAGCGCTAACTGTTGGAGTTATCGGTAGTATCTTATTCCTTTACTTGCTAATGAGGAGAAGAGTTTATGAAAGTTAAGTTGATGATATTATTCGGTACGATGATTGCTATTATTATTGCTTTTGTATTTTTAGATCTTCCACATAATTGGGATTACGCATTACCGCGCCGATTGAAAAAGGTGTTTGCCATTATTATTACAGGTGGTGCAATTGCCTACGCGACGCTAATTTTTCAAACGATGACGAATAATAGAATTTTGACGCCGAGTGTGATCGGTCTAGATTCTTTATACTTATTATTTCAAACATTTGTCGTCTTCGTATTTGGTTCTATGAGTTTCCCTGCAGTAAATAAATATATGAACTTCGGTTTATCTACGGTGTTTATGATGTTGTTTGCTGTAGTACTATATCGCTTATTGTTCAAACGAGAAGGTAGAAACTTATTCTTCTTATTGCTAGTCGGGCTCGTAATGGGCACTATGTTTGGTAGTATATCTACCTTTATGCAAGTTCTTATCGACCCGAATGAATTTCAAATTCTTCAAGGGAAGATGTTTGCAAGCTTCAATAATGTGAATTCTGATCTGCTTATCTTAGCAACTGTCATTATTGTGCTGGTCGCATTATATTCCATCAGATATAACAAGTATTTAGATGTTATGTCGTTGGGGAAAGAGCATGCAGTGAATTTAGGTGTACCCTATGCAAAAACGGTACAAGGAATGCTGCTTATTATTGCAATATTGATCTCTGTAAGTACGGCACTTGTCGGTCCAGTTACATTTCTAGGCTTGCTCGTTGTCAATCTTGCTTATCATTTCATGGGAAGCTATCGTCATGCAGTATTAATACCTGCATCGATTTGTATAAGCGTCATTGCACTTGTTGGTGGTCAACTGCTTGTTGAACGTGTGTTCACTTTCAGTACTACCGTAAGTGTGCTAATCAATTTTGTAGGTGGTTTGTACTTTATATACTTGTTGCTAAAGGAGGCTAAAGCATGATTGAAGTAAGTAATGTTACCAAAACCTATGGTGGCAAGGCTGTCGTAGATAATGTTTCATTGAACATCCCAGAAAGAAAAATCACTTCGTTCATTGGCCCTAACGGAGCAGGTAAAAGTAGTTTACTATCTATAATAAGCCGACTTCTAACGAAGGATAGCGGTACAGTTACAATTGATGGTAAGGATGTGAGTGCTTGGAAAACGGGAGATTTGGCGCGCAAAATCTCGATTCTAAAGCAATCTAACCATATCAGCATGCGTTTAACCGTTCGCGATCTTGTCAGTTTCGGAAGATTTCCTTATTCACAAGGTAAATTGACGAAAGAAGACTGGAAATTCATAGATGAAGCAATTGATTATATGGATCTAAATTCATTAAAAGATCGTTATCTTGATCAATTAAGTGGTGGGCAGAATCAAAGAGCATACATTGCGATGATTATTGCACAGAATACAGAAGTAATATTACTTGATGAGCCACTTAATAATTTGGATATGAAACATTCCGTTCAAATTATGAAAGTGTTAAGAAGACTTGTTGAGGAGCTCGGTAAGACGATTGTTATCGTCATCCATGATATCAATTTTGCTTCTTGTTATTCTGATTATATTGTTGCTCTGAAGGATGGAAAAATTGTGCAAGAAGGTCCGACAGCACAAATTATTGATGGACCTGTATTAGAAAGCATTTACGATATGAATATTCCAATAGAAGTTATCCATGGCAATCGTATTGGTGTGTATTTCAAATAATAGATAAAAAGGGTGGAGAAAAGTAATGAAAAAGAATTTATCAATGATGATGTTAGTATTAGTAATGGCTATTGTAATGGCAGCATGTGGCAACAATACGAATAATGCTCCAAATAACGGAGCAACTGGTGGAGCAACTAATACACCTACAGCTACTCCAGAAAATTCTACAGAGCCAGCAGCAACTAGTGTTAAAGTAACTCACTTACTTGGTGAAACTGATGCACCAATCAACCCAAGCAAAGTAATTGTATTTGACTTTGGTGTACTTGATACCTTGGATCGTCTAGGTGTTGAATCTATCGTAGCTGTTCCACAAGATTCACTGCCTGCATACCTTGAAAAATATGCAAGTAGCGATTATATGAACGCTGGTGGTTTGAAAGAGCCTAATTTCGAAGCAATTGATGGTGCCCAGCCAGATCTAATTATTATTTCTGGACGTCAATCTGATGCTTACGAAGAATTGAGTAAAATTGCTCCAACAATCTACATGGGCGTTGATAACGCTGACTACTTAAACTCATTCACGAGCAATGTTAATACACTTGCTACAATCTTCGGTAAAGAAGAGCAAGCTGCTACTGAATTAGCTGCAATTAACGAAGTTATCGACAATGTTAAAGCTAATGTATCTGCAACGGATAAAGAAGGTTTAATCGTTCTAGCTAATGAAGGTAAAATTAGTGCCTACGGTCCTGGTTCTCGCTTTGGTCTCATTCATGATGTGCTAGGTGTTCCAGCTGTAGATGATAAACTTGATATTTCTACACATGGTAACGAAATTACATTTGAGTATATTGCTGAGAAAAACCCAGGTTACCTATTCGTTATCGACCGTACTGCGGCAGTTGGTGGAGAAGGTAATGCAAAAGATACTGTTGAAAATGATCTTGTGAAAAACACTGATGCATTCAAAGAAGGTAAAATCACTTATCTTGATCCTCAATACTGGTACCTATCTGGTGGCGGATTAATCTCTGTTGAGAAAATGGTTACAGATATTGATGCAGCAGTAAAATAATAGAGCACGTCCATTGAACAGTTCCTAAAGCAATATTATTGCTTTAGGAACTGTTTTTTTTTTTGCAATTGAGAAAAAGTAATAGTAAAATAAATAATACCGTATATGACAAGTGTACTCGTGGAAAGATAAGGAGAGTGCGTAAAATGTCCAAAGGAGAGCTATTCAAACGAGTTATATTCATTACCATTGGTGCAATAATGATGGGGGTTGCACTTGAAAAATTTCTAGTTCCCTATAACATTATTGATGGTGGAATTGCTGGTATTTCGATTATGCTGTCGCATCTTACCTCACTGCCATTAAGTATTTTATTGTTTATTATTAACATTCCATTTCTCATTTTCGGCTACAGACAATTGGGCAGAGGCTTTGCATTTTCTACGTTATATGGCATTGCAGTTATGTCGATGACAACGGCGCTGCTCCACAATTCTGGCCCGTTTCCGGATGATAAACTATTAGCAGTACTATTTGGTGGTATGGTGCTTGGTATGGGAGTTGGGCTCGTTATACGCTATGGAGGTTGCTTGGATGGGATTGAAGTAATTTCCATTTTAATATCGAAAAAGTTCAAAGTTTCGGTTGGTAATATTATTATGGTATTTAACGTAGTTATATTTGTTATAGCGGGCTTTGTATTCGAGTGGAGCTCAGCGATGTATTCGATGGTTACCTACTATATAGCGATAAAAGTGATTGATATCGTTGTTGAGGGCTTGAATGAATCGAAGTCGGTCATGATTATTTCTACGAAATATGAAGAAATATCTCAACTAATCGTTGATCGTCTAGGTCGTACAACGACGCTATTACATGCATCGGGTGGTTATTCTAGAGTGGATACGAAAGTAATTTACTGTGTCGTCTCACGTATTGAACTTTCCAAATTAAAGTCGCTCGTGCAAGTAGCAGATTCCAATGCATTTATGGCAGTTGAATCTGTAGCAGATGTAGTAGGCGGCAGCTTCAGAGAAACGGCACATTAATATAAGAGGATATTCAAAATCTCCGACGGTGATCACGATGATTATGCTGACAGCCGAATATTTTGAATTTTTATTGTAATTAGGGGATATCTCGAATTTTTATGGAATAATGAAAGAGGTTGATACTGCATTCAAACTATGCAGTATCAACCTCTTATTCGTTTAACGACGTTATTTCATGATGATAGTAGATCGATTACATTGAACGATGTAATGCTGCTGGCTTCGAATGACCTTTATCGTTGACGCCAAATAGAAATAATAATGCTATTAGCATTCCAACTGCTGCTGCGTAGAACAGGTAGGAGTATCCAAGTAAGTCGACAATAAGTCCCATTAATGGCGGAGAAGATAATGCAGCTAATGATGAGGCGATGTAGTATATTCCTGTACGAGTACCGATACTACTCTCCTTCCCTAGTGCAATAACGAATGGATAGGAGTTAATGTTAATTAATGCCCAGAAAATACCGCCTACGAGCAGTAGTACTCTTAATGTAAGTAAAGAGTCAACATAAGAAATAGCAGAGAAAACGATAATAAGTCCGATAACGCCAAACATGATCGTACTCTTTTTACCGTATTTATGACCTAAGTAGCCTGCAGGTATAGCGGCTGCAACAAATGCTAACGAGAAAAAGGCCAGCGAGAACGATGATTGTGTATCTGACAAATTAAGTTCTTTTCTTCCGTATAGTGTAAATAACGCTTCGATTCCTTGGTATGAGAAAAACCAGAAATAAATAGCACCTAGTAGGAATAGCGTTGGCAATGTCCATTCTTGAGAGTAAGTAGATAGATCTTGTTTCGCTTTTGCCAATAGTACATGAGCTCTTCCCCATACACGTTCATGATTGACTGCTGCTTGCTGCTGTGGAATTTGTGGAGTATATTCAATCGCATCACGACGTTCACGAATAAATACAATTAGAATAACTAAACTCATTAATGTAAGAACAGAAGACGTTAAAAAAGGTAATGCAATATGCTGATCATAAAGTGTAGAGCCTACAGTAAAGGCAAATATTGAACCAATACCACCCATTAGATTAATAATTCCATTGGCTTGTGTACGTTTGCTTGGTTCAGTTATATCGGGCATGAGAGAGACGGTTGGTGAACGATAAAGGCTCATCGATAAATTCATAAGTACCATAAATAAGATTAATAAAGAAAAGCTTGTATGTATCGGTATTAAGGCACAAAATATAGCTGCAAGTGGCATTCCTATAAGAAGATAAGGCATTCGTTTACCGATTTTTGTATCGGTCTTATCACTTTTCCGGCCAATGAGTGGCTGGAGAAATAAACCGAAATAATTATCTATCGTCATTAGAAATCCAACGAGCGTCGCACTTTTTACGATGTAGTTATCTAGAAATAATGGGACGAAAGCATTATATAATCCCCATGTTAGACTAATACTGAAAAATCCGAAGCCAAGCAGCCAAGTTTTTTTCATAGATTCAGCCCTTTCCGTGTAAAATTTGATGAAGTCGGTCTGGATAATCGGTAATAATACCTGATACACCAGCAGCAACAAAATTCTTCATTTCTTGTTCGTTGTTAACGGTCCACACATTGTAGATTTTATCATTTTGCTTTGCCTCTTCTACCCATTCTGGCATTACTGCATAGCGAGGAGCATGTAATGCATCTGCTTGTAATGATGCGGCATAATCCCATGGGCGATATAAGCCTTCCATATAGAGAATTCCTGTAGCAATCGCTGGATCAATTTGCTTGCAAAGTGCTAATGAGTAGTGATTGAAGTTGGAGATAATGACATCATCTTGAAGTTCGTATTCGTAGATTTTATCAATCACTTTTTGTTCAATTCCATGGTAGAGAAATACGCCACTTTTGATCTCAATATTTAATTTAAGCTGAGATTGCTTGGCAAGCTTCATCAATTCATCTAAAGTAGGAATCTTTTCAGCAGCAAAGCTTTCAGCGAACCACGAGCCAGCATCAAGCTGTTTAATTTCAGCTAATGTTACATCTTTTACATACTTATCTACACCTGTTGTACGTAGTAAACTTTCATCATGGATGAGGACGAGTTGACCATCAGATGTCATCTGAACATCGGTCTCAATTCCAGTTGCGCCAAGCTCAACAGCCTTCGCAAATGAAGCCATCGTATTTTCCGGGCAATAACCGCTTGCTCCGCGGTGTGCGTAATTCATTGTCATTGGTATAATCTCCTCAAAGATAGAGTTTGTTACATGAATCGTACCATATACAATAACGCTTTCAAAGTTAAACTTTTATTAAGTTAGTGGCTAGTAGCAAGCAGATAACATTTAATAAAATGATATGAAAGAGGAGCGAATATGATGAGTGAAATGATATTAAAAGTAGATGGAATGAGCTGTGGTCACTGTGTGAATTCAGTTGAGAAGGCGTTGCAAGCAATTGGTGCAGAGGCTAATGAAACAACACCCAGCAACGTGTACGGTACGAGTACACAAGCGGTCAATGCCGAAGCTTCAAATGAAAGTTCAAAAAGTGGACTTTCAGAACCGAGCAGTTGAGACGCTACTTGAGAAAGGCGGAAGCGCAAGTGTACGTAATTGGTACACGCGAACCGTACTTTCCAAGTTCGTTTCAAATGCAATGCCGAATAAGCTACGAAGCCAATCATCGTTATCAAAGTCCGCTTTTTGAACTTCCTCTAATGTATTTCTTCCTAAATAGTGGCAATACTATTATGGGAGGGATCACTATGAATGAAGTATTTGAACTTACATATCGGACACTAATTGCTCTGTTGGTCATGTTTACACTTACGAAGATGTTAGGTAAGCGCCAACTTTCAGAAATATCATTGTTCGGATATATCTCGGGCATTAGTATCGGGAATCTAGCTGCTTATATCGCGCTAGAAAATGACCGTGCGTGGGGTTTAGGCATTATTGCTTTAATTATATGGGTTGGTGTTACAATGATATTAGAATATTGGACCCTAAAAAGTAAAAAGATGCGTACCGCCGTTGACGGTAATAGACGGATGCTCATAGCTAATGGTATCGTGCTTAAGGAAGCATTACACAAAGAACGATATACGGTAGAAGAGCTACTTGAACGATTAAGAAATAAAGATATCTATAAGATATCCGATGTGGAAAGTGCATCGATAGAAGCCAATGGAGATATAAGTGTGTTTTTGAAGCAAGACTTTAATCCACTGACGCCCAATATGCTAGGAATGAAGATTGCGACTGAGAAAGAGCCGATGACCTTGATTGTTGATGGCTCAATGGAATTAGATACAATGCGGCAAAATGGTATAACTGAGGTCTGGCTTAAGAAGCAATTGGACACTGTTAATTTAAAGTATGAAGAAGTATTTATTGCTCAGTACACGATAGATCAATCACTATCATTATTTACACTTGATCATCGAACGATTGAAGTGAATTTGCAAAGTGAGCAACAGCAAGCCGAACAAATAAATTTAGAAGAGATTAAGATAGGCTTGCTCCAAACAATCGCATATCTCGAACAATTGGCAAAGAAGAAGCAAGGTTAATCCTTAATTCTTCTTTGCTTCCTCTGTTTTTGAAGCATAAAACTATATTAATAGTAGAAACACAATCAAAGTAGCTATTTATTTCTGTAATCGTTCAATGATGTCGGCATAATTAACCCATTGGCAAATTGATGCTGTACGAGAATATTGAATTGCTTCAAATAGGGATCTAATGGTTTGTCACCCCAAGCTGCTTGTGCGAATTCATCCATATAGAACATAAAATTCAAATTAGCGGATATATGCACTTCTTCAACTTCCGGAGCAAGCTCAAACACTTTATTAGCGATCGTTTGTTTGAAGCGATCGGTAAGTTGTGTATTATCATTAACGGATATAAAATTTTTAAATGGGTTATTGGTGATCGTATTAGGCGCTTTATTATCGAATGGCGTTGTATCCTGCCTAATATATTGTTTGGAGCTGGCATAACCCCGGCCTGTATTATCAAGGACAAGAGCTACATAGGCATTTTTGTCAGTTAAAAATACTCGAACAGCCCCTACACCGCCAATTGAACCTAATGCATCTGATATTTTGGGGTTATAGTGAACCGTAGTATTGACATGTTGTTTATCATCGGGATGATTCGTACCGAATGTTATGAACTGTCCTTTTTGTGCTTGCTTAGCTTGTGAGCTGCCATAATCTGAATCATCTAGTTTTTTGCTGTAGCGTTCAATTTCACTACTGCATCCAGCTGTAAGTAGTAATAACACGAAGCAAAATGTCGATAGTAGCCTCATACTTCTCATCATACACTCCTCCAAGCGATTGTTAGATATATAGCTATTGTTTCATTAAATGAATAGAAAATATTCATCGACTTGACATACATAATTGACCGTTTGTAATGGAAACGTTAACTAATAGCATAAAAAGCAAGAAAAGGGTGTTAAAATCAAGTCATATAATTCCATATACTGAGGTTTCATAAGGTTGTGGCGGCTTTAAGAACAATTTGTGAACTTCCTGTGGAACATTGACAAAAGGTTGTCACAACTTTATATTTAATAAAGTGATTTAGAATGCAATAATTGTGAAACATCTGTGTTGTGTTATACGCAGCAGACTATTTGCCACATACATAAGGCTGCTGTGAAAACGTCAAAAGTGGGGTTGATTAATAATGAAACGGTGGCAATTTGTAAAACGCCTAGCGCCTCTGATGGCCTTGTTGGTGCTTGTGCTATCAGCTTGTGGAAGAGAGGATGTATCAACGCTTAATCCTCAAGGACCTGTTGCTCAAGAACAACTTAACTTGATGATAATTTCTATTACCATTATGTCGATAGTTGTTATAGCAGTGTTTGCGATTTCAATCTATGTATTGATTAAATTCCGCAGACGTAAGGGTGACAATACGATTCCTAAGCAAGTGGAAGGTAACCACAAATTAGAAATTATTTGGACAGTTATTCCAGTTATTATGTTAGTTATTTTAGCTGTTCCAACATTGACATCCGTATTTAAATTATCGAATGATTATTCAGAAGACCCGGATGCATTACATGTTATTGTAACTGCGCATCAGTATTGGTGGGAGTTTGAGTATCCTCAATTAGGTATTAAAACAGCTCAGGAGCTAGTAGTTCCAACGGATAAAGTAATTTCGATTACTGCATCTACAGCTGATGTCATTCACTCCTTCTGGATCCCGGCATTAGCGGGTAAGATCGATACGAATCCAGATGGAAACGTGAACAAAATGTACTTTGAAGCCCCAAAAGCAGGTGTTTACTTAGGTAAATGTGCTGAACTATGCGGAGTATCTCATAGTTTGATGGATTTCAAAGTAAAAGCAGTTGAACCTTCTTCATTCGAACGTTGGCAGAGTGCAATGACTGGTGCGGTAGCATTACCAACTGATTCGGAAATTGCAAGTGCATTTGAAAGCAAGTGCTTAACATGTCACGCAATTGGTCAAGATGGCGGCTTCAGTATGTATCCTAACTTAACGGGTATTGGTTCTCGTGAAAGTGTTGGTGGTATTCTCATGAACGTCGAAGAGGGCGAAGCAGAGTATACATATGAAGACACTGTATATAACAATCTATACGAGTGGATTAAAGATCCAGAGAAACACAAACCAGGCAATCAAATGTCTGACACGTACACACTTACTGAAACAGAGCTTGAAGGTATTGCAGAATACTTGACTAATCTAAAGCTTGATTTTGAGTAAAACACAATCATCGGTGTAAAAGGAGGTACCTACCTTGGCTCATGCTAATGCGCATGCGATTAAACGTCGTACAGGTCTTATGGACTGGCTTACAACGGTTGATCATAAAAAGATTGGAATATTGTATTTAATCGGGGGAGGATTTTTCTTCCTAATAGGTGGACTTGAAGCGATACTTATTCGTCTTCAATTAATGTTTCCACAGTCTGAAGTAGTATCTGCACAGTTTTATAATGAGTTAATTACGATGCATGGTACTACAATGATATTTTTGGCGGCAATGCCGATTATATTTGCTCTAATGAATGCCATTATTCCATTGCAACTAGGGGCTCGTGACGTTGCGTTTCCATTTCTTAACGCATTAGGCTTTTGGACATTTTTCTTCGGTGGAGTTTTACTTAATGTGAGTTTCATTGCTGGTTCTGTACCTGATGCAGGTTGGACAATGTATGCTCCATTATCTGGAACCCAATATACACCGCATCACGGGACGGATTATTATGTCGTTGGATTGCAAATTGCTGGTATCGGTACGCTAATTGGTGGTATTAACTTCTTAGCTACGATTATCAATATGCGTGCTCCAGGTATGACATTTATGCGTATGCCGATGTTTACTTGGGCTTCATTCATTACATCAGCTCTAATTCTGTTTGCTTTCCCAGCTCTTACAGTTGGTCTAGCAGCACTAATGTTTGACCGTTTATTCAGCGGTAACTTCTTCAACCCGGCCGCCGGGGGGAATGTCGTATTATGGGAGCATATATTCTGGATCTTCGGTCACCCAGAAGTATATATTCTAATTATGCCGGCATTCGGTATTATTTCCGAGGTAATATCAACATTCTCTCGTAAACGTCTATTTGGATACAGTTCAATGGTATTTGCAACGATATTGATCGGTTTCCTGGGCTTTATGGTTTGGGCCCATCATATGTTTACAACTGGTCTTGGACCGGTGGCAAACGCCTTGTTCTCCGTAGCTACGATGTTAATTGCAATACCAACAGGTATTAAAATTTTCAACTGGCTATTTACAATGTGGGGCGGTTCCATTAAATTCACATCGGCTAGCCTTTATGCGATCGGCTTCATTCCAACGTTCGTAATGGGTGGAGTTACAGGGGTAATGCTTGCAGCAGCTCCTGCTGACTATCAGTACCATGACTCTTACTTCGTCGTTGCCCATTTCCACTACGTAATCGTTGGTGGTTTGGTGTTAGGAATTTTCGCAGGTCTACATTACTGGTGGCCAAAAATGTTCGGACGTGTACTGAATGAAACACTTGGTAAAATTACGTTCTGGATATTCTATATTGGATTCCATCTAACATTCTTCGTACAGCATTTCCTTGGTCTAATTGGTATGCAGCGCCGAGTGTGGCAGTACCTAGATGGTATGGGCTTCAATAACATGAACTTCATTAGTACAATTGGTGCAATTATGATGGGTATTGGTACAATTCTATTCCTAATCAACGTTGCAGCATCATTCAAAAAACCAAGAGGTTGCGCGAACGATCCATGGGAAGATGGCCGTACACTAGAGTGGACGATTCCTTCTCCAGCACCTGAATATAACTTTGCTCAAACTCCACTAGTTCGTGGCTATGATGCATGGTGGCATGAAAAAATGGAAGGTAATACAGCAATGACTCCAGTTGAACCAATTGGACCAATTCATATGCCGAATTCTTCTATTCTTCCATTTATAATGGGTATTGGCTTTTTCGTTACTGGATTTGGGTTCTTGTACTCCGAGGATTGGGGTAGTCTAGGATTCATTTCAGTTGGTCATGCTATAGGTATTATTGGCTTACTTATTGTATTTGGATGTATGGGACTTCGTTCATTGATCGACGATCATGGATTCCATATTGAAAAGGATGAAATTCTTAAGGATCAGGGGGTTAAATCATGAGTTCACATTCACATGTAGAAGATCAGCTACCTCATGAGCCAGAAAGAGCTACGCTCGAAGGTCGTAATAAGATTACTGCCTTCTGGTTATTCCTTGGCGGTGAGACTGTACTATTCGGTACATTATTTGCAGCATATTTAACACTTCGCAATGAGATTAATGGTGGTAAGACAGGCGATGAGCTATTCGACTTCGCTTTAGTTGCCATTGCAACAGCGCTACTACTTACATCAAGCTTAACGAGTGTGTTCGCATTACAAGCGATGCATGCGAATAACAAAAAATCATTAATTAATTGGCTAATTGCAACAATGGCTCTAGGTCTTGCTTTCCTAGGCTTAGAAATTTACGAGTTCGTTCATTACGCTGGTTTAGGACATACATTTACAGCTAGTGCATTTAGTACATCGTTCTACACATTAGTTGGTTTCCATGGTGCTCACGTAGCTTTTGGTCTATTCTGGGCAGCATCGATTCTATACCAATTGTCTAAACGCGGATTGAATACTACGACAGCACCGAAGGTTTATCTATTCGGTATGTACTGGCACTTTATCGACGTAGTATGGGTATTCATCTTTACAGTTGTTTACTTGATGGGAAAGGTAGGTTAATAAAATGGCGAGTAGTCCAACGGCTTCTAAACATTCAAACGCAAAGCGAACGAGATCGGAAGGTCCCAAAAAGCATATCATTGCGTTTATCTTCTCCATTCTGTTAACATTCACTTCTTTTGCGCTTGTAATGGCTGGAGAAATGAATACTGATTTCGTCTACATCATGCTAGTTGGTTTAGCCATTATACAAGTATTCATTCAGATGGCTTTCTGGATGCATATGAAGGATCGCGGTCACATGTTTGCCATTATTGCAATATTGACCGGTGTCGTAGTCGTATTTACTTGTGTCATTATGGCATTGTATTGGACTAGATGGTAGAATGTAAGTAATATCTAATTAAGTGGAAGAGGGTCCTTAATTGGACCCTCTTATTTTGTCGCTAGCGTCGTTGGTTTGCATAGGAGGGAGCACTGACATGTTTGGATTACAATATTTTACTTTTCAAGCGGTATGGAGTCCAATGTTTCTGTTTGCTACAATCGCAGTCATTATTGCGTATTTGTACATTATAGGACCTTGGCGTGAAAAGCATTTTCCAATGGAAAATAAAGCATCTGGTGTACAAATTGCTTTATTCATCACAGCTGCAATACTGTATTACATAACGAATGGTGGACCATCGAGCTTATTAGGACATATTATGTTCTCGTTCCATATGGTGAATATGGCGATTTCTTATTTGATCGTGCCCCCAATGGTATTAGCAGCCATTCCATCTTTTATTTGGAAAAAAATATTTTCAGCTCCTTTTTGGAAAAAATACAAAGTTCTTATGCACCCAATCGTCACGCTAGTTATGTTCAATATGACCTTCTCGATTTACCATCTTCCAGTAGTTCATGATTATGTGATGACCCATTTCACAGTGCATCGTATATATTATGTTGTGATGTTAATTATGGCCTTTATGATGTGGTGGCATGTTATAACGCCTGTAAAAGAGTGGAGCAAGCTTGCTCATGTCAAAAAGCTGGCCTATATTTTTGCTAATGGTGTATTACTTACTCCGGCATGTGCACTTATTATTTTCAGCAATGAACCACTATTCTCTGTCTACAATGATCCAGAAGTATGGGCTAATGCTATGGGCTATTGTATACCAGGAGATACTAGCTATTTGCTTACGAAATTCGAAGGTCCGCAATTTTTCAATATGTTCACCGTCCTTGAAGATCAGCAATCAGGTGGCATTATTATGAAATTGATACAAGAGGTTATGTATGGTATACTGCTCGGATTTGTATTTCGTGATTGGTTTAACAAAGAACATAAGCAAGATGATCTTGATGCAAAGCTGTTGAATGATGCATTGTTAATCAATCATAATAAATAAGATCAACTAGGGGAGGCCAAGCATTGGAATCAACTGAATTTTCCTTATTACCTGCACTTAGTACCTTCTTTATCGCACTTAGTGCGATACTAGTTGCTATTGGCTGGAAGTTAATATTGAATAAGAAGCGTGAAGAGCATCAAAAAATGATGTTTTGGGCAGCAATAACTGCGATTATCTTCTTCATTATTTATGCTTCACGTACTATTTTTGTTGGTAATACAACATGGGGCGGACCTGAAGAGTTGAAGACGATCTATTTAATCTTCTTATTCTTCCATATTACGTTAGCAACAGTGGCGGCGGTTTTTGGTATCACCACATTGACACTAGGCTATAAGAAGAAGTATTCAAAGCATCGTAAAATTGGTAGAGTAACGGCAGTTATTTGGTTTATTACCGCTATTACTGGTGTGACAGTATACTTCTTACTCTATATATTTTATCCAGGTGGACATACAGAACCATTTATCGATGCATTGTTCAAACAATAGGTGGATGAAGTAAACGCTCCATCTGCTTTTCGAACCTTATTGTAAGTTGAAGTCCAAAGCGGACTTTGATAACGAAGTAGTGCTTTGTAGCATATTCGATTAACACGAGATCCGATAATATTCCTTTGTGGGAATATTATCGGATCTTTTTGTCATCTGGCCCAGAGTATTCAACCGACTGGATAAAATAATTGCGTTTGTATATTAGGAAATTAAATACAAAAAAACTGTTGACAGCATAATACGTCGTGTATATACTGTGTATATAGATATATACAGTATGTACACTCTGCTTCAAATAACGGATTGGAAAAAGTAATGTTTATGCTTCCGATGCAACTTTTCATTGACGAGAAGTATATTATGAAGCGAATGAAAAGTTTTAGGTTATGCTTTCGATGCTACTTTTCATTCACTAGGCAGTGTCTTATGTTTGTATCATGAAAAGTTTTAGGAGGATGTTAGATGAGTTATTGGCAAGGAATACGATTTCTTGTTAAGCAGGATATGAAAAATGCCAGATGGAAAAACTTAACATTTTTAATTTTCATATTATATGTAGCACTATTTACTTACAAAACTTTTAGTGGGGCTGTTGTGGAAGGGATAGAGCTTGATTCTTTTTTTACCGAGTATCTTTTGCTCATCGTTTTCTCAGCAATAGGATTAGTAGCAACACATCTTTATTCATTAGGTGATATGAAGCGAGATTTGCTAGCAGAGCGTCTTATCTACTGGCGGACGTTACCGATCAAGCAAGATCAAATTGTTTGGTCAAGAATTATCGGAGTTACGTTTTACTCGATAGTGTCAATTATACTCTATTACGTATTAATAATTATGGCGATGGTATTATCCGATATTTCATTTGACTATGTCCCTCTTATGTTACATGCATTACAATTTCTAGTGCTATCCTTAGTGTTGAATTTTATTTTGCTATATTGTGAAATGGTGTTCTCGCTGAAAACATATTCATTCATATGTTGGACTTATCCCTTTGTATTTCTAATTTTAGTCGTACTGTACTATGTAGTAGGTAGTTATAGTCTAATTGAAGCAATGGATAAATTAGCGGAGCAGCAGCCTTTGATCACATCGATTGGAAGTTTAGTCGTAATGGTAGGTTCGATCTGGTTAGCGCATAAAATGATTACCCCAAAATTCCGAAAGAGAAATATATGATTACTATTAAAGCAGGTGAATATTGATGCGGCTTCCAATACAGATTAATGAACAAAGTGCCGAGCCGCTATACTATCAAATTGAGGTACAACTTAGAGCATTGATCATTAGCGGGACATTAATTGCAGGTACACTACTTCCGTCTATACGAGAATTTGCTTCTCAATTGAAGTGTAGTGTTATTACTATTAAACGTGTATATAGTGATCTTGAGAATGAAGGTTTACTCCGAACGAAGCAAGGAACAGGGACATATGTATCATTAGTTGAAGAGCAATCTCGAGAAGAACAGAAACAATCTGTCGTAGTTGAAGCGATTGATCAGCTTTTTGAAGCAGCGAAGCGTGTGCAATGTTCTAAGGATGAGCTCGAACAATTACTTAAGGAACGAATCGAGCAGTATGAGTTAGGAGGATAGAGATGGAGAAGCAAGCGATTGTCGTTGCCGATATGAAAGTTAGAAGAGATAGTTTTACGCTTGGTCCACTGCAATTAACGATTCCAGAAGGGTATGTTACCGCAATTGTCGGTCCGAATGGATCAGGAAAAAGTACTTTATTCAATTGCTTGATGAACTTTATGAAGCCTGAGAGCGGAACGATAACGATTTTGGGCCACCAGCTGGGATTGGAAAACGATGATGAACTCAAGCAAAGAATAGGCTATATGAGTGAATTACCATCTACCTATGATGAATTTATGAGGGGCTCAGATAAAGCGAAATTCAATGCAAAATGGTATCGTAACTGGAATGAGACGACGTATCAGGGATTACTATCATTGCTCAATGCGAAAGATGACGTTCCATTGAAAAAAATGTCCAAAGGTACGAGACGTAAGTTTGAACTATGTCTAGCCTTATCCCATCAGCCGGATCTATTACTACTAGATGAGCCATCCTCAGGGCTTGATCCGATTGCTTGGAAAGCAATGATTGAAACATTACATCAATATATGGAATCAGGTAGTAAGACCATATTAATGGCAACACATATTGTTGATGAAGTAAAACGCTTGGCAGATTACATTATATTCCAGTATAATGGTAGAGTACTAGGCTTTTACGAGAAGGATGAATTACTGCAAAGTTGGGCCACTTATTTCATAGAAAGTACGGATAAGCAATTAAGTGAGATTAGACATGTTTCAGGATACGTTTCGCATAAAAATAGTAGTGGTCAACATCTTGAAGTCATTGTCTCTAAAGCATGGGAAGCAGAGCAATGGTTTATAGAGCGAGACATTAAAATTCACACAAAGCAGCTATTAGAACTAGACGACATATTGCTGCAGCATATCAATCAGGTTGGTCATTTTTCAAATTAATGTAGAGGTGGGAAAATTGTGAATCCATTAGTAATTAACAAAGTATATAAACAGTATGCTGACAAAACTGCAGTTAACGGAGTACAATTTGAAGTTGGTCGTGGTGAAATTTATGGGCTATTAGGAGCCAATGGTGCTGGTAAAACAACGACAATGCGTATGATTCTTGGACTAATTTATCCGGATCAAGGACATATTCAATATAATGGAAAGCCATATGACAAATCACTATTGAACAATATTGGCTATTTGCCTGAAGAGCGTGGTCTGTATCCGAAAATTAAAGTTAGTGAGCAGCTGGTCTATCTTGCACAGCTGAAAGGGATGTCAGCGAAAGATGCTGATCGTAGCTTGAAGGAATGGTTGGAACGTTTCGGTGTTCCTGAAAATTACAATAAGCGTGTTGAAGAGCTATCCAAAGGTAATCAACAAAAGATTCAATTTATATCAGCTATTATTCATAAACCACAATTCCTTATAATGGACGAAGCATTCAGTGGTCTTGATCCTGTTAACGTAGAGCTATTGAAAGCAACAGTGAAGGAATTACGTGATGAAGGGGCAAGTATCGTATTCTCCACTCACCGTATGGAGCATGTTGAGGAGCTATGCCGCAATATTACAATATTACATCGTTCGAATGAAGTAGTAAAAGGCAATGTGAAAGAAATTAAGAGTCAATTTCCAAAGGAAAAAGTGTTACTTACTACAGATAAAGAAGTAAAAGGACTTGAAAAGATTGAAGGTGTCAAAGCCGTTCATCATCATGAGAATGGCCTTGAAATTGAAATTGAGCGCGAAGATGCTGCGAAACGTATACTGCATCATGCATTATCACAATCAGATGTTCAACACTTCCAATTAAAAGAACCTACTTTGAACGAAATCTTTATTAGATCGGTTGGTGAAGCAAATGAATAATTTCATGACAGTAGTTCGATTTACATTATTCAATAAATTAAAAGGTAAGCCATTCCAGATTTCTACGCTTATTTTCTTAATTATTATTTCTGCAGTTATTCATATTCCATTCATTATTTCTCAATTTGATTCAGAAGACAAAGTGAAAACGATTGGCTACGCGCAAAGTACGGATAATGAGTTAGCAGCAACAACAGGTAAGCAGCTACAGGAACATTTTACTGCTGTTGGGAACAGTAGCTTCGAATTCAAAGGCTTTGCATCTACAGGTGATGCCGTTAAGGATGAAGAACAGCTGAAGAAAGCATTGAACGACGGTGAATTATACAGCTATATCGTATTTGGTGAAGTAACGGATAGTGGTTTCCCTGAGATCGTGGTTAAGAGTGAGAAGCTAATGGAGTTCTCGATTGCCTCTCAGATTGAGACGGGACTTCAAGTCATTAGACAACAAAGCATCTTATCTCAGTCAGGTCTTACGGAGGATCAATGGAAACAGCTCCAAGCGCCTATCGTTATTGATTCTGTACAAATAGGTGCTGGTACAACAGGTGAAGCAGTAGGTAAAGATGAAACAGAGCAAGGCGTTAATATGATTTTGATTAACTTCATTATTGTTTTCCTATTCATGGCAGTTATGATCTCTGGGCAGATGATTGCTTCCGAAGTTACAGCTGAGAAAAGCTCTCGCGTAATGGAAGTACTCATTACAAGTGTGTCTCCACTGACAAGTATGTTTGGTAAAATAACAGGAATGTTCTTACTTGTTCTGTCTCAACTAGCACTATACATTGGCGTTGGATTAATCAATCTTAATCTACCACATAATAAAAGTGTACTTGAAGGATTCGATATTGATCTTTCACTAGTTGATCCAATGCTACTCGTATTCGCGGTACTATATTTCTTAACTGGATTCTTCTTATTTGCAACACTTTATGCAGCTTTAGGTTCTATCGTAAGTAGAACAGAGGATTTGGGTCAAGCGGTAATGCCGATGACATTTATCTCAATGGCTGGTTTCTATATCGCGATCTTCAGCATTTCAACACCAGATAGCATGCTTGTGAAAATCTGTAGCTTTATTCCATTGTTCTCACCATTCGTTATGGTATTACGTATTGGATTAACAGATATTCCAACGTGGGAAGTGCTACTATCACTAGGTATTCTAGTGATTACGATCTACTTGACAGTATTGCTATCCGCAAAAATTTATCGCACTGGCGTATTGATGTACGGTAAACGTCCAAGCTGGAAAGAGCTTCGAAAAGCGATGAAAGCTTATAAGATCTAATTGGTGTAGTGAATTATTGTGGGTAACGGTTATAAATGAGACTGGTTATATCTATTACTAGGAGACCTGCATACATTAATAAAGAAGGATGGTACAACATGCTAGAACAATTTTTACAAGAGTTGCAAGATTCAAATCCAATATTACAATTCATTGGTGTTATGATTGTGGCAATGATCCCATTTATCGAAGGATATTTTGCAGTACCTGTTGGGATTGCGATTGGATTCTCTGCAGTGATGACGATAGTAGCTGCAATCGTTGGTAACTGGATTTCAGTTATGGTTGTTATCCTAGCCAGTGATCGTGTTAAGCAGTGGCTACAAAGTAGAAAAACATCTGAACGTAAACAAGAAAAGCAAAACAAACGTTTAGAACGAGGACAGAATCTATTCCATAAGTTTGGTGTTCCCGGAGTGTCACTCATTGGTCCGTTGTTGATCGGGGACCATCTAGCTGCTTTAATATGTATTGCCTCAGGTGCATCGAAACGATATGTGATTATTTGGCAAACGATTGCTATTGTAGTATGGGCTGTTGGAATGGGGATTTTAGTGCTGTTAGGAATTAATATTATAAAGTAAAAACGCTAATTTTAGTCAATGCTGCTGTTTACGAAAATATTTGAATGTTAAAAAGAACCCTTGATTATTATGTAATCTAGGGTTCTTTTTCTATAAGTACGGAAGGATAACAAAACCGTATTCTTTAATTCCTCTAATGTCCACAATCGTTTGGGCATATTCACTTTCTCGACTGTTTAAAATACCTTAGAAAATAGTTAGTATCGGTATAGATAAATTAATTAAATGACATATTCTTATAAAATTGTTATAATACAAACGAGTATCGATGACCAAAGCATAGTTCAAGCGATGAAAATTAGAAAGTATATTACTCGTATAATCTACGCTTACTAAATATAAGTTAAGTACAACGCCTATACGGTAATAAGATTGCTGATGAAACAATATATTCTAAGGGTGAGCAGTATGTCATTGTTCTTTAGCTTTTTTAAGCTTGCGTTTAAGGAGAAGTATACGTATAGATTTGATTTTTATGTTTCGATTTTATCAAGTATGCTTGTTCTATTTATTCAATTCAATGTTTGGCAAGCGTTATACAACAATCAGCCCTCTATTGATGGTGTCTCTTTAAATCAAATGCTTGTGTACATATTGATATCAACGATTATTGTAAGATTAACTCAATCTACGGCGGTCAATCAAATTGGTTCGAAAATTGAGACTGGTGCTATTATTTCTGATTTTATGAAACCTGTTAATTTTAAGAGCTATATATTGGCAGAAGATTTAGCTAACAATCTCTTTCGCTTAATCTTCACATCATTACCAATTTCACTTGTAGCCTTTTTTATATTTGACATCCAAATTTCTACTAGTTTTCACACTATACTAATAACTATTGTTAGTGTGATTTTCGGAGTTTTAATCGCTTTTTACATTTACTATATTTTTGCCTTAACTGTTTTCTGGTTAGAAACATCATGGTATATCCCCTTTTTAATAACGGCCACATTTACATTATTTTCAGGCTCACAAATTCCCATATGGTTTTATCCTAGCTGGTTAGAACAATTAACCTTATTTTTACCGTTTAGATTCACCATATTTGAACCTATTTCAATTTTTCTAGGTCGTTATACGTTCACGGAGTCGCTTTATGTGTTTTTTTATCAACTTTGCTGGTTAGTTGGTCTTTATATCATTGAGAGGCTTTTATGGTTAAGAGTTCAACACAAAATAGTTATACATGGGGGATAAGAGATGCACTACTTTTCCTTATATTTAGAATTTATGAAAATTAAAATACAGAGCGTTGCACAGTATCGCAATTCTTTTATACTTGGTGTACTTTCACAGTTCGCCATGTATGGCGCACAATTTCTAATGATTTGGATCATTATCGACAAGTTCCAAAACATTAATGGCTGGCTTCCTGAAGAAGTACTATTTTTGTATGGACTCAATCTTGGAACCTATGCATTAGCTGGCTTCTTTTTCAATTCAGTTACTTCTCAGCTTCCTAATATGATTAAAAACGGTACATTCGATGAAGTATTAACAAAACCAGTTAACTCCCTAATTTATTTAGTAAGCCGTGATTTTAATAGTGCCTATATCTGTCATTTAAGTTTATCTGCACTTGTCATTTTTATCGCATTAAATCGATTACATATTTCTTTATCAGCACTTGATATTATGTTCCTTTTAGTTGTTTCAATTGGAGGCATGCTGATTCAAAGTGGTGCACTGCTGTTAACAGCTATACCATCGTTTTGGCTCATTTCAAACTCAGGATTACAATCCATTCTATTTTTTCAAATGACTGAATTTATTCGCTACCCAATCTCTATTTATCATAAAGTAATTCAATTTATATTGACCTTCATTTTGCCATATAGCTTTATTAATTTTTATCCAGCTCAATATCTTCTTAATAAACAAGATCAAGTGTTGTTCCATTCATCATTTCAATATCTAACTCCAATAGTCGGCTTAATTATATTTACAGTTGCCTGTTTAGCTTGGAAGCTTGGAATTAAAAACTATACGAGCACGGGCTCTTAAAGGGAGAGTAAATAGATGAGTTTAATTCAGTTAGAACATGTGACTAAATCTTTTCGTATTCAACAAAGAGCTAGTGGGCTTAAAGCGTCACTAAAAACTTTAATTAAACGCGATTATATGACTAAGCATGCTGTCCATGATCTTAGCTTTCATATTAATAGAGGTGAGCTTGTTGGTTATATTGGTGCGAATGGGGCAGGTAAATCTACAACTATTAAAATGATGACGGGTATCTTAGTTCCTACTAGTGGAACGATAACTGTAGATGGGAGAGATCCTTATAAGCATCGAAAGGAAAATGCTAAAAAAATCGGGGTCGTATTTGGCCAAAGAAGTCAGTTATATTGGAATCTACCAATGGAGGAGACGTTTGAGCTATATAAAAAAATATATAAAATAGAACAACATACTTACAAAAGAAATGTAGACTTTTACGTTGAGTTACTTGAGATGAAGCACTTCTTAAGAACACCAGTTAGACAGCTAAGCCTTGGACAGCGTATGAGAGCTGAGCTTGTTGTTGCATTGCTACATGACCCAGAGATATTATATTTAGATGAACCAACGATTGGACTTGATGTGCATGTTAAGGAAAAAATACGTTTATTTATAAATGAAATTAATAAAACGAAAAATACTACAGTTATTTTAACTACTCATGATATGAACGATATTGATGCCGTTTGTAATCGAATTATTACAATTAATGAAGGTAAATTAATTTATGATGGCTCAATAGACCAATTTAAACAATCGTTCTCAACTGGTCATAAACTCATTGTAGAATTTACAACAACACAACCGCAATTAAGCGATCCAAGACTTAAGCTTATTGATTCTAATGAAAATCAGTTTGTCTTTCTTATTAATAAAGATGATATTAGTATGACTGATGCTATATCCACTTTAGCTTCTACTAACAATATTATTGACTTGAAAATTTCAGAGCCTAATATTGAAGAAGCGGTAAAGAGTTTATTTAGAGTATCTAATAGAGGATAACTCTAAAAGATAAGGTCGTAATGACACCATTAGCATTAAAAAAAACAGTCACCGCTAAGAAGGTGACTGTTTTTTACTTCAAAATGAACTTATTACTTTATTGTTATAATTGTGAGCTATATAGACTGAAGAGGCTTGATTAAGCTAACGAATAGAATAATTTAATAGAAAACAGGAATGACTTTATTTTTCCTTTACTGGAAGCCAACATGTTCCTCATCTGCCTACATACATTTGAAAACGCTTACGACTTAATTGATTCCCTCCGAATCAAGCAATTCTGTGTTTATGAAGGAAGTTACACAGTGATTTAGTAATGAGCTATAACATAATTTATCGGAATTGAAGGGGGATATAATGTTACTAAAAAAGGTCAGAAGTAAAATAGGTGGGATATGGGATCATAAAGGTGTTTTTTATCGAAATAGTATGATTTCTATTTTACTTGCTGCAAGTATTCCAGGATTTATCACTGGATTATTTATATATCAAATTGGTGTGAAGCATATGGAAAAGGATTTAAGTGCTTTACATCATCATCAAATGACGGAGAGAGTTTCCAATATTGATGATCAACTGAATTATTTGGAATTAAACCTTTCTAACTGGGCATTTAACCCACAGTTTGGTTTTGGATTAAGTAATTTGGACTTTGTTTATTATTTTCAGGATACGTGGAATATTACAAAATCTCTTAATATAATGGAAGGTTCCCATCCATTAGTGAAAGATGTAGAGCTATATTTGAAGCGCACTCCGCCAATATTGTTTAAAACGGAATATTATCAAGTTTTTAACGATGAGTTAATACATAGTTATGAAGAAATAGTAGCCGATAAAAGAAGAGTATATTGGGATTATACGAGTGGAGATGAAGCCGAATCACCATTAATGCTTATACATAAGGTTCCAGGTGAGAGTAGCAGCCCAATAGGAGCATTAATCGTAAAATTAAATAGGGAAAAGGTCATTAACTTACTACGAACGATGACCCCTTACATTGAGGGAATAACCTTTCTTATGCAAAATGATGGTAAGGCAATACTATCGGACCAAAATTATGAATTAGACTTACAGAGCCAACTTACAGCACTAATTATTCAGGGTGATCAGCAGAATGGAAGTTTGGTGTATGAATACAAGGGAGAAAGTTATACAGTTTCCTATGGGATTATGAAAAGAATTGCTGAGGAATGGATTTACGTATCAGCGTCGCCAACATCGGCAATCACGTCACCAGTAGTCGTCCTATCTAAATTTATATTGATCATAAGTGGTAGCAGTATATTAATAGGCTTGCTATTGTCTTTCATTGTTTCAAATCGCATGTATTCTCCTATTGTTAGATTAATTAGATATATTGATCCAGAGCGTCTCAATAATAAAAGCGATAAGGATGAATTCCGCTATATTGAATCGATATGGTCCAATGTTGCCAAGCAAAGTTTACTATTGAAGCAAGAAGTCGCTTCGGCACAACCTATGCTGCGAAACAGCTTTCTTATGCAATTGTTGCAAGGACATCTGCAATCTCTAAGTGAAGGCGATTTGCTCAATAGAATGCGGAGCTTGCAATGGAAGGTAGATAAACATTCCTACTATTTTATTCACATCTATCTCATTGGGATGGATTCATTAGACAATCAAATGACATCAAATGATGAGGGGCTTATTACGTTTGCCGCCTATAATATAGCCGATGAGTTAATCTCTGGTCGATTTAGTCAATGTCATGTCATGAACTTTCATAACTTATCAGTAGGGGTTTTTATTATGGAGCCTACAGGGTATGAAATTTATGATACCCTCATTGAGTTTTGCAAGGAAATGACTGAGCTTGTTAATCAACTCTTAAAATTACAAGTTATTACTACCGCTAGCCGTGAAACAACTGAGATTAAAAAAATGGCAAATATATTTATGGAGCTTGAAAGAGCAGCAAGCTATCGACAATTCCGCAATCAAAATCAAATGATATTATTAGAAGCATCGCCGACGGATTTTTCTTTAGATGATATTCAATATCCTTTCGAGCTTGAGTTAGAAATATTACAAGCTCTACGTGCAGGAGAACTGCATGCAGCAGAACAGCTATTGCAAAGTTTTATGGAAATGGGTGCAGGGGATCAACAAAGAGAACGTAATGCACAGCAAAACATTTTACAGCTGCTTGGAAGCATTCAACACATGATGATGCAATCTGGTGTTAACCCAGATAAATTATTCAAGGGGGAAAATATGTACAGTAAGCTTTCACAAATTCGTGATCCGCAGCAAATGCTCAGATGGATTACAAGGAAAGTTATTCTACCTTATATTGAGGAAAGAGCATCTCGTGTCAATGTGCAGCAGCAGAGTACAATTAGCGAGGTGTTGAATTTTATTCATCAGCATTTCCATGAAGATATTTCGTTAGATCAATGTGCTGACCAAGTAGGGATGAACTTCTATGCATTAAGCAAACTATTTAAAAATATAACTGGAGTTAACTTTATTGATTATGTAACTGATCTTAGAATAAATAGGGCAAAAGAATTACTTCGTCAAACTCCGATGAAGATCAACGACATTGCAACAGAAGTAGGCTATCAGCAAAGGTATTTTAATCGTATTTTCAAAAAGCAGGTTGGGCAAACACCTAGTGAATATAGAGAATCCACTTCTTAACAAAAAAATACCAGTGAATCAAAAAAGTGTTCATGCTCCGAAAAGCCTTGTAAATCAAGGCTTTTTTTATGCAAAAAAATATAATTGCTCTGCTACTCAATGTTCGAGATACTACAATCACCAACAAACAAATGGAACGTGGAGGAGGAATCGATAAGTGAAAAACAATATGATAACAGAATCGCTAACGGCTGAACCGGGAGTACCCCAGCAACTTGGTCCTCCGCGCTGGCTACTTCGATTAAAGAGAGATCGCTGGCTTTATCTGCTATTACTGCCAGGATTGCTTTACTTCTTAGTATTTAAGTATTTGCCAATGTGGGGAGTATTGATTGCTTTTCAAAATTTCCAACCTTATGTTGGGTTTTGGAATAGTGAATGGGTTGGGTTTGAACATTTCAAAATCTTTTTCGCAAATCCCGATTTTTTAAGGCTATTAAGAAATACGATGATTCTCGCAGTATATGATTTAGTTTTCTTTTTTCCGGCGCCTATAATAGTTGCCCTGTTATTAAATGAAATACGTATTTCAGTGTTCAAAAGGCTGATACAAACAATGATTTATATTCCGCATTTTATTTCAATGGTTATTGTAGCAAGTATGACTTATGTGTTCTTAACGACACAGGGCGGAATAGTAAATGAAATTATATTTAATATAACCGGCGGAAAAATCAACTTTTTAGCAGATCCAGCATGGTTTAGACCGATGATTATTTTACAAATAATGTGGAAGGAAACAGGCTGGGGAACGATTATATTTTTAGCTGCGCTGGCTGCAGTGGATGTAGAGCAATATGAAGCAGCAATTGTGGATGGGGCAACGAGGTGGCAGCGGCTTTGGAATGTTACGATTCCGTCTATCCTTCCGGTCGTTACTATTTTATTAATACTTCGGTTAGGTAACTTTTTAGATAATGGGTTTGAACAAATCTTCTTAATGACCAACTCGCTGAATCGAACGGTTGCAGACGTATTCGATACCTATGTTTACTTTGTCGGAATTACGCAGGGTGCATTTAGCTACAGTACCGCAATCGGATTATTCAAATCAGTTATTGGTATTATTCTAATTTACGGAAGTAACTGGATAGCCAAACGTATGGGACAAGAAGGCCTATATTAACATAAGGAGGTGCATGCTCTATGCTCAATAAGCACGATCAGATTAGCGAACGTTTTTTTGATATTTTTAATTATGTTTTTCTAGCTATATTTGCTTTGATTACGCTGCTTCCTTTTATTTATATTGTAGCGGGTTCATTTGCAACAGAAGCAGAATTGGCGGAGCGTGACTTTTTCTTAATTCCTAGAGATATCTCGATAACTGCGTATCAGTATATCTTTTCAACAAGTACCATATTTCGCAGTATGGGCGTATCTATCTTTATTACAGTCGTCGGAACATTAACAAATTTATTTTTTACTTTGACTATGGCGTATGCGCTTTCACGCAAAGAGCTGATGGGTAGAAACTTTGTTATGAATCTTGTCATTTTCTCTATGCTCTTTAGTGGAGGGATGATTCCATCTTATCTTGTCGTTAAAGATCTAGGCTTAATAAACAGCTATGCTGCCGTTATTTTACCAGCAGCAATTAGTGCCTTTAATCTAATCGTAATTCGAAACTTTTTTCAAAACTTGCCGCCAGGCTTGGAGGAGTCAGCTAGAATTGATGGCTGTACAGATATAGGAGTACTGTGGAAAATTGTTATTCCGCTATCGATGCCGATCATTGCAACCTTTGGTTTATTCTACGCCGTAGGACATTGGAATAATTTCTTCTCAGCATTACTGTATTTGAATGATCATACGAAATGGCCGCTTCAGGTTATGCTTCGCGAAATCGTTATGCTGTCGCAGCTAGCTATTGGAGATATGAGTGCTGATCCCAACTTTGTTAAGCCGCCAGATCAATCTGTGAAGATGGCAGTTATTATAGTAGGTACGCTACCAATTTTACTAGTATATCCATTTTTGCAGAAGCATTTTGCCAAAGGTGCTTTGCTTGGATCTATCAAAGGTTAGTTTATCGCCATGCGATATCTAAATATATGTACTATCATTTTTATATTAAAGGGAGGAAGTTGAAAATGATTGAACAGAAGAAGAGGGTTAATGTAGCAATTATTGTAGTAATGCTCGCATTAGTAAGTGTAATCTTTACGGGCTGTGCAAAAAATTCTGGTACGCCTGAGGTGACTAGCACTACTACTCCGACTAAGGAAGCAGAAGCAAACACACCAATTGAGGAAGCCGTATTGCCGCCTCTAAAGCTAGAGATTATGGTACCTGCTTTCAGTACAGAATTGCCGGATAGCAATTCCCCGGTCATTAAGGCACTGGAGGAATATACAAACACAGAGGTCCATATGCAATTTGTACCAAACAGCTCATACCCGGATAAAGCGAATATTACGTTAGTATCTGGTCAAATGCCTCATTTAATGGTACTTGATCGCAACTCTGCAAGTTATATTAATGCTGCAAGAACAGGGGCTTTTTGGGAAATTGGATCTTACTTAAAAGATTATCCGAACTTAAGCATGGCAAATGAAATTATATTGAATAACTCCTCTGTTGATGGAAAAACATACGGTATTTACCGTGGACGTGTTCTTGGAAGAATGGGCGTAACTGTAAACAGAGATTGGCTTGCCAATCTAAGCATGGCTGCACCGACGACAATTGATGAGTTCTATGAAATGCTAAAGGCGTTTAAAGAAAATGATCCCGATCAAAATGATCAAAATGATACTTATGGTATGGTAATTACGAAATATGCTGGACCATGGGATATTATGCAAACTTGGTTTGGCGCTCCGAATAAATGGGGTGAGGATGCCAACGGTCAATTGCTGCCAGCGCATCTATTCCCAGAGTACAAAGAAGCACTGACATTTTTCAAAAAACTTTACGATGAAGGCTTAGTAAATGATGATTTTGCTGTTATGGATCCCGCAATATGGAGCGATCCGATTATAAATGGTAAAGCAGGGGTTATCGTAGACGTAGCAGACGTTTCTCGCCGTATTGATAATTCAATGCAAGAAAAAGCGAACCGCGATGTTCCATACACGGATGTCTTCCAAGCACCAGTAGGTCCAAAGGGACATCACGATATGCCTACTTCAGGCTATTCCAATGTCATTGCTATTTCAAAATCATCCGTTAAAACGGAAGATGATTTGAAACGCGTATTACACTTTTTAGATCAGATTGGTGATCCAGAAATGCAATTATTGCTTGGCTACGGTATTGAAGGAAGACATTATGAATTAGTTGATGGTCATATTAAAGCATTAACGACTGCAGAAGATACTTCCCTTATTAAAGAAATGGAAAGCATGAATCAAATGCTAACATTTATTGGTCCATTAGCACCTACTATTGAAATGACAACGATAAACAAAAAAATTGATGAAGTTCAAGCTGCGAACGTGAAAATTGTCGTTGGAAATCCAGCAGAGCCATTAATCTCTGAAGTGTATGCGAAGCAAGGACAACAGATGGATAACATCATTGCAGATGCTCGTATTCAATATATCGTTGGTCAAATTGATGATGCAGGCTTAGATGCAGCGATTGAGCTGTGGAAAAAGAATGGCGGAAACGAATATATCGCTGAAATTAATGAGCTTTACGCAGCATCCAAATAGTATAAATTAGTATTAAGAAGCCCTTCAGCGCATTTTTGAAAATGCACTGAAGGGATCATTTTTCTGATGGGAGCGGTGATAGATGCGTACAGAAGTAAATAAAAATTATTTTGAATTAATACAATTCGATGTTTCAGTTGCAGGACCACATTGTAAAGTGCTTGTTGGCGATTTAGATGGAGATGGAGCTATGGAGCTACTGTTTGTTCAGGCAGACGGAGGAATCGATGATCGCTATGTTCCACATCAGGTTCAGGCTTTGACCGCTTATAAATTGAATGGTGAAATAATATGGCAGGTTGGAACACCGACGGAAGATGCTGGTACTTTAGGTTCAGATTTCCCTGCCCAAATTTATGACTGGGATAGAGATGGAGCCAATGAAGTTCTTTGCGTAATGAACAAGCAATTTCTTGCGCTTGACGGGGCTACTGGAGCTACGAAGCGAGCATTGTCGCTGCCAGGGGATGAGGCGCATGATTGTATTATTGTTTGTAATTTACGTGGAACAGAGAAAGCTCAAGATATTATTTTGAAGGATCGATACCGTACATTATGGGCAATGGATTATGATTGGAATGTGCTGTGGAGCTATGAAGGTAATCCAGGTCACTATCCTTGGGTATTTGATTTTGATCAAGATGGTAAAGATGATGTTATCGCGGGATATGATGTACTTACACCACAAGGGGAGTTGAAATGGTCAACGCTGCCGCTTGAAGATCATGCAGATTGTGTGTGGATTGGTGATGTATTGGGTCGTGGTAATCAGCAAATCGTAATTGGTGGTAGTGTTACTGTCATGTATGACATTGAAGGTAATGAGCTTTGGCGTCATGATGGTTCCGTTGAATCTCAGCATATTGCACTGGGCAAATTTAGAGCAGATTTGCCAGGTCTGCAAATTGCGGGGCTAGATCGTATTGTTCGCGGAGATATGGGCGGGACAATGACTGAAACCGGGAAAGACGGTATTTTCTTATTGGATCAACACGGTCAAGAGTTATGGAAGGAAGAGCGTACAACAAACGGTTGGCTAACTATTATTGAAACGATGCGTCAATGGGATGATAGTGGAGTAGATTATATTTTGGCATATCGAAGAGGTGGAGGCGTTTTCCCAACATTGTACAATGGTCATATGGAGCCAGCAGTTTCTTTCCCTGTAGACGGATATGTTGTTCATGCCGATCTAGTTCAGTCTGGCTTTGAACAAATTGTTATATACAATGATGAAAAAGTAGTCATTTACAGCTCAGTGCAGATTGATATTAATAATCAGCCTGTATCGAAAGGCTTGATAGAGAGTAAGCGTCTGTATGCATCTACCTTATATCCAGGTGGTGAATATGTATGATACAACAGGTTGAAAAGCTGCTTACATCAGTTGGTCGAAAGTATATGGAGGATCAGCCTCCTGCTTCCTATCAATTTCGTGTAATGAACTATGCTGGATTTACTAGAGGCAAAGATTTTAGATATGACTTAAATATGATAGAGGCATTACCTGAGCTACAAAACAATCAATACGTATATGCTTGGTCGAAGCTATGGATGGAAGAAGCGCAGGAGCTTCCGTTTAGTCTTAGTTGCTATGGTCCGACACAAGTATTCCTGAATGGCGAAAGGGTTCATTATGCCAATATTGAGGAGGAGGTTTTTCCTGAACGGCGCAGTTGGTTCAGGTTATCGCTCGGGAAAGGCTGGAATCATTTCGTACTGCGTTTTATGAAAACAGAAACGGGCTGCGGTGCTAAATTCGGAACTGGCTCTATTAAAGGATTACCGTTGCATTTCATTATGCCGTCCTTAGAACGAGCGGGGGGCGAAGGTTGGATTTTTACGGAAGCTCTCACAACGGAGTTGCCATTTATTCCGTCTACAGAGAGATCAGAATATGAGGATGGAATAAGCTGGTATCCAAATGCCACATGGTCTTCTAACGAACAAGAGTTGACTGCCATTAAGCGGATATTTACAAATGGCGAGCAGGGTAACTATGCGATTGCTTGGACAATGATCTCGAAGGAGAATGATAGTCCTGTTCATTTGACAGGCCGTTATAAAGGCGAACTCCAGATTTTTATTGATGGGCAGCTACAATTTCAAGCAGAGTCTGTTGGTGAAGGTGAGCATGATTTTGAGTTTACTGCAGAGATAGCTAAAGATAGAGCTCATTCTTTAATGATTCAGTTACAGTATAATGCAATGGGCTGGGACTTCAAGTTTAATAATGAAAATGTAAAGTTGGATTGTCCTGTCTCCGTTGAAGGAACGTCAGAAAATTGGCTCTATAGCGGTCCTTATGTAACGATAGATGAAGCGGTGCGAGAACAAATTATTGAATTATCTAATTTACATACTACAAAAAATGGATTAGATTATTGGTATATAGATGCGCCTTGTAGTAGAATTCGCCCCTTCGTTGAAACGACTCATTATGGCAAATGGAATTACCCGTTAGGTGTAACCTTATATGGATTATTAAGTACGGGGAAAATATTATCTATCGAATCGTTTGAGTCGTATGTGCAAAATCATATTGAACTATGCACGAAATATTATGAGTATGCCAAATGGGATTGTAAGCAGTACGGAGCCCCTGGAATAAATCAG
The DNA here is from genome assembly GCF_056786395.1 of Paenibacillus sp. Y951. NCBI lineage: Bacteria > Bacillati > Bacillota > Bacilli > Caryophanales > Paenibacillaceae > Paenibacillus > Paenibacillus sp. Y951. The sequence continues at coordinate 59,739 of NZ_JBXCIY010000002.1, read as the reverse complement.
CAAATCGTGCTGATGGACAGTCTGGATGATTGCGGCTCTTTCGGAGCTACGATGCTGTTTACTATGGAAAATTACCCTTTAATAGGAAGTGTATCCGTTGCTGAGCGAATAGCTGACTTTATTACGGATGAGCAGGAGCGGCTTCCAGATGGGACCTTATATCGCTTAAAAGGAAGTACGGATTTTATGCAGCATACAATGTGGTGTGATGATCTCTACATGAGTGTTCCATTTTTAGTTCGATACTACCGTTATACACAGAATATCCGATATATAGATGATGCTGTACATCAAATGTTGCAGTATCGTTATTACTTATACCGAGAAGAGCTTCAAATTATGCATCATGTTTATGATATGAAATTTAATAAGCAGAATACGGTCTCTTGGGGAAGGGGGAATGGCTGGGTAATATTCTCACTTGCGGAGTTATTAGCGGAATTGTCACCGCAGCATGAGAAATATGGTGAGCTGCTTACGATGTTCAGACAATTAAGTCAAGGCTATCAACAGCTTCAAGGGAATAGGGGAATGTGGCATCAAATAGTTGATGATCATGATTCCTATGAGGAAACTTCCTGCACGGCGATGTTTATTTATGCATTGGCAAGCGGAGTGCAAAATGGCTGGTACGATAACCCAATTCCATATGTTGAAAGTGCATACTATGGATGGGAAGCACTCGCACAATATGGTGTAGATGAAGCGGGGAATATATTGGGTGTATGTAGAGGATCAGGATACTCCTATAATTACGAATACTATAAATATGATCTTCTGCCACGCTTGAATGATACTCATGGAATAGGCATAGTAATGCTCGCGGGTATTGAAATCATTAAACTTCGAACATTTTTATCGAAAAGGGCAAGAATCTAGTAAACTTTGCATATGTTGCATTAGTAAGAAAGTCTATCAATAAATCGCCCCCCGTGATCATGCAGAATGCGTGTATCTACGGGGGTTTTGGCTTAGCAGGAATTAAAAACAGGGTTCTTTGATCTTTGATAACATTGATTTTCAGATCCTTCGGTTATTATCCGAAAATTCACGTATTCAATGGAAAGACTTAGGTGAACAAATTCATATGACGGGACAAGCCGTTGGAAATCGTATAAAAAAACTTGAGGAAAGTGGTGTAATTAAAGCTTACTCTCATGAACAATTGAATCTTTTTCTGGATAAAATTCTTGAGTACGGGAACTATGCTATACATCTATCCATACAAGAGATTAAACTACAGAATTCGTTGACAGATACATTAAAATGGTATATGTATCATTTTTTGGATAAGTATAATAATTATAGCAAAACCTTTAATTAATTCAATGTTATGTAAGCGTTTACTTTATATAATCTATTTAGAAAGGAGGACAAGGAAAAGCTCACAGAATAAGACACAGGATAAGTTATGTACTGCAAGTAAAGCAACTTACAGATGGTATGTAGACAAGTTGTGTCAAATCTAATTATTTGAGGAGGATGATTATGTTTAAGTTCAAAAAGACATTTTTGAGTTTAGCGATTGTAGCTTCAATGAGTTTTGGCTTGATTGGTGCATCTTCAAGCGCAGCGACAGACTATTATCAAAATTGGACCGATGGTGGCGGAACAGTAAATGCTACTAACGGAGCTGGTGGGAATTACAGCGTAAACTGGAGTAATACCGGTAATTTTGTTACAGGTAAAGGATGGAATGTTGGTTCACCAACTCGTACAGTCAATTATAATGCTGGCGTTTGGGCGCCATCAGGAAACGGATATTTGACTCTTTACGGGTGGACAAGAAGCTCACTCATAGAATATTACGTTGTGGATAGCTGGGGCACTTATAGACCTACTGGAACGTATAAAGGTAGCGTGTCCAGTGATGGTGGCACCTATGACATATATACTACTACTCGCTACAATGCGCCTTCCATTGACGGTACACAAACATTTACTCAGTACTGGAGTGTACGACAGTCAAAAAGAGCGACAGGTAGCAACGTAGCTATTACATTTGGCAACCATGTTAACGCGTGGAAAAATGTCGGTATGCATCTTGGCTATAATTGGTCTTACCAGATCATGGCGACAGAAGGCTATCAAAGTAGTGGTAGTTCTAACGTAACGGTATGGTAAGCGGTAAAGCAAGGGAAATTACGAATGCTTGATGACTTTCATTATATAGAGTGAATTTTTTATTTGGTATTGCTAAGGCCTGCCGGTCTCACATCCGGCGGCCTTATATATTTCAAACTATAACTCTTCCTCTTCATCTAAAGGAGATATATCAATGAGAAAATGGTTAGTTTTCCTTTTCATTTCTATTATATTAGTTACTAGCGCATGTTCAAAAGGAACGGAAACAAAGAATACTACAAACAGTGAAAACAATGAAAACAATGAAATACATGAGATGAATGAGAACTTTGTGCTCGTCGCAGGCGGGACTTTCGTGAATACTAAAACTAATTTTTATGAAAAAGATGTAACAATATCTGACTTTTATATAAGTAAATATGAGGTGACTCAACAAGAGTGGAAGAATGTAATGGGCAGTAATCCTTCAGAATTCATAGGCGAAAGTTTACCCGTAGAAATGGTAAGCTGGTACGACGTCATTGAGTACTGTAATAAAAGGAGTATACAAGAGGGGTTAAAACCTTATTACAATATAGACATGAAGAAAAAAGATCCGGATAATAAAAGTGAATACGACAATATGAAATGGACAGTAACGATCAATGAGGGAACTAATGGCTACCGTTTGCCGACCGAAGCGGAGTGGGAATATGCTTCGAGTGGAGGTCAGATGAGTGAGGGGTACACATACAGTGGAAGTGATGAAGCTGATGAAGTAGCATGGTATTGGAAAAATGCTGGCGATAACTACTTAACTGGAGATTGGAATTGGCCTATCATAGAAAGCAACAATAATCAAACAAAAGTGGTCGGCTCAAAGGAACCCAACGAGCTAGGACTTTATGATATGTCAGGTAATGTAAGGGAATGGGTATGGAATTGGTATGAAGATGTGGATATTAAGGAAGGTTTATACCGAGTGGTAAAGGGTGGCGGCTGGATAGGAGATATCAGCAACAATGAAGCATCTTTTCGAGGCAAGTTCGAGGCAAATGGCTTTGGTCCTGATCAAGGTTTTCGTGTAAGTCGAAGCGATTGAAATGAGATTTCTAACCATTATGAATGAGGCAAAGAAAAGCCTTGATAGCAGCAGAAATGCTGATTTATTAAGGCTTTTTGGTATCCCCAAAATTATGAAACTTAGGAAAGATGTATTCGCACTGTATTATGAATAAAGGCTAAGCAAATATAGCATACTCTGATCGAAATCTACGAACGGAACACTATCAGCATGAGTGATTCCACTTACAGCCAATGAACAAACCACAAAGTAGCGGTATTTTTACGCAATATCTATGTACAAACACTATAGGAATATTGATACGATTCTAATATCAACTATATTGGAGGTTTAGCGATGCTAAAAGTAGCTATTATTGGTTCGGGTGCTATTTCCAGCGCCCATATTGAAGCGTACCTACAGTTTCCTACCCGTTGTAAAATTGTGGCGATTGTCGATATTTATGAGGGAAAAGCATTAGCACAAATTCAAAGATTTGGGCTAGAAGCAAGTGCATATACCGAATATAAAAATATTTTAGCTGAAGATATTGATGTAGTATCCATTTGCACGCCTCCCTATACACATGCTTTTTTGGCTGTTGAATTTCTTGAAGCTAACAAGCATGTATTGGTCGAGAAACCGATGGCTTCCTCATTGGCGGAATGTGATCAGATGAATGAGGCTGCTCAAAAAACGGGTAAATTGTTATCTGTTGTTGCACAAAATAGATTCAGAACGCCCATGATGAAATTAAAGTCAGTCATTGATAGTAATCTAATGAGTCAACTTGTACATGTACAAGTTGACTCATTCTGGTGGAGAGGTCACTGCTACTATGATTTGTGGTGGAGAGGCACCTGGGAAAAAGAAGGAGGAGGGCCAACGTTAAATCATGCTGTACATCATATCGATGCCATGCTCTGGATGGTAGGCTGTCCGAGCCAAGTACAAGCCTTTATGAGCAATGTATCGCATGATAATGCCGAGGTAGAAGATTTGTCGATGGCTATGCTTCGTTTTGATGGAGGCGCTCTTGGTCAAATTACAAGCTCAGTTGTTCATCACGGTGAAGAGCAGCAGTTAATTATGCAAGGCAAAAACGCCCGAATATCTGTCCCATGGAAGGTGAAAGCTTCTATCTCTACTGAGACTGGATTCCCCAAACCTAATGAGGAGCTTGAGAACGAGCTTCATGTATCATTAGAATCTCGAGGCCCTGATGGGCATGAAATACGCCTTGAAATTGCTTCTCATTCATACTTTTGCGCTCATAAACGAAATAGAGGGGAACGCTGTGAAGATCGACATTATGAATAGTAGACATTCTGCATCGCTCCTGTACTTCTAACATGTTCGACAGTCATCAGCATAATCCTCGTATATCTTTCACTTTAAGGGGAAGTTCAAAACAGTAGACTTTGATATGTAACAAGCTGCTCCATTAGCGAAAATAGCTAGCGGAGCAGCTTGTTTTTTGTAAATTGCATTATTGAATGAAAACGCTTATCATAAAATTGAATTAACATATATATCAATAAATCAATAGAAAAGTTAATTGGTGGTATAGGAGTGGGAAATACTATATGAAGGAACGACTTCAGAAACTCAGCCTGATTCAACAAATTATGTATCTTATTTTGTTTATGCTAATCATTCTCTTGAGTTCTTTTATCATTTCTAACAAAATTGCTGAGCGCACTGTCGAGAATAAGGTTACGGAGTCCTCAAATAAAATTATATTGCAGATCGAAGAAACGATGGCGAGCTTTTTTAAGGATATGGACGGTATTTCTTATTCATTGCTTTACAGTCCAACGATCCAATCGTATTTGAGTATGAATGAAGATCTATCAAGAATTTTAATGAATAAAGAAATGTTATCTGTATTTTCCAGTACGCTTGCTTTGAAGGAGAACATGATGGGCATTCAGCTCTATGACAGGGAAGGTCAGATGGCCGCAAGTGCCGGACAAGCTTATTCCCCAGTAATGAAGCGAAAAGTGTCTGATATCGAATATTCGGTCGTTAATCCTAATCAATTGAACGGTACATATTATACGATTTCCGTTCCGGTGTATAATTTGCAAAACAATCGCGTACTTGAGGATTATCGCGGGATGTGCGTATTTATTATGGACGTCATGCACTTCAAAAATATACTTAGCAAATCAAAGCTTTCGAAGAACTCTAAACTGTTGCTTGTCGATCAAAACGATCAAATAATAACGGGTACAGATGAGGTAAGCACGGAAGAACTAGTTCAAGTAGAAGTGTTGCGCAATGATAATCGCTATATTGTTCAAGATATTACGCTGGCCTACAATAGTTGGAAAATCATTAGCATCATCCCCAAAAAGGAGCTTCTGGAAGATCTGAACATCATTAAGCGCTTAAATATCATTACGTATATCATTATATTCTCGATATTCTGTTTGTTTTTGCTCATATTCTATAGTCGTATTCTGAAGCCTGTTAAAGCTTTACTAGATTTCGTGAAAAATTATGCGAGAAGCGACGGTCAAAGTAGGTTTAATGTCGTTTACCACAATGAAATCGGAGTGCTTGCTAATAACTTGAATCAGATGCTTGATGATATCGATACATTAAGTCAAGATGTTCAAAATGTGCAGCTGCGGATGTATGAAACTGAAATCGTGAATAAACAAATGGAGGTCTCGACTTTACGCAACCAAATAAATCCTCATTTCCTATATAATACGTTTGAATTGATCCGAGCGATGGCTTTATTTCATAAAGTAGAGGATATCGCACATATCTCCACATCTCTGTCGAGTATGTTCCGTTACTCCGTAAAAGGAGACAATATTGTATTTATTCAAGATGAGATTATTCATATACAGGAATACGCCAACATTATTGAGTTTCGTTTTCGAGGTAAAATTAAAATTGTCATTAACGCTGATGAAAGCGTCTATAAAGTCAAGATATTAAAAATGTTACTTCAGCCTTTAGTGGAGAATGCAGTGTTTCATGGGCTGGAGAAAAAGATCGCTCCAGGAATAGTTAATGTTAGCATTGTCAGGATTGGAAAGAATATGATTCGAGTTACGATTGCAGATGATGGTTGCGGAATAGAAGCAGACCGTCTCCAAGAATTGAGGGTTTCATTGCAGCAATTAGAAACATCCGGAAACCAGTTGAATGATGTTAGCCAAGGCATTGGGCTAGCTAATAGTTACCGCAGAATTAAACTATTTTATGGAGATCAAGCGGATTTGACGATCGACAGTGAATGGAAGAAAGGGACCACTATATGCATTACAATACCTACAGATATGGGCATTAAAGAAATGGGGGAGGCCAATGTATAACGTATTGATTGTTGACGATGAACCTTGGGTTGCATATGGAATTGCGAATTTAATAGATTGGGAGAGTCTCGGATTCACTATTATTGGAGAAGCGCATGATGGTTTGACTGCGCTGGACATTATTATGGATAAAAAACCGGAACTGGTTATTTCTGATATCCGGATGCCTGGACTGGACGGAATCGAACTATTGGAAAAAGTCAATGGGCTGAAATTAGAAACAAAGGTTGCCCTCATAAGTGGATATGCGGATTTCGCTTATGCCCAAAGGGCGGTACGCTTAGGAGCATTCGATTATTTGTTAAAGCAGATTGAAAAAGACAAGCTACTAAGTATGGTTGAGCGGTTTAAGGTGGGAATGCTGCAAAAGAAAAAGGCAACGCAGGAGCAGGAATTGCCACTAGATGATCTGTTCGAGTTTTTGGAATCGGATAATAATTTTACAATCGGAAATTTTCTGTCTAACAGAGGGCTAGCATTTAATTATCCGCATTACCGATTTCTTTGCTGCAAATATTGTTCCTCAACGATATCTCTTTTCTCTGAACATAAGTTGCAGGTGAATGGACTGCAGTCTGTCCGGATTCGCACAGGACATAACAAAGTTTCGATGCTTATTAATTATGATGAAAGCAAGCACCCCATCAAAGTAGTGGATTATATCACGGATAACCTAGCTGGTGTGGAGTTCGTTGGGATCAGTAGCATCGGATTATTTTCTGCACCGATTGCCAAGCTTTATCAGGAATCAGATATCGCGATGTTCACGACTAGCTTTCATCGTGGGAAACAGACCTTATATTACGAAGCACAAGAGCTTTCGCCAGAGATTCGTAAAATAATTCTGAATTTGGAAGTGTCCATCAAAGAACAAACACGAGAGAAAATCGAAACCCTTCTGAGTCGCTTAGGCGATGAGTGCAATAATCAATTTATAAATATCGATCTTATATCCTCGATCTATAATCAAGTCGTTTCACTTGTTTACAAATACCATGGGCATTCGGGCAAGATCAACGAAATTTCCCATCTCCATTATGAGTCAATCGCCCGGTCATACGAATCAATCAAACAACTCTTCGATGGGTTGAAAGCATTCTTCAATCAATTGAGCGGAGAAGAAGTATATATCCCCAATGAAAAAGTAAAGAAAATCATCAAATTTATTGATAGTAGCTTTACCGAGGATATTTTGTTAAGTGAGATTGCCAAAGACTTCAATTTTAGTCTCGGGTACGTGAGTACTTTGATCAAGAAAGAAACAGGGGTAACCTATTCAGATTATATTATGTATAAGCGATTAAATACAGCTAAGGAGTTAATGAACGATCCCGATCTTTCGATTCAAGACATTGTTCATAGAGTGGGTTACAAAGATTATTTTCATTTCAACAAGCTATTCAAAAAGCACTTCGGAATTACGCCAAGTAAGTTTCGTAAGCTATAAATGGTAGCCTTGATGTCGATTACGCTATCTGGAACTCTATAAAGGAAGGATTTACACTCTTATGAAGATTAAGAAAGAGAAATTGCTCGTCTATGCTTTTCTCATAATTGCTATAGTGTTAGTAGGTTGTACCTCCAAAGGAAATAATGAAGGAGTTAACTATTCAGCGAAAACTGCATTGCAGGGCAACACTCAATCGCAGACGTCATCCAAAGTAGTCTGGTTCTCGACGGTAGACTTCTGGAATCCGCCCAAAACATGGAGCACAGATCCAAAGACTGTAGCAGGTGCGATTACGGAGCAGACCGGACTGACGTTCGAATTCAATATTCCAGCGCAAAGTGGTGCAACGAAGCTGAATCTGATGCTCGTTTCGAAAGAAGATTTGCCTGATGTAATGACATTAACTGATCCGATTTTGGTAGGTAAATTAATTGAGACAGGGAAGGTTTGGGATCTGGACGAGTTCCTTACCCAATATGATCCTGAATCACATATCCTCAAAGAATTTCCGGCCGATGTGAAGGAAGTCATCGAGGCACGGGATGGTGGATTCTATGCTTATCCGAGCCACATCAACTCGTCTGATGCTAGAAGGGTATATCAACTTTCCGAGCAATATTACAGGGATTTGCTAAGCTATGGATATAACCAAGGTATTATCGTGAATCAAAATATACTGAAGGAAGCAGGCCTGACGCTTGATGACCTGAGGACAGAAGTAGGATTGCTTGCAGCCTATCAGAAAGTTAAAGACCTGAACCTTGAGATTGATGGAGCGCCTATCATTCCTCTACTAGTGGATGGAAAAGCCTATCAGGAGTATTCGACATTGAGCTTCCTCCAGGATACATTTGGCGCAATGCCAGTTGATAAGCAGGGTAACTATCGGGATGTCATTCTGGCTCCAGAAACGAAACAGGCGCTGGAGTTCCTCTATAAAGCACAACGGGGAGGTTACTTCGATCCAGGTCAATTAACGGTAGATAATGCAGAGGTGAAGGCAGATATTGCTACAGGGAGAGTATTCACATTTATCGGAAACATGGCGAATAATGCCTACTTTAATAACGATTACTGGACATCCTCGGGCGCGATTTTATCTGACAATGGGACGATACCAGTTCTAGGCAAGAGCTTTCGGCCAGATGGCGGCTGGATGAAAACCTTTATCTCTAAATCTACCAAAGAGCCAGAAAAACTGGCGAAATGGCTTAGCTTTATGACTAGTAAAGAAGGAATGCTCTTACATAGCTTCGGATTTGAAGGTGTCGATTACACTATTGACGATAAAGGTCTAGTGGTGAAGACGGAACAAGGGATTAAGAACGCGACTGACTATATGAATACCGGAGTTTTTGCTTTCTGGCCATTCCATCATAACGCATTCATCTGGAGCGTTTCCGCTGGACCGACCGAAGAGACGGATAGGTCTGCCATAACTGTTTACAGGGCATCTAGCGCGTATAGCCGAACGTCAGGCATTCAAATTTATAACAAGTCACCACTTATAATACCTGGTGACTTGTTACCTGTAGATAGTGATCTAGCCAACGATGAAATAAAAATTAAAGCCTATAAAGAATCGCAAATTGCGATCATCATTATGGCAAAGAACGATGAAGAGTTTAACAAACAGTATGAAGAGATGATCGTTCAACTGAAAGTATTAGGAATCGAAGCGATCGATAAGGAAAAGGATAACTATTTCAAACGGAAATCAAAGGGATACGGAGTCGAAGTAAAAGGTATAAATTCTTGAATGTAGACTTCGCAAATGCAAGCACCACAGATGTGACTACAGTAATAAAACCTAATTTTTTATGTTGGGTTTTATTTGGAATTCTCTCTCAATATATGAACTAAACACTAAACAATAAAAAACCAGCCATATGAAAGCGCTTTATATAATTTATACTGGAATAAGCGTATACTATACGGAGCCATGAATACAATTAATGGCAAGAGGAGTGACCTAATGAAACGAATTCCTATGATGCTGCAAATGGCACTGATTCTGTTCTGCGTTATGGCAATTCCGACAGCAATTCTAACTTGGTATAGCGGTACACAAATTCTACATAATTCCGAGGAAGCGATCGCAGAAACCTCTTTGGCAGGGCTGAATGCGAATCGTGAGCTTAATAATAATGCGCTTAATAATCTTGCTCAGGATGCGGTGCGGCTTACTGTAACTAGCATATTTAATCGAATCCGCAATTTTGAGACCTTTGCGGAGCTTAACTCAAAATATAGCAATGTAAGTAGCGCACAGGCGATATTGCAGGAGCTGAATAATTTGAATCACAGGGTGGATGGTGTCTATTCCTCTTACTTTTACTTAAATGATTCCGATTATGTAGTCTCAACCGATAAAGGAATTACGATGTTGGATCAGTATGATTCCACCGACTGGATGGAGGAAGCTATTGCTGAAAAAAGAGGGATAAGCGGTGTATGGTTTCCACGTAAGCTAAGCTCGGGCGTCGACGTTTTATCTTATATGCTGCCACTGAGTAGTCTTTCGACGACAACTAGCGGGACTATAGTCGTCAATTTGCGAGAAAGTCAAATGGGCGATTACTTGAGTTCATCAGAACAGGGAGAGCATGACTACCTGCTCATGACATCAGATGGCACTATTATTTCACATGATAATAAGGAATTGCTGTTCACCGATGGCAGCAAGCAGCCATTCATTCAAGAAATATTGAGTAAGGGAACGACGGAGGGTTATACATTCCATGAATTTGAAGGCGAGCGCTTGCTGTATACATGGTCCCGCTCGGAGCCGCTGGGATGGATGTATGTCAATATTTATTCGATGGATAAGCTGATGATCAAAACCGATAACTTGCAGCGCAGTATTGTTTTATTAACGATGATTATCATTTTTGTTGGAACAGTATTAACCGCCTTTCTAGCGATATGGCTGTCCAAGCCGGTGCGAGAGCTAGTTAGGACGGTGCGTGCGCGTGGTAATCCGGGGGGGACGTGTAAAAATGAACTCGCTTATCTTGACGCAGCTTTTAGGCGAATGGAAGAGGAAGAGGAGGGATTACATAAGCTTCTTCAAGAGCGCGAACAAGATACTCGTAAACTTGCAATCCACAATCTGCTGCGCGGCGATGTTTCCAAACAGATCGCTGAGCTATTTCCAGAATCGAATTACCTTGTTGCTATTGTATCTATTGATCAGCACAGGCTGTATGTGAGCAAGGCCAATCGGGAGACACGTAGCTACAACAGACATCTTCTTATCTCGCAATGTGAGAGCCAATTTCCAGCTGGTATACATGCGCGAAGTGTATATAAAGGTGAGGGCTGCTTCGCTATTGTAATTAATTATGGGCAAGATGAACTGGAAAATAATTTGGATAGGATCAAGGGAGTTCTCGTCACGATCCGAGAGATAGCGATTGAACTGCTTGGTAACTCCGTGACAATCGGTGTGAGTAGTCCGACGGAGAGTAGTTCAATGATTTCTGATCAAGTGGTGGAAGCGATGGAAGTCATTAAACATCGCTTGATCGAAGGGAGTGGCGGAATCACTTTCTGGAATCAGGGAGCTGAGCGCGGTAAAAAATATATTTATCCCTCGAACAGCGAAAGGCGTATTCTCAATTATTTGGATATCGGAGATCGCGGAAGCATCATTAAAGAAATGGAAATTATTCGTAACGAGATTCAATCCGCCGAATATATATCCTACGATAATATTTTGTTTATCTACAACCAAATGATAGGCGCAACTTTAAGGCATCTAATGGAAAATAATATTAGTACAGTGCGGATATTTTTGGGGCATGAGAATATCTATTATGCAATTGCTTCTGCTGATACGCTTGATGAGCTTGAAGAGCATTTATGTGAGTTCTTTGGTGATATTATTGAGTATCTTGCACACAATATGGGCGAAATTAACTACGGAGAACGGATCATCCATTACTTGGAAGAAAAGTTTTGCGAAGAGATCGTGTTTGAAGATATGGCGAAGGTAATCGGGATTAGTTATTCTTATATGCGCAAAATTATATACGAGCTAACGGGCAAAAGCTTGATTGATTACGTTAATATGTTGCGGATCCAGAAGGCGAAGCAATTACTGTTGGAATCAAATCTTAATATTACTCAAATTGCTACCGAAGTCGGATATTATAATGTTCAAAGCTTCAATCGATTTTTTCGAAAGTACGAGGGTATATCCCCGACTAGCTATAAGGCTGCAAAGATCTCGAAGATCTCAAAGACTCTAACGTCATAAGAGATGCTGCAATATGTCTAACAATAAGTTCAATGGAGCTGTCTTCGGTGGTCAGTACAGACCAACGAAGACAGCTCCATTTTTGTTTATCCTGTTCAGACAGGATACTATTGATTAGTTTTGATTACTACTGTATTTTTTGATTTCAAGTAAAAGAATCGAGCACATAGATGCTAGAAGTAAAGGGGAAAGGGAAGGCACAATTAGGATATAAATTTGTAAGAAACTAGTCGTATCAAGGGTTTTTGGCAATAATCAAAAATGATAGATGCAATCAAAATCCAAGATTTACGTTTGTTAAAGACTCAGTGTAATATTGAGGTAGCTTCACCGTTCAAACATAAAAAGTTTACCAAGATTTCGAATTCGCCCAGGTTTCAAATTTGAAAAGGGGATGTAGATCGAAGGAGGAGGTATAGATGTGAAAATTGTAAACGCTTTAAAAAGTCGTGGTGTTGATGGAAAAGGAATATGGTTCTACATTAAGCGAGACAAAGAATTATACTTGATGCTTTTGCTACCAATCATTTTTGTAGCTCTATTCAAAATAGCACCTATGTTCGGAACAATAGTAGCTTTTAAGGACTATAAAATTGCGAAAGGTTTTTGGGATAGCGATTGGGTAGGATTCCAAGTATTCCTTGATATTTTTGCAAAACGCGATTTTGCAAGAGCTATTAAAAACTCTTTACTTCTTAATGTATCAGACTTAATACTAAGCTTCTCAGCGCCAATTGTTTTATCGTTACTACTTAATGAAATTAAAAGCGTGAAAATGAAAAGAATTAATCAAACGTTATTGTACCTACCTCACTTCTTATCATGGGTTATTATAGGCGCAATTGCTTATCAACTACTAAGTTTAGGTAATGGTCTTATCAACAATATTATTGATTCATTGGGCGGCACACGGATTCCATTTCTGCAAGCGGATAATAACTGGCTAATTAGCTATCTAGCTATTGGAGTTTGGCAAAGTATGGGCTGGGGGACAATTATTTATTTAGCTTCGATGAGTGCTATAAATCCGGAGCTATATGAGGCAGCAATTGTCGATGGCGCAGGACGCTGGCGTAAAATGTGGAACGTAACACTACCTGGTATTCGAGTGACGATCGTTACGCTATTGATCATGAATTTAGGGAGAGTGATGGGCGGTTCCTTCGAACGGATTTATGCGCTTGCGAATAAGGCTACCACGGAGTATACAACGACTATAGAGGTATTGGTGTATCGTTGGGGTATTGAAGGTGGTAATTTTAGTAGAGCTACTGCACTAGGACTGTTTCAGGCAGTAATAGGGCTTGCGTTAGTTATATTGGCTGATAGAATTGCCAAAAAACTCGGCGAGGACGGCTTACTGTAGAAAGGAAGACAAACTATGAAAGCATCTAATAACCTAATTATGGTGAGTCAAAAAAAACGGTTTGATGTGTGGGATGTTATAATCAATATTTTTGTGGCTATGACATCATTAGCATGCTTGTTACCGCTAGTACACACTTTGGCGAAGTCGTTGAGTGCAGACGCCTATGTATTAGCGAATAAAGTCATGCTTTGGCCACTAGGATTCACTTTTGAAGCGTATGGAAAAGTGCTAAGTGATTCATCTATTTTACGATCTTTATATGTATCTGTTGTCGTAACAATAGCGTTTACAATAATTGGTATGATTATAACGATTTGTGCAGCCTATCCTTTATCCCGTAAACAGCTTAAAGGACGGACAGCTATAACATTTATCTTTTTAATGACGCTATACTTTAGCGGTGGAATAATTCCAGAGTATATGCTTATTAATCAGCTTGGACTACTGGATACCATATGGTCACTTATATTGCCACAAGCATTTAGTGCATTCAACTTTTTAATTATGAGAAGTGCGATCTCTAGCAGTATTCCAGTAAGTTTAGAGGAATCAGCACGTATCGATGGTGCAGGACATTTTCGAATATTATTCAACATTGTACTTCCGCTGTCTAAGCCAATTATCGCAACATTGTCGCTATTTTATGCAGTGGGCCGATGGATTGCCTATCAAGATGCGATGTTCTATATTAAGCAGAATACGGAAATGCGTCCATTACAATTAAAGCTTTACTATATGGTCATTGAAGCTAGTGAAAGCTTTCAACTTGAGGCAACTATGGTGCAAGTAACGAATCCCGATGTATTGAAAGCAGCTTGCGTTATCTTTGCTACCGTTCCCATAGTTTGTATATATCCATTTATTCAAAAGTATTTTGTTAATGGTGTCATGCTTGGTGCTGTCAAAGAGTAAAAGGACTCAATACTGTTTCATTAATATTAATTAGGGAGGCAATTTGCAATGAGAAATAGAAAATTAGTAGTTATCGTTTTAACGTTAGTTATGGTCTTTGGTTTATTGTCTGCATGTAGTTCAAACGGTAATAATAAACCCGTAAACTCAGAGAAACCATCTTCACCGCCTGCTGCAACAAATAATGTAGAAGAGGGCGCTTTCACTGATTATTCTGCAGGTTTCCCGGAAAATGTAACGATTGAAATTCCCGTTTATGACCGTGCTTTTGAAGGCTGGAACGTTGCTGACAACTACTATACTCGCTGGATTCAAAAAGAATTTGGAGATAAAAATAATGTAACTGTGAAATATGTACCTATTTCTCGTGGTAATGAAGTGCAGGATTTCCAACAGCTGCTAGCAGCTCATAAAGCACCAGATATCATTTTCCACTACGATATGCCACAGCAGATCGCTTATTACAGCGAAGAGGTTTTACAGCCTATCAATTGGGATGAAGTTGCCAATTATGCACCTAATTATTGGGCAAGTATGAGTTCTACGATTGAACAATATGGTGTTATTAATGACGAACAAATCTTTTTCTTTGCAAGTCGTCCAGATGCGGATAACTTCTTAACTTTGATTCGTAAAGACTGGGTTGAACAGGTTGGTTTGAAAGTAGAAGATTTAACTTCACTAGAGAAATATAATGAAATGCTTGTCAAATGGAAAGAAGCTGGTCTAGGAGTCGTTGGAGGAGCCTTGGTTCGTAACAACTTCAACTATAACTATGGATTCCGCGATTGGCCAATTGATGCAGAATATCGTGCGCTTTATTCTGATCTTTCCGTTGCAGATTTTACAACTGTAGCAACAGAACGTTACCTTCGTAATTTGAATTATCAATATAATAATGGAATTGTTGATAAAGAGTTTTACTTACGCGATGATGACAATAAAGTGAAATCAGAGTTCGTAGCTGGAAGAACGGGTACTTATGCCACTTATCTATCTAGCAATACAGATGTAATGTCTGCGACGCTGGTTAATAATCCGACAGCTGAATTTGCTCTTCTGCCACCTAACGCTGCTATTCCAGAGGGGCTTCAGCCTCAAGGTCGTGCTTACTGGCCATTTGGTTTCATTATGGGCATTAACTATGAAACGCCTGAAATTGAGCGTATTGCACTTTGGAAATTCTTAGAGTGGATGAGTCAACCGGATGTTCTATTCTTATTACAAAACGGTGTAGAAGGTGATAACTATACACTTGATGCAGAAGGAATTGCAATGAAAAATGAAGAATACACTGGTGAATCTGTTTTATCTATGAACAATAATAAAGATTACTGGGCTATTGTAACAGAAAGTGCACAATATCCAGATGCAGAAGTGAACAAAAAAGCTCAAATTAGAAACTGGGCACCACCAGGATACGAGGATTTAATTGAAACTCACTTGAAATATTATGCTGATACTGCACAATATCGTACTCCGGATGCATTGTTTACTGATGTTGTGACAACGGTTGGTGAATATAAAGCGGATCTGAACGAATTGTTCCAAGAGCTGTATATTAAAATTGTAACTGCTCCTGAAGATCAATTTGATGCATTATATGAAAAATCAAAACAAATTTATCTAGAAGCCGGATACCAAGAAATTTTAGATGAGAAGCAGGGTATCATCGAAAAAGGCAACTTCCGCTAATAGCGGTTAGAGGAAGTTCAAAAAGCGGACTTTGATAACGAAGTGATGCTGACGTAGCATATTCGACATCGCATCTGAAGCGAACTTGGAAAGTACGGTTCGCGTGTACGTAATCATGTACACTTGCGCTTCCGCCTTTCTCAAGTAGCGCTTCACCTGCTCGGTTCTGAAAGCCCGCTTTTTGAACCTTTATTTGAAGGAAGTTCAAAAAGCAGAATATAACATCTAAAACTCCCCAAGCTCCTGCTCTTGCAGGAGCTTGGGTTATGGAGGTATAACATGAAGAAATTAAATACAGACATCAACGAATTGAAATCTACGATTGATCGTGTTGTAGATTATACGTTAAGTATGGATCTAACATGGGATTGGCCATGCGGCGTTGCCTATTACGGAGTAAGTCGAGCATTTGAAACTACTGGTAACCAGAATTATTTGGACAGAATGGCAGCATGGTGTGAGGAATATATTGAAGTAGGGCTACCTACATGGACGGTAAATACTTGTGCCATGGGACATATGCTAGTGACGTTATACGAGCAAACGAATGATCAAAAATATTTGGATCTTATTATGAGCAAGATCGATTATATAAAGAATAATGCTCTACGTTTCGGAGATCAGGTACTTCAGCATACGGTATCTGCTAATAATGACTTCCCCGAGCAATGCTGGGCAGATACGTTATTTATGGCGGCATATTTGGAGCTGCGAGTAGGAGTTATGCTTAATGATAAAGCATTAATCGATGATGCTTTACATCAATATTACTGGCATATTAATTATTTACAGGATGAGCATACGGGATTGTGGTATCACGGCTATAACCATATCGCTAAAGATCATATGTCGGGTATTTATTGGGGAAGAGCCAATGCATGGGCAGCCTATACGATGTCTAGAGTTGGCAGAGTACTTCCTCAGCCTTATTTATATCCTCCATTTATGCATATCGATAGCTCCTTACGTGATCAGCTAGCTGCACTCAAAAGATTGCAAAGAGAAGATGGCTTATGGGGAACGGTTCTTGACCATCCAGAAGCTTATGCTGAAGTATCTGCCTCAGCAGGTATAGCCGCTGCGATGGTTATGCAGGGCAACCCATTACATACCAAATATGTTCAAAGGGCATTACACGGAATATTGGCGAATATAGCCGATAACGGAAAGGTGCTGAATGTATCTGGTGGTACTGCGGTAATGAATAACATCGAAGGATATCTAGAAATACCGCGAAAATGGGCCCAAGGATGGGGACAGGGACTAGCGTTGTCCTTTTTAACAGGCATTATTGAGAGACAGCAGGATTAGCTCGTTAATTGCACAGAAGCTAATTGACTATGAATTGAAAATGTTGTCATTCATATAAGGATAATCAAGTAGTCCTTCACGAAAAACGGGCTGTAGAAGCAATTCTACAGCTCGTTTTTAATTGTAGAGTGATAGACTTTGCTGATATTTCCGGGTTGAAAGCATAATATAACAATTATGCGCTTGAGAACAATAAGCTATTGTAAATAAGACATGGAGGAATGAACGATGACAACATATTCTCTAAAATTATCAGGTGAAAATAAACAGATTTCAGAAGGTAAGCTAGCTGGAAACAAAGCAAAAAATCCTTATGGTGAAAGTTTTGGATTTACAAATTTCTATATGACTTGGAATGAAGAACCGATTGTCCCAGTAGTAGGTGAATTCCATTTCACTAGATTTTCATATTTACACTGGGAAGAAGAACTATTGAAAATGAAAGCTGGCGGTGTTCAAGTTATCGCTACCTATGTATTCTGGAATTACCACGAAGAAGAGGAAGGGGTTTTTCGCTGGGATGAAAACCGGAATCTTCGTCATTTTGCTGATTTATGTGCCAAGCATCAGTTCCCGCTAATAGTGAGAATTGGACCGTTTTGTCATGGTGAGGTGCGAAACGGTGGTATACCGGATTGGATTTTCAATAAGCCTTTAGAAATCAGATCTAATGACGAACAGTATCTTTTCTATGCAAGAAGACTGTATCTGCAAATCTCAAAGCAAATTAAAGGCTTGTTTTTCGCTGAAGGTGGAACGATTATTGGTATTCAATTAGAAAATGAATATATGCATTGTGGTGCGCCATTAGATTCATGGGGCTATAAAGCTGGTATATTTATGTCGTCTGGAACAGGTGGTAATGAACATTTAGCCCAGCTTAGAAAAATTGCAGAACAATCAGGAATGAATCCAGCATTCTTTACAGTTACAGCTTGGGGTGGAGCAGCGGTACCAGAAGAGGATACGCTACCTATGCTTGCAGGTTATGCCTATACGCCTTGGATTCCTAATCAACCACCAAGTGGTGAATATATTTATCGTGATCTACATGTAACCCCTTCTGAGCCTGTTAATTATAATACGTTGGGGTATCCCGTTGCTTATTGTGAGATGGCTGGTGGGATGCAGGTTAGTTACACAGCAAGGCCGAACGTGAGTCCTGAAAGTGTAGAAGCAATGACTTTAGTGAAATTAGCTAGCGGCAGTAATATGCTAGGTTATTATATGTACCATGGTGGATCTAATCCAGTAGGTAAGCGTGGTTTCTTGAATGAATATGGGCTTCCTAAAATAACATATGATTACCAAGCTCCACTCGGCGAATTTGGTAGAGTAGGTACATCATATGATCGCATTCGCTCCTTATCTCTGTTTATGGACTCCTTTGGATCTATAATTGCACCAATGGGTACAGAATTACCCGAGGGTCAAGCAACGATTGATCCTGTTGACACGGAATCATTAAGATGGTGTGTCAGACAAAAAGACGGATCTGGCTTTGTTTTCATTAATAACTTCCAGGACCATCTAGATCTGCCTGATCGTGAAGGTATTACGCTAGAAATTGATTCGGTTAAAGGTAAGGTTACATTCCCGTATTCGGGAAGCATGACTATTAAACAAAATGTAAGTACGGTGTTGCCATTTCATATAGAAATTGCAGAAGTATCTATTGTATCCGCTACTGTTCAACCACTTACCGTATTAGATCAGAATGATCAAGAGAAGCTTATTGTTTTCTATGCTCCTGAAGGTTTGGAGCCAGAACTGGTTATTAGTAAGCTGAATGTATCTGCTATAAGCTCGATCGATACAAGTATTAATCAAGACGGGGAAGTTTATGTGATTTCACCGAAACTAGGAAAAGAATCATCTATAGATGTGCTACTAACAAACGGAGCTACGACTAGAATCATAGTTCTTACTCGTGAAGAAGCGCTTCAATTATATAAATTTAAGCTATGGGGAGAAGAGCGTTTAATCATTAGCTCAAGTAGATTGTTTGTGAAGGATGAACGGTTAGTGAGTACATCAGAAGGTAATGAAGATTGGGATTTGGCTGTTTATCCAGCTATACCTTCAGAAGTTGTGGCTTCCTTTGGTAAAGTGAGTAAAGCCAAGGAAGGGCTGTTTGATCTCATTACGATTAAGATGCAATCATACTGTCCATCGCTTAGTATTGAGCATCCACTTGAAAGAAGTGCACTTATTCATATTGATACGAATTGGCCAAAAGAAGTTGCAGATGTATTTATGGAGATTGAGTATGATGGAGATGTTGCTGCTGCTTACCTCAATGAAAGAATGATTACCGATCATATTCATTATGGAGAGGCTTGGTCGATTGGATTAAAGCAATTCAAAGACGAGCTGGAGTATGCAAAACTGCACTTATCAATTACCCCTTTAAGAAAAGGTACGGTGCATACCTTTGTGAATCAAGCATTAGTAGAAAGATTTGAAGGAGTTGAAATTGCTATTTTCCATAAAATCAGCACGATTTCACATTATCGAACGGCTTTATATCGAGGGTAATGAAATTAATCTTCCCTTATAACTAACATAGTAAAAGCCTGATGTGATCAAGATTCTTGATCTATCAGGCTTATATCTTATACTATGAACACTCTCGTCCGTACACTTCAATCTGAGTTAAAGCTGGGAATGGAGATGGATCATCGGATTGAATAAGCTCGCTTAACTTCACCCATTCGACCTGCTTAGGCTCTAATGCAACAGTTTGTCGCTCAGGCGTTTTGTTTAATTGTACGATCTGCTAGAATTTCTTCACTTGTCGCAAGGCGGGCTGTCAGCAGATGCAAGTTACCAGTAAATGATTTTGGAGAATAGGATGATCTCTTCTCGGCAAAAGGTATAACAAATTTAAATTCTGTTCCAGCAAGATATACAAATTCCGCACTCATCGAATCTTCTAGCTGAATGACTAGGTAAACGTTTTGTGCTGTACTACCCAGAACAATAACATCTCCAGGTTCATATAGGTTCGTGTATAGCAAACTTACTGACCCATTATCTGAATGGCTAGCTTTAATAGAACCGTCATCACCTACGACGGAAAGAGATAGAGTACTGCCCATCATTATTTACCACCTTGCTAAAGTATTAGAGTTTGTTCAAAAATCCAACTTTTTGAACATGCACTATTAGCGATTCATCCAACCACCGTCTACGCATAAAATATGCCCATTGACATAATCTGAAGCATTGGAAGCTAGGAATACTACAGGACCTGCTAGATCTTCTGGAGCACCCCAGCGAGCAGCTGGAATTCGTCCAAGTATTTCTGCACTACGTTTCTCATCCTGACGCAATGCAGTCGTATTATCTGTTGCCATATATCCTGGCGCAATACCGTTAACATTAATCCCTTTTGAAGCCCATTCGTTAGCTAATGATTTTGTAATACCGGCAACCGCATGCTTAGATGCCGTATATCCAGGAACATTAATACCACCTTGGAAGGAAAGCATTGATGCGATATTAATAATTTTACCACTGCCATGCTCGATCATATTTTTACCGATAGCTTGGCATAGATAGAACACACTGTTCATATTGAGATCGAGTACAGCATGCCAATCTTCAAGCGCATGGTCAGCGGCAGGGGTACGACGAATAATACCTGCGTTATTGACTAAAATGTCTATTTTACCACCAGCTAACTTTATAGCTTCAGCAGCGATATCAGAAATTTTTGCTAGATCAGACAAATCAGCAGTTATCGGATGAACGGTGCCACCATAAGAGCGAAGCTGCTCAAGCACTCCTGGTTTTGGTTCGTTATGTGTCAGTAGAATGATATTGGCTCCAGCCTTCGCTAAACCATTAGCCATTCCTAAGCCTAATCCACCGCCACCGCCAGTTACAATTGCAGTTCGACCCGATAATTGAAATAATTGATTCATTATATATACCTCCACTTATGGTTCAATGATTGGCTTGATGAGGTGAATCCACGAACACGAGATTTGCTTTATGTTCTTCATAAGCATGAATCTCATCAGCCGATAGCTTTCGATCCGTGATGATAGAATTAAACTCATCTAACTGGGCAAAGGTTAACAATGCTGTCTTTCCAAATTTGCTGGAGTCCACTACACAATATATATCTTTGGCAGTTTCAAGAAAAGCCCGTTTCATATCATACAACTCACTCGTGTAAATCGATAGACCTTGTTCCGGATGGATTGCAGTTGTTGTTATAAATGCCTTCTGAATATTCAACTTGCGAATGAACGAAATCGCCTCGCTGCCAACTAGTAAGTTACGATTACGATAGCCACCAGGAATAACAAGCCGTATTTTGGTTTTGCGAATAAGCTCACTCATAATAAACAGATCATTCGTAATAACTGTAAGTGGCTTGTCTTCCAATAACTTGGCAATGGCGAGTGTTGTGCTCCCACCATCGAGGGCGATAATATCATTTTCTTCTATTAATTCAAGTGCTTTTTGTGCAATAACGTTCTTTTCCGTTATATGCTTTTGATTCGGAATCTGTAATGGAAGCAGCCCAAGGTCTGTAGCGTGCTTCAACACAGCTCCACCATGAACTCTCGTCAGAAGACCCCTCTGTTCTAGTACTTCCAAGTCAGTACGAATCGTTTTCCCGGTGACATCTAACTGTTCACTGAGTTCTTGTACCTTTACTTCCCCTTGCTGAATGAGTAACTCCATTATTTGCTGATGACGTTTCATACTAGACAAACTAACCATTCCTTTATATACGTAATTGCCCTCACCGACTACACATCAGCCAATGTTAAGCTCTTACTACATTATATCCTGCATGGCAACATGGTCCATATCATCGAAGATTTGGTTCTCCCCAGCCATTCCCCAGATAAATGTATAGTTGCTTGAGCCTACACCGCTATGGATAGACCAGCTTGGTGAGATAAGCGCTTGTTCGTTGCGAACGACAAGATGTCTAGTTTCTTGAGGCTCACCCATAAAGTGAAACACAACGCCATCTTCCGGCATATCAAAGTAGAAATACACTTCAGAACGACGATTATGAGTATGGCATGGCATCGTATTCCACATATTATTTGGTTTCAACATTGTTAAGCCCATGACTAGCTGACAGCTTTGAACACCTTGTGGGTGAATGTATTTATTAATAACTCGCTCGTTGGATGTAGCAGGACTTCCGAGATGAGCTGGTGTAGATTCACTGATTGGGATGTGTACAGTTGGATAGTTTTTATGTGCAGGTGAGGAATTGATATAGAATTTAGCTGGATTAGCAGCATCAACACTCTCAAAGATAACGTCCTGGGCACCAAGACCAATATAAAGTCCATCTTTTGGTTCCATCATATAAGTAGTGCCATCAACGGTGATTTTACCTGGCGCACCAATATTAATGATCCCAATTTCACGGCGTTCCAAGAAGAAGTCAGAACCCATATCTTTACGATCCGCTTCTAGCTTAATAGCTGATGTAGTTGGGTAAGCACCACCAGTAATGAAACGGTCAACATGACTGTAATAAAGCATAAGCTCATTCTCAGTAAATAATGATTCCATTAAGAAATCTTGACGTAAACGAGTTGTATCGTATCCTTTAACTTCTTGCGGGTGTGATGCGTGACGAATTTCCATAGTAAATCGCTCCTCTTAGTAAGATAGTATTTCCTTAACTAGAATCATACCTCAATGTTCATTTAGGTTCAATTCATTTCCGTTATTGTTCACAATTGCGGTGATGTATGTTCATATGTTACCAGACGACAAACACGGATAACGAATCCCACTTATGGAATTCGCTCTGCGTGTTTGACTGGAAAGAAAATTGCGAGATTACGATTGCGGGAAATTCAATTCAAAAACAGACGAAACCTGTTCGTTTACAAGCAATCCCTTATTATTTGTGGGGCAATCGCAAGCAGGGGGAGATGAGTTTCTGGCTGCCATATTAATATCGAGGGTCTCTAGATAAGTATTCTAGGGATCTTTAGGTGTTTTTCCGGATATTTAGAAAGTATAAGTTTTTAGTGGTATCAAAGGTTCCAGCTATTTTCTGTCTGGTGTGCCAGAGGCACGGCATGTAACAAAAGAGGGATAGAATTGGAACAGAACAAGTAGCTGACTTCATTGAGCTTAATAAGAAAATAGAGAGGACGAATGTCTGTAGCGCCAAAATTGATGTTACAGAGCGAAATTTTCATGGTATATGATGCTGTAGCGCCAAAATTGATGTTACAGAGTAAAATTTGCATGGTACATGATACTGTAGCGCCAAAATTGATGTTACAGAGCGAAATTTTCATGATATATGATGCTGTAGCACCAAAATTGATGTTACAGAGCGAAAGTTGCATGGTACATGATACTGTAGCACCAAAATTGATGTTACAGAGCAAAATTTGATGGTACATGATGCTGTAACGCCAAAATTGATGTTTACAGAGCGAAATTTGCATGGTATATGATGCTGTAGCGCCAAAATTGGTGTTACTGAGTAAAATTTGCATCGTACATGATACTGTAGCACCAAAATTGATGTTACAGAGTAAATAAAGTAACCTTGTTTTTATCGATTAGTTCACGTAGCGATCTCCGATTCGTTCAGGGAGCTGTAGCTAATTTAGCAGGATAAAAAAGGACAAAGATAACAAGGGGATTAATAGACTCACCAATGCTGCTACCCAAGTGAAATTTTTATTTGCTTTCAATAATACTTTATCAACTAAGAAAAAGACAATTGCTCCAATTAAACTAAACAATAAAAGGACAAGACCGAACACGATGTGGAGAGATCCAGACACCATGATTTCGACTCTAGGATCACCACTTTTTTTCGCTAAAATGCTTCCTAACTTATCACTGATGATAGATGTTAATATACCATAAGTATAAATGATAGGAAAAACATACATCATGTACGTTGGAGTAGTTGAAATAAAATCTGAAATATAACTAGAACCATCAGATTGTCCAAAAGGGGTAGGGAAAAATAATGCTAATAGTATAGAGTGAATGGTTCCAGCTATTGCTGCTGTAATTATTTTTCTAGATATGATCTGCACGTCAACTCACCTCGTTTGGCTTCTATTCTATTAATAAGACAAATGACAATAATATATAACTTATGCACTTACAAAAAGTAAGCGTCTGAGTTATAATATTATTATCGTCAGTTATACAAACGATATCGATCTAATTATAATACTGGGGGGAAGTACATATGACACCATTTGAAGAACTAGTTAAAGAAAGACGTTCAGCGAGTAATTTTCTACCGGATCATCCGATTTCGAATAAAGAACTAGATGAAATTTTTGAATCGGTTAAGTTCGCTCCAACAGCATTTAACCTCCAACATCCTCATTATACAGTTATTACTAACTCTGAGGTGAAAGAAAAGCTACAAGCTGCAGCTAAAAATCAATATAAAGTGTCCTCATCCTCAGCG
This sequence comes from Paenibacillus sp. Y951, assembly GCF_056786395.1. Classification (NCBI taxonomy): domain Bacteria; kingdom Bacillati; phylum Bacillota; class Bacilli; order Caryophanales; family Paenibacillaceae; genus Paenibacillus; species Paenibacillus sp. Y951. Next base: position 34,835 of record NZ_JBXCIY010000002.1, on the reverse strand, counting down.
GTTATTATTGTTACTGGAGATAAATTAGCATTTAGAGATGCAGCAACAATATATGAAGGATTATTGTTGCTAGGAATCGTTAATAAACAAGAGTATGATTTCCAGGTTGAAGATACGATGGCATTTTATGAGCGAGGCGGAGACAGTTTTCAGCGTGATGAAGCGATTCGAAATGGTTCGCTATCGGCAATGATGTTTATGCTAGCTGCCAAAGATAAGGGTTGGGATACTTGCCCAATGATTGGATTTGATGCCGCGGCTGTTAAGGACATATTGAATATTGATGATCAATATGAAGTTGTTATGATGATTACGCTCGGAAAAGAAAAAGTGTCAAGCAGAAGACCGAGAGGCTATCGTAAGCCTGTCAATGAATTTGTATCCTATGTAGAATAGCATTATCCCATAAAGCAATCCCCCTTTGGAAGAGTTTTTCTGAAGGGGGATTTTGTTTTTACTATATCAAAAAACTGCTTTTCATGGTAAATGTATTTATATATTATAAGCTAAAAAATCACAATGACGATAGAATGGAGATTGAGAGCGATGACAGTAACGAAGAACTGGGAACAAGAGGCTTGGGAGCAAATTGTACGCAAAGTATCGCGGACGAGCAAACGAATTAAGGATCGTTTCCCGCATGCTAGCGTGAATGGTGAATATGTGTTGGAGCCGCCGCATTGGTGGACGGCAGGCTTCTGGCCTGGACTGCTATGGCTCGTTTATCGTGATACAAAGGATGAGTCACTACGCGCGCTTGGGGAAAGTTGCGAGCAGCAATTAGATCAAGTCATTGCCGATTATTATCGTCTCGATCATGATATTGGCTTCATGTGGCAGTTAACTAGTGTTGCTAGATTCAAGATACTGGGTGGAGAAGAGTCGAAGCGGCGTGCATTGCTTGCGGCCAATCTGCTTAGCGCTCGCTATAATATTAAGGGGCGTTATATTCGCGCATGGAATCCGTGGCAGCCAGGAGAAGACAACTCAGGCTGGGCGATTATCGATTGCGCAATGAATTTGCCGTTGCTGCACTGGGCTTCCGAGATATCCGGTGACCCACGGTACAAGCATATCGCGATTGCGCATGCGGATACTGTACTCGAGCATTTTATCCGACCTGATGGGTCGGTCAATCATATTGTAATATTCGATCCCGAAAGCGGAGAGAAGCTAGGTGTGAATGGAGGACAAGGATACTCCGAGCAGTCCGCATGGTCAAGAGGTGCGGCCTGGGCTATATACGGTATGGCATTAAGCTATAAGCATACGGGAGAGGAACGTTATCTTCATGCGGCGCAGCGCGTAGCTCATTTTTTCATAGCAAATCTTCCCGCTGACCATGTCCCAGTATGGGATTTTCGTCTACCTGGCGATGTACCTCAATACCGTGATACGTCGGCTGGTGCTTGTGCCGCTTGCGGCTTGTTGCTACTCGCCGAGCAGGTAGCTGATTCAGAAGCTACGCTATACAAAGAGGCAGGTGAGCGGATGCTGCATGCTTTGTATAGCCAGTACGGAGCTTGGGATAATGATGCTGAGGAAGGACTACTATTGCATGGCACTAGCCATTACCCAGAAGGTAAAAATATTGATGTTCCACTTATTTACGGTGATTATTTCTTTGTAGAAGGCATCTCACGACTGTTAAATCATGGTGAACTATTTTGGTAGATCAGTGAATAGCTTAAATTATTCCGAAGATTTGGGTGAAATTGCGATGCAGGAGAGATTCCTACATCGCCATTTTTGTGCGCCCGGCATGAGCTTTATCTATAGGGGAAATTTCAGAATTGGACAGATGGATGGAGAGAAAGAGAACGATTATCCTCGCTTACGCTCAATTAATATCGTCAAACTTACTAGTGTTACAAAGATAGTCGCTCCCATATCAGACAGGATGGCAATCCATAGCGTAAGCCAACCGGGAATCGTCAACAATAGTGCAATGATTTTCAAGCCGAGCGCTACTGTAATATTGAAGCGGATAATCCGATTGACACGCTTGGCAACTGAGATCGCTTCAGGAAGCTTACCCAAATGATCCTGCATCAAGACGATATCCGCTGTCTCGATGGCACTGTCCGTACCTTTACCCATCGCAATACCTAGTTGCGCGGAAGCAAGCGCCGGAGCGTCATTAATACCGTCGCCAATCATCGCTACTATACCTTTGGCAGATAGCTCCTTCACACGGCTCACTTTATCTTCTGGCAGTAGATTGCCGTAATACTCGGAAACACCAACGGCAGAAGCAACCTTCTCAGCTGTTTTCTGGTGATCACCTGTTAGCATAACAGTGCGCTTAATACCTAGCTGATGCAAAGCTGCAATGACAGATCGGCTTTCTTCGCGAATTTCATCAGCAATTCCGAACATGCCAAGTAGTTGTTGTTCATCTGCAACTAGTACAAGCGTGAAGCCTTCATCTTTCAACTCATTAATTCGCTGCTGTATAGCTGCTGGAATAACGAGATGCTCAATCGTTTGTTCATTACCGAGCCAATAGAGCTGTCCAGCAATTTTTGCTTTAATGCCTCGACCGCTAATCGTCTCGATTTCGTCGGGATCGGGACTAACAATATTTCTACGTTCGATTTCTTTCATAATGGCTTTCGCCAATGGATGCGAAGATGATTTCTCGATTGCTCCAGCAATTTTGAACAAACGTGCTTCGTCATATATTTCTAGCTGAGCGACATGAGGCTCTCCTTTCGTTAATGTACCTGTTTTGTCAAAGGCAAGGGTATCTATCTTACCCAGCTGTTCAAGGAAAACGCCACCTTTAACGAGTATCCCATGTCTAGCAGTACGTGTAATCCCTGAAACGATAGCAATTGGCGAAGATAGAATTAATGCGCACGGGCAGCCAACAATTAGTACCGAGAGACCTTGATATAGCCATGTCATCCAATCACCTTGCAAAAGCAAAGGAGGGATGAGCATAACAAGTGCAGCGACAATCATAATAAGCGGTGTATAGTATTTTGCAAATTTATTGATGAAGAGTTCAGTTGGCGTCTTCGTTTCCTGTGCCTCTTGCACAAGGTGGAGAATTTTTGCTAAGGAAGAATCTTTATATGCTTTTTCAATGCGAACGATGAGCAAGCCTTCATTGTTAATACTTCCTCCAAAGACGGTCTCTCCGTTTCCCTTCTCCACTGGTAATGGTTCACCAGTAATAGCAGCTTCATTAACGGAACTTTTACCTTCGAAGACGATACCATCAGATGGAATCTTTTCACCAGGTTTAATTTTGACTAGATCGCCGATTTGTAAGGTGGAGATCGGAACAATTGATTCTTGACCATTGTCTAACTTTAGCGCTTCTTTGGGTGCAACTTGCAGCAATGTTTCCATTGATCGTCGAGCCTTTTCCATGCCATAGCCTTCGAGTAATTCATTGACACCGAACAAAATTGCTACAAGTGTAGCTTCCTTCCATTCGCCAATAGCTACAGCACCAATTAAAGCGATCGTCATTAATGTATCGATATTGAATTTTAGGCTTATAATATTTTTTAAGCCACGCATAAAGGTTGTGTATCCACTAATGATCGTTGCTGCCAAAAATAAAAGAATGAGAGCTTGTTGGTCGAGAACACCTTCCAGTAGTAAAGCTGCGATATAGATAACACCGGAAGTGATCAGTAGTATTAATATTTTATTATTACTATCTGCATGACTATGATCATGTCCGTGGTCGCCATGGCTATGATCGTGATTACTATGTGAATGTTCATCTGAATGGTCGTGATCGCCATTTAATTGCTTCGCAATATAGGCGCCATCGGATTTCAAAATTTTATTGACCTCAGTCATAGAAATTTGTGGATTAATGGTAAGTTTACCTGAATTATAGCTAAGAGATGAGTCGTTCCCATGCTCCAGTTTTTTGAGCTCATCTTCAATTCTCTGGGCGCAACCGCCACAGGAAAGCCCTTTCACACGATATTCATTCATTGAACTTCCTCCTTTCAATACAATCATATGAACACTTGCTCATATGATATGCCAAATATGTAAGTATGTCAATGACAATGAACGGATTGAGTGAAGTATTACGTTAATCTTTATCATGCATAGATGATGACTGCCTTATCCGTAATCTTTCTGATATAATATTAATATTAGTGCTTTTTGTACTACCTCTATTAAGGAATGAAAAGGCGGTGTGGAAGAAATGGTTCGAGTAATGGAAGAGCAATGCGACGGCACTTGTTTGGGCACCGAGATTAATCCTATTGATTTGAAAAAAATCAACCTTGACGAGAAGACAGCTGTTGATTTGGCCGATATATTTAAAGCATTAGGCGATCCAACACGAGTGAAGCTAATTCATGCTTTACTGAATAATGAATTATGCGTACATGATCTCTGCGTTGTACTTGGTATGACTCAGTCAGCCGTATCTCACCAACTACGATATTTGCGTAATATAAGAATGGTAAAGCGCCGTAAAGAAGGCAAGACAGTATACTATTCTATAGATGATGATCATGTGAAAGAGATATTTATTCAAACCTTGACCCATTTGCAACACACGACCAACAAAGAGTAATTGCAGCAGCTATAGCCTTATCCGATAGATAACAATAAATAAAAGTTAAAGTGGCGATTGATTTTCGGTTTTTACTGGAGATTTATCGTCTAATTTTTGTAATATTTATTTTATACTGGCTTGTGAAATACTATAAGTGATTATCCATAATCATTTAAATAGATAATAATAAATTCACTACTTACAAAAGGTAAGCAAATATGAAATAATGGTAAGGTAGTCTTATACTCGAATTAATAATCAAATTCATCTAGAAGGAATGATATATATTGCATACAGCACTTGAACCCGAAATGCTTAATTTATTAACAGATAAAATACAAATGATTGAATCCGGTAAAGGTGCCGTTTATCTAGTAGGTCCGATTAAGCTACCTGTTAATTTAGAAGGCGAAACGGTTGTTTTTCAATGGTATTGCTGGTTAAGCAAATGTCAGGCGACTAACAATTATGAAGAAGTAATTAAGCAACTATCCTCAGCAAATTTGGCAGAGTATCAGCAATCTAGTGTACTTGTCTATGGTGATTTCGCTAATGCCGAGGATGCGCTGATTCGCATGCATTCGATTTGTCATACTGGCGATATATTTGGTAGCAAAAGATGTGATTGTGGTTATCAATTAAAGCAGTCGATGAAAAACATCGTTGATAGTGGCACGGGTGCGCTTTTCTATTTGGCAAACCATGAAGGACGAGGCATTGGCTTATTTAGTAAAGCGATGGCATATGTGCTACAAGAAAATGGCTACGACACAGTGGATGCCAATGAAAGTCTTGGCTTTGTCGATGATTCAAGAAATTATGATGATGCGATTAAAGTGCTGAAAACATTGCGGACGAAGCCAGTGACGCTTATGACGAATAATCCGAAGAAGGTAGCAGCGATGAAAAATGCTGGTCTAACCCTTTCTGGAAGAGAGCCAATATGGGGAGATAATTCCGAATTTAATAAAAATTATTTACAGACAAAAATTGAGCGTTCTGGACATTTGAAAGACGATGGAGTGTGTTCCAATGAGTAATGATCAAATATATATGCAATTAGCGCTCGATAACGCGCGTGCGATGAAAGGGCAGACTGACCCGAATCCATTAGTCGGCTCAGTTATTGTTAATGATAATCGAATTGTAGGTATCGGTACTCATTTGAAAGCAGGAGAGCCACATGCTGAAATTCATGCGATTCGCATGGCAGGAGAGCAAGCGCGCAATGGGACGATTTATGTTACGCTTGAACCTTGCTCTCATTATGGACGAACAGGACCTTGTGCGTTAGCAATAGTTGAAGCGGGGATCAAAAAAGTTGTTATCGCAACGTTAGATCCGAATCCCGTCGTTGCTGGTAATGGCGTTAAACTATTGCAAGACGCTGGTATTGAAGTCGTTGTAGGTGTGATGGAAGCTGAGTCACGCAAGATGAACGAAGTATTCAACAAATTCATTGTTGAAAAGAAGCCTTTCTTAACGATGAAAGCGGGAAGTACATTAGATGGCAAAATTGCTACACATACTTTAGATAGCAAATGGATTACATCGGACGAAGCAAGATATGATGCACATATACTACGAAACGAACATATGGCGATATTAGTTGGTGTGAATACGGTCATCGAGGATGATCCTGAGTTGACGACTAGAATAGCTAATGGCAGAAATCCGATCCGAGTCGTGCTAGATTCTACATTGCGAATTCCATTAGATTCAAAAGTTGTTACGGATCAAAAGGCTGAAACATGGATATTTACAGCTCAGCATTATGATCAGCACAAGAGGGAAAAGCTAGAAGCGCTTGGCATTTCCATATATGCAACTTCAGGCGAGAAGCATGCCGATCCTCGCGATGTTGTTCGTATATTGGGTGAAAAGCTTGTCTCGTCTGTCTTAATTGAAGGTGGTGGCACGATTCATGCTGCTTTTCTGGAAAATAAGCTTGTTGATAAAGTCGTTATTTATCTCGCTCCCAAATTAGTCGGAGGAACTCATGCACCGACATTTCTTGAAGGCGCAGGTGTCACGTTAATGAAGGACGCTATAGATTTGGCAGATCTAACGATTACAGCTGTGGGGAAAGATTTCAAGTTTACAGGCTATCCACAATATTTTTAAGTCAGTCGCATAAAGAGGGGAGATACATAACATGAAAATCGGAATTTTAGATCAAGGACCCATTACCAAAGGACATACGCCTGAGCAGGCGCTTCAATTTGTTGAAGAATTGGCGATATTAGCAGATCAGCTTGGCTATTCTCGCATGTGGATGGCAGAGCATCATAATACGCAGTGGTATGTGAGCACAGCTCCAGAAATACTTGCTGCACATCTTGCCGCGAAAACGAAGAACATTCGCATTGGTACGGGTGGCATCATGATGATGCACTATTCACCATTTAAGATGGCAGAGGTGTTCAAAACACTTGCTGGTCTTAATCCGGGACGTATCGATTTTGGCGTAGGACGTGCTCCAGGAGGAGATCCAGCAGCAACTCGCGCATTGGCAGAAGGACGTTCGCAAATGAGTATGGATATGTATGACAAGCTATCAACAACGCTTCGCCTGATGAGTGATCGTAAGCCAAACTCAGCGATATATGATTCTGTTATTGCGTCTCCGACCAATATTCAGCTTCCCGAGGCATTTTTACTGGGATCGACAGGCAATAGTGCGATTCAAGCAGGCAAGATGGGCGTTGGATATTCGTTTGCCCATTTCTTCTCAGGTGAAATGCATAAAGAGGTATTTGAAGCGTATCGCGCTTATTTTGAACCATCATACTTTATGGAAAAACCACTTATTAATGTTACCTATTCCGTAACAGTTGCACCGACGGTAGATGAGGCGGAGTTTTATGCGAAGCCGCTTGATATATGGCGCTTAAATTTCTTAAAGGGACAAATCGGACAAATACTATCTCCAGAAGAAGCGGCAGATGTGCAATTCTCTGAGATGGATAAGATGAACTTACAACAAAATCGTAACATTCACTTGGTCGGAACAGCTGTGCAAGTAGCAGATCGCCTTCGTGCAGATCAAGACTACTACGGCTTCGAAGAAGTGATGTTCAATTTGAATCAACATGGACAGGCTTCTCGCTTGCAATGTGTGCAGCTACTAGCTAAAGAATTGCTATAGGAGAAAGTTAAAAAACAAGCTTAGAAAGCCTTGAGGAATTCTAGAATCGTGAAAATTCTAGAACCGTGAGGATATTGCTGTATAGTAAAAGCCTCTAGAATAGGGATTGCGATTTTTCTGCAACTATTCTAGAGGCTTTATTTTGAAATCTATATACTCGGCGAAAAATATTGAGCATAATGAGCCAAATATGCGCTGACGAATCTAATAGACTAAAAATCTCCTTTGGGTTTTACAACATCAATATAAATTTTATGTATATTTTTCGCCGAGTATATAGTTAACTTTCTGTTTCTGTTAATAAAGCACGTTTTTTGAACCAACTAATTATCCCATAAATAATAAGCAATAGTGCACCTACTTCGATCGCATGGTCTGCAATATTAAGAACGCCATTTCTACGAATAATAAAGTCTGTCACTTGGCCATGTAGCAGTCGATCTATACCGTTGCCGATCGCTCCTCCGACAAGAAACCCAAAGCTACTATCGATTAGAGCTCCCTTCATATCACCAGTCTTTCGAAAATATAGAACACCAACTACGAATAATACCGCTATTACACCGAAGAGTCGTGCGTTACCTGGAAACAAGCCGCCTGCCATCCCACTGTTTTCAATATGTGTGAGAGGAATTCCCCAGAAGGTAAAGGCTTGGTCTATATCGATATAAGCTCGAATTACATATTTAGTAAACTGATCGATTAAAACTACTACCATTGCGATAATATAAAATATGATATTGATCCCTACTTTCTTTCAAAAAGACATAGTTATATTATAGCAAAAATGATAGCTCATCGTAATTGCTAATCTCAATTATTTAGCAAATCTAAGCTGGATGTGTTCTGCTTTTTTTATTTCCTTAACTTCTATTATATGGTAAATTAAAGAGAGTTCGTCGAAGATGAGGAGGATACAATGTTCAAAACAGCTTTGAGTCTATTATTAATAGTGATTGTATTGATCGGATGTGAAAGTATGCTAGGTAATGATAAAGGCAAGACGATTATTCAAACCCACGAATTTGATATGTCATCGATAGATACTACAACAGCAGGAATATTAGAAAGATCCTCGTCCGCGTTGACATTAGATACTACATATTCTCAGCCGCATCAATTTATCATTTATTATGGAGAATTGAATTATAGCGGGATCACTGATTATTCAATATATGATTTCATAATTGTTTCTGACAAAAATTTGGAGAGTGTAACAAAAGTAAGGGAGCAGGGGGTTAAAGTTTTTCAGTATATTCCTTTCGGATCAAGATTTGAAGATTCTGAGCAATATATGCAATCGATTAAAGCAACAATAAAGTCGTTGCAGGAGCAGGGGATCGCCGATGGTATTTTTCTTGATGAGTGTGATATTGCTTATTGGAATATTGCATATCAGGAGGAGGCCGACAAGCAACAAATTTTCTACTCAAAACTTCAAGAAATTACGGAATATATTAAGTCTCTAGGGATGGAAAGTATTGTTAATGGAACGAGATCGTTTGCTGAGCTTGGTGATTATTATTTATGGGAAAGCTATGTTAGCTATTGGAATTCTAATCAACTGGTGTGGGATTCCTCGATATCATTAGGGCGGACAGCTTCTATAGATGGAGAAACTACTTATGGTAGAAGATTTACAGATTGGAGCTTTGAAGGTACGACAACTATTAAGGATGGTAAAGTAGTTGGTGGCGAGAAAGGTGCAATGGAAATTGTCGTGGATATGGATCGAATTTTACAAGCGGAAGATAATAGAGCTCAGTACGATTGGATATATCCACAATGGAAGGGGACTGGAGGAAGTAATGATACTGTTTCTATACAAGCGTGGATAGGCAATAGCTTACCGTTTGACAGTAATACATGGACGGAAGTTCCAAATCTATGGACAAGTGAAGCGGATAGCTGGATCGGTATCGGGAAGCAATCGAAATATTTGAAGTTAAGATTTGAATTTAACGGGGCTAATTCATTGAGTATGGAACAAGTACTATTAAAGTTCAATTACAATTATCCGTACTGGGATATGGATCGTGCCAATGGTGCAGCAGATACGAATTCATACATATGGAATTTTAATAATAGTCAGCTTGACTATATAGAGCAGAAAAACGCTATTAGCCCTTCAACAATCAAAACACTAACTCAGAGCTATGGTGAGCTGGACGATCAAGCAAGAATTAACTATACGTTCCTAAACAATGCTGTTCATGAGCTATATGGGTGGAGCTATGCGCATCCATCGATGCAAACGGTAAAGTATTATGACATTCTAAATGAACCACTAGGTATGTTACTGCATCAGGAGCAAAGTGGAAAGATTACGACAGGTTATTTTACAGGTAGTACTGCAACAATAGATAAAGCTTCTCATACAGCAACATTAGCTAGAAATCAGGGTAGCTACTACTTCGATGATGCGATTACGATTGATGGAGAAATGACGGATTGGAGTAATAGCGATCAGCTTTATATGAATCCCGATATAGTTGAAGATGCCGCTGTAACTAGCTTATCGATGACAGATGATCGTCAATATTTATATATCAAATTAAAAGTTGCTGGTCACATTAATTTTGATACAGATGCCAACGGTGTTCCGCAATATTACTACAATATATATATTGACTCGGATGGTCAGCTATTAGATGGCTTCAAAGGTTCATGGTGGAATTCGGGGTATATTGCTGCAACGTATAAAGTATCTAATGGAGGATTGTATAAATGGGATGAAAGCTTTACAGATCAGCATAGTAATGATGGCTGGAAATGGTTAGGCGAGCAGGATATTGATTATATCATCAATTCAGCGGGCGAAGAGATTGAATATCGTATTTCGAAACATGTACTTGGAGATTTAACGTCAGAAACGATTAAATTTTATATAACGGTAGATGAAGCAAACACGATGAATTCGCAATTCATTCCACCTGAATATTTGAATGGTACTGAGTTTACCGGACAGCTATCCTACTTACAAAAAGTATTCCAGCCCTATATCCCGCATGGATTTATTCAATCAGAGATTATCGAAGTAAACGAAGGGAGAAAGGCGACTTTAAGTTGGAGCGAAGTCATTCTTGATTATACTGCTGTGAAGGCATGGATCCGAACAAGGTCAGTAGGTAGTCATTCATGGGATAGTTGGCAAGAGGTTACGAATGGTCAAGTCATCACTAGCACTTCTAAATTCGATCGAATTCAATATAGCGTAGGCTTATACACCGAGCGTGGGAAGAACACGCCACAGCTATCCAATATTGTTCTGAGCTATGAGGAAACAATACGAAACTAAGGTCTAATGGCAGACGATACAACAAAACCCAGCAATGTGTACGTCATGCGTACACGAGCGTTCAAATGCCCGAGTCTTCCAATAAAGGTTTAAAGTCCGCTTTTTGAACTTCCTCTTCCAATAATGGTTCAAGAAGCGGACTTTCATATTCGATGTCGATTAAGCTACGATAAAAAAAATGATCGTAGCAGTAGCCATTCAAAACTTAGAACGATCGATACCAGTTTTTCAACAAATCGCACAGTCGCCGAAATCTGCGTTTGAGCGTTTGGAAGATATATTAAATTATTTACTAGAAAATCAAACAGAAACAAGACATAATTCCGCAAAGTTTAGAGAAGCGTTTGAAAGCTACGCCGCATTTTCCAAAGAACCATTATCTAATATCGAAGAGTAAATTGAAACACAGAAGCAAATTTCAGATATGATTACTCCGATTATTGTAGATGGAGAGAAAGATGGTTCCTTGCGACAGGATATCCCTATTAAAGAGTCGATTATGACGGTTATCAATGCTTACGGTATATTCGGCAATAATATTGTGCTGAAATCAGAAATTACTTATCTTGATGACGATATTCAGCCTCATAATCAGCAAAAACTATTGAAAGACATGCTACTTGCTTATGTTCGAGCATAACTATTGAATGGACAGTAGATGATTAATCTGTGCAATGGTTTACATATTTCCATCCTAATAGTAATATTATCAATGGTGCACTAAATTTTACCAACATACTTAGGAGGAAAATAAGTTAATGCAGAAACTAAAAAGTGTTAAGAGATTAGTAGCTTTAGTTTTAATTTGTAGCATGGTGATTTTAGCTGGTTGCCAAGCTATTGGTGGAGTAGACATTAATGAAGCATTGAAAAAGACGCTTAAAGTAACGTCATCAGAAGGTAATTCTTCTATGGAGTTTAAGTTGAAATTCAATGAAGAAGCGTTGATTAATGATGAGATTTTTGCTGAAGATGAGGAACTTATTTCTATTTTACGTTTAATATCTAATGTAAAAGTATCGATTACCGATATGAAAATGCAGGATCAAAATAATATTTCTTTGAAGGGGCATCTAACTTTAGGTGATCTATCAGAAATTAAGTTTGATATGAAAATGTCAGAAACATTACTTATCATTTCTTTAGAAGGTGCTACTCGTTCATTCACTTTCGATCTTACAGGTGAAACTAGTGAGAGATTAATGAATGACTATATGTACTCTGAATACGGAGTGACAGCTGAAGATGTTGACAATGTCACGGAGATTGCGATTGATGATGAGAAAATTATTGCTGCTGTGCAATCTGCAAGCGAACTTATTACCGATTTCAGTATTCAAAAACTTCCTAATCTTGAGCGGATGTCTGCGACGCCTGTAACAGAGGATATCAATGGTGAAGCAACGAAATTAATGAAAATTCATGGTGAATTAAAAGGTATGGAGCTATGGAATTGGTTCAAGAAAATCACGAACGCGCTACTTGATGATCGTGCAGGACTTGAAAAATTACTTAGCGAAGTACTGAATTTATTTAAAGATGAGCCTGAACTGATTGAAGATCTTGCTATTTTCAATGATGGAGAATTCGAAGCAAGAATTATTACGGAAGCTGATAAGCAAGCTCTTATCGATGAAACTGTTACATTAATTGTTACTTCTCTAGAAGAGATGAAGACTTCAATGAATGAAATAGAAACAGAAGATAAAGAAATGCTTGAATTATACTTAGACGATTCATTAGAGATTAAATTCGATATGTATATCGATTCAAATCTAGATATTCGCAAACAAGCTTATTCATTGAACTATGTAGTAAGTGATGCAATGAAGGAAGAGCTTGGTACTTCTGTTTTTGAGGGAATAAGCATTACGTCGGAAAGTGAAGCTTGGAATATTAATGGAAAGGTTTCTGCAGAAGTACCTGTGGCATCTGGTCTAGAAGTGAAATTAGAGTCTTTTGATTATTTGAAAGGTTTTGAAATCGTTAATTACTTTGATGAGGATTCAGTTGTCTATGATTTATTGAAAAATAAACTGCATATTTCCAAGCAAACGTACTGGAACTATATTGATGAACCAGGATACTATGCTGCTTTTGTTAATCAAGATAATTATGGAATGATCCCTGTTAGAGAGATCATTGAAGAATTCGGTGGAAATATTAGATTTGATAAAGCAACAGAGCAAATTCATATCTACGATAAAGCTACAGAGACAGCGATTAAGCTACAAATTGGTAGTGACACAGCGATCATTAACGGTACGACAGTACAGTGGCCAACACCAGTTGTAGTTATCGATGGAACTACTTACGCACCAGCGCGAGCTTTAGCAACTGCTCTTGGCGCAGAAATACTATGGGACAGCCAATCGGGTTATGTTGAGATCGTAAGAGAACCATAATGGTAGCTCTAACTTAATAATTATTACATCTTCACCAACTGTGAACGATGGACGAGGCATTATCATTGAATATTCCGATTAGGGAGATATTCGTGGTAATGCCTTTTTTGTGTGGAGATTAGTCGCATTAAAATAATTTCTTGAAAAGTGTTTACAAAATGCTGTTTGCTTAATATATTAATACATCAAGATGTTTCAGCATGATGTGAAAGAGGTGACTTGAATTCATGTACAATAGAAAATGGATTCGCTTAATTTCCCTTGCTGCTGCCCTAATTACTTTTGCCATTGTATATACTATTATTCGTTGTTTATAAAAGGAAATCGTTGAGAGCAATAATGGGTACACATACGTTGATCACACTATACGGATGATAGAAAGATAATGATCCGATCAACGAAATAATACTTCAATTTATGGAAAACCGCTAAAATGATTATTGTTTTAGCGGTTTTTTATATCGACGTGGGTGGTCGATTGGGACTGGGATTCTAGTAAATGTAATTTCTCATTGTCAATCGTCTGTGAAAATGTCACTGTAACTTGTCGCTTGACTAGTATAGAGCAATTTATTATAATTCATAACAATATGAAAAGGCTAAGAAAAGGATATGAATACTTATGGACGATTTTCAGAGAGGGAGACATTGGTGAGAGTCTTCTAATGCAGTCGAAGTATTTACCACCTTGGAGCAGTATAAGTGAATGTAGAGTAACTTATACCGTAGACGCTGCGATAAAGCGATCATGAGTCGATACAAGTTAATTCATTTGTGTCGAGAATATGGGTGGAACCACGAGTCTAACACACGCTCGTCCCTTTTTTAGGGATGCGTGTGTTTTTTTATTTGTATATTTTTAAGGCTAAGAAAAGGATACGAATACTTAAGGACGATTTTCAGAGATGAAGACGATGGTGAGAGTCTTCTAATGCAGTCGAAGTATTTACCACCTTGGAGCAGTATAAGTGAATGTAAAGTAACTTATACCGTAGACGCTGCGATAAGGCGATCATAAGTCGATACACGGGAAAAGTGTATTGAGAATATGGGTGGAACCACGGGTCTAACACACGCTCGTCCCTGCTAGTAGGGATGCGTGTGTTTTTTTGTTTCACAATAAATTTAAGGAGTCGAGGTTAATGGAACACCACCCAATTTCAATCATTTTCCCAAATGGCCGGGAACAGCAGTATGAGAGAGGTATTACTGCAATGCAAATCGCTCAGTCTGTATCTTCAAGTTTGAAGAAAAATGCCGTCGTAGCAAAGGTGAACGACGTATTAGTAGACATGAATATGCGTATTGAACAATCGTCCACTATTAAATTTTATGATATCCACTCACCTGAAGGGCTAGAAGTAATGCGTCATTCAGCAGGTCATGTATTGGCTCAAGCAGTGAGAAATCTATATGGTAATGCCAACTTTGGCGTAGGTCCAGTTATCGAACATGGTTTTTATTATGACATTGATATATGTGAAACTATCTCGGTTGATCAACTAGAGAGTATCGAGAAGGAAATGAAACGTATTATCAATTCGAATTATGTTATTAACAGAGAAGAGATTTCTTATGATGTTGCAATGAAACTGTTCGCAAAGGATCCATTAAAGCTAGAATTGCTACAGGATATTCCAAGCGAAGATGTAATTTCAATCTATCGTCAAGATGATTATATTGATCTTTGCAGAGGTCCACATGTACCGTCAACAGGTTATATTAGATCGTTCAAGTTAACTTCTGTATCAGGAGCATATTGGCGTGGAAATAGTAACAATCAAATGCTACAACGGATATACGGTGTTGCTTTTGAATCTAATCAGAAAATGAAAGACTATTTTCATCAGATGGAGGAGGCACAAAAGCGGAATCATCGCAAATTAGGACAGGAGTTAGAATTGTTTATGTTTTCAGAGGAAGCTCCAGGAATGCCTTTTTATTTGGCAAATGGTCAAATCATTCGGAATGAGTTAGAAGGATTTCTTCGTCAGCTTCAACATCTGTATGACTATCAGGAAGTAAGAACACCGTTGATGATGAATAAGCGATTATGGGAACGTTCCGGACATTGGGATCACTATAAAGATAATATGTACTTTACTGAAGTAGATCATCAACAATTTGCGCTAAAACCAATGAATTGTCCGGGACATATGTTGATTTTCAAAGAGAAGCTACGTTCCTATCGAGATCTACCAATTCGAATGGCTGAGTTTGGTCAGGTTCACCGTCATGAATTTAGCGGTGCGTTGAACGGCTTGTTAAGAGTGAGAACATTTTGCCAAGATGATGCCCACATATTTGTAAGAAAAGATCAGATTGAGCAAGAGATCGGATTAACACTGAAACTGATTAAGCATATGTATGATATATTTGGATTTGAATTTTCAATCGAAGTTTCTACTAGGCCACCGCAATATATGGGCAGCGATGACGTATGGGATTATGCAGAGGCAGCTTTAATGAATGTCTTAGATGATTTAGGATTTCCTTATACTATCAATGCAGGGGATGGGGCATTCTATGGACCGAAAATAGATATTCATATTAAAGATGCCATTGCTCGCAGTCATCAATGTGCTACAGTGCAACTAGATTTCCAAATACCAGAGAAATTTGAATTGAATTATATGGATGAGCATAATGAAAAACAGCGACCAGTAGTTATTCATCGTGCTGTATTTGGTTCCATCGATCGATTCCTTGGTATACTCATCGAACATTACGGTGGAGTTTTTCCGTTATGGTTAGCTCCAGTACAAGTGAAAATAGTCGCTATATCCAATAGTATCCATATGCCATATGCAGAGCAGGTATATGATCAATTTAGACAGGCAGGAATTAGAATTGAACTTGATACTCGTGAAGAGAAGTTAGGATATAAGATACGTGACGCGCAGCTGAAGAAAGTACCTTATATCATTGTTGTTGGTGATGAGGAAATGCAACAAATGACAGTCAATGTTCGACAGTTTGGAGGGAAAAAGTCGTTTTCCTATAGCATAGAATCTTTCCTTCACATGCTTCAATCTGAAATAATTAGTAAATCTTTGAATCCGCAAATAGATTAGATTTCGTAATATTGATATGAAAAACTGCTCTTTAAGGTGTCTACCTTGAAGGGCAGTTCTCATTTATATCGTAATATACACATGAAGTACACATGAACTCCTTATAATTACGATAGGATGCAACAAACGAGGTGGTATAATGTGATTGAAAATATTGTGTAATTAAGGTTGGTATAGTTTTGGACAAAATATACAATACTCATATACACGATAGAAGATAAGACTTGGAGTGAGCGTCAATGAGACGAAAACTATTACTTGTTGAAGACGATATTCATATGCGAGAGATTGTTGCGGATTATTTTATTGCTGAGCATTGGGATGTCATTGAAGCTGAGAATGGGCTAATCGCACTTGAAAAATTCGAAGAAGATACGATTGATCTTATTATTCTTGATATTATGATGCCAAAGCTCGATGGCATCGGAGTTTGCCGTAGCATTCGTAGAAATTCCGATGTACCAATTATTATGATTACAGCAAAGGCTGAAGATGATGATCAAGTGCTTGGCTATGAGTTAGGTGCAGATGAATATGTAACGAAACCATTCAGTCCTCGTGTATTAGTTGCTAGAGCGAACGCGTTGTTGAAACGTACAGAGGGGACAGTAGGTAGTGAAGGTGAGCTACTTAAATTTGGTGAACTTACCATTCATCGCAATTCTCATGAGGTGAAGATAACCGATGAGGTCGTTAATCTATCCCCGAAAGAGTACGAACTATTACTACTATTAACAAAAAATAGTGGGAAGGTGTTATCTCGTCTTTTTATTTTGAACACAGTTTGGGGCTATCATTATGAAGGTGATGATCGCGCGGTTGATACTCATATTAAGAAATTAAGAGCCAAACTAGGAGCGGAAGGACGATTCATTGTAACCGTCATTCGATCAGGCTATAAATTCGATCCGCTGCTATGAGGAGACATTCGGTCGTATTCAAATTGTATATGATTACTTCTATTATGATTATTTTGTTGTTCGCGGTCGTGATGATTATGGAGAGTATGTTTTTCGAGAAGTTCTATCGCAATATGAAGCTTGCTGAATTGCAGAGGCAAACATCTAGTTTTGCAGAAGGTTATGAGAAAGTATCTACCAATCATCAAGCTGTATCGCAATTGCTTGGTCACTATATGAATGAGTATGATGCTAGTATTGCAATATTAGACAGTCAGTTTCAACTGCGTGAATACGATCCTTATTATATTGTAATGCAGTTGCAGCAACGTGCCATTACGATAATACTTCCAATGGCCGGAATGACTTTCGATCAGCTTCCTATTGGACTTCATGTAGGTAATACGATCACGGTAGATGGGATTTACATGGATGAACAAGATAGCATTATGCATCCTGTACAATTGCTATCAGATGGCGGTCTTCTTGAACAGGGTTTAGTGCGAGAACAAGGGACCATAATCGACATGCAAATACCAGAGCAACGATCGTATAATCCAATGTATCAAGATCTTTTAGTGAAGCAGATGATTCAAGATTGGATGTTATCGGAAGAGTGGGCGAATATTCATTGGGCGCAACAAGAACAAGTAACGACCGTATGGAATGATCCGTGGAGTGGTGTTGAATATGTGACTTCGTTACAGAAGGTAACAGATGAGCAGCAATACGTACTGGTTATGACATCGCTACAACCCGTTGATGAAGCAGTAGAAATGATGAAAAAATATGTACTTTATATATTCCCTATCATCATTATAGTTGTATTTATATTAGCGATTTTCTATTCAAGGTATATTACAAAGCCACTTGTAACGTTAAATAGGTTTGCAGGGCAACTAGCTAAGCTTCAATTCTCTGAGAAGTCACCACTAAGTAGCAAAGATGAATTCGGACAGTTAGCTACTCGCTTAGTCGAGCTTTCTACAAATCTTGAAGCTACGTTAACTCAATTATCAGAACGGAATGAGCAATTGCAAGCGGAAATGAAGGAAAAGCAACGCTCTGAACAGCTCAGAAAAGAGTTAGTAGCTAATATATCACATGAATTGAAAACACCTCTTGCCATTGTCAAAGGTTATGCAGAAGGATTGCAAGATGGTGTAGCCAAGGAGAAGAGTGACAAGTATCTAACACATATTGTTAATGAGAGCGATCGAATGAATGAATTAATTCTCGATATGTTGGAATTATCTAAGTACGAAGTAAAAGTCATTCAATTGGAACTTAGTAAATTTTATATCGTTGAGCTTATCCAACAAGTATGCCAATCGTTCTCTAAGATTATAGAAGCAAAGAACTTATATCTAGCATTCAGTCCTTCGCGGCATAATCAATATTTGGTAGAAGCTGATTTTAAACGGATTACGCAAGTACTAATTAATCTAATAAGTAATGCTGTTCGCCATGCACCTGTTGGTAGCGAGTTAAATATTAAAGTACAGCATCAAGATGATAATCATGTTGTTATAAGTATTCATAATGAAGGCGAACATATCCCAGAAGAACAATTAATCAATATTTGGGAGAAATTTTATCGTCTAGAGCAAGCTAGAGATCGCAAGTCAGGTGGTACTGGACTAGGTCTAGCCATTGTAAGTCATATTTTACAGTTACATCATAGCGAATATGGGGTAAGGAATACTAAGCAAGGAGTAGAATTCTACTTCTCATTAACAGAAAGCGAGTGATTTATAATGAAGATTAGATATATGGTAATGACAGGGGTTATTGTTGCGTTATTAAGTGGGTGTGGTGAGCAAGCAGGTAATAATGTGAATCAGAGTAATAATAACGTTAATGCACCTATAACATCAGAAATCCCAGGCAATGAAGATACAAATGTAGATGAAACTTCTCCGTCAACAACAGAACCAACCAAGCCAACCGAACCAGTCGCAGAAGCTAACAATGATCAGATATTAATCATTATTGATCAGGCAGAGAAACCGATTGAAGGCAATAGTTTTGACTTTTCCGTACAAAAGCGACCAGAGGGTTATATGCTAACTTCAATGAAATGGAGTTCATCATCATCCGAAGTAGTTAATACACTGCAAGAAGCAATCGAGCATGGTGGCAATGGTGAAGATGGTTTCTACATTAGTGGAAATGGTCAATTTATGGGGTTCTTCTATGATGATTCGCTGAAAGGCGAAGAGGGAACAGTTTCCATCACCTTCACGAATGAGGCTGGTCAATCATTAACATGGGAGAAAGTGATTACACTGTATTAAGAAAAGTTAAAGATTTACCTACCTTATTAACAATAGGTATAAGAATGAATAGATAATGAGAAGGATAATGTTGATTAGCTTACAGCTGACTCATATTATCCTTCTTCTATTTCTGTAAAGGGGCGTACATGGTGAAACTAGATATATTGCCGCAATCCTTCTATAATCAAAGCACGCTAGAGCTAGCACAGGCTTTACTCGGTCATATTCTCGTAAAGGAAACAGCTGCGGGTATAACAGCAGGCTATATTGTTGAAACGGAGGGCTATCTTGGTCCAAAGGATCAAGCGGCGCATGGCTATAAAAATCGTATAACGGTACGGACGGAAATTTTGTTTTCGGAAGCGGGGCATGTATATACACATACGATGCATCGTCATTGCTTAATAAATGTTGTGAGTGGTGATGTGGGAATACCTGAATCTGTACTAATTCGAGCGGTAGAGCCTGTAGTTGGCATTCCGATCATGCAGCAACGACGCGGCGAAGATAAGAAGGAGCAGGATCTAACGAATGGTCCAGGTAAGCTATGTCAAGCGCTAGGCATTACGATGGACGATTACGGTAGTCAGTTCACGCAAGCTCCACTATATATTGCACAAGGGATTACGTATGAACAAATCTCTTCTAGCCCCCGAATCGGAATTGATAATAGCGGAGAAGCAAAGGATTATCTATGGCGATATTATGTAGAGGGGAATCGATATGTTTCCAAGCGGTAGCCAGATAAAAAGTTGGCTTCTTATTGTAAAAGTGATAAAGTTAGTGTAATTAAACATGATAAGAGGTGTGACTAATTTGATGTATAATTTTGATGAAATCATTGACCGACGCAATACTCGTTCTTATAAATGGGATCAAGTAGGTCCTTTGTTCGGTGACGCTTCTATTCTGCCGCTATGGGTCGCAGATATGGACTTCTATAGCCCTCCAGCAGTACAAAAAGTACTTCAGCAACGTACGGATATAGGGATATATGGTTACTCAATTAAAAACAGTGAATATTACGAAGCCATCACAAATTGGTTTGAACGTAGACATGATTGGAGTATACAACAAGATTGGATTATAGATGTTCCAAGTGTTGTAACGACACTTAGTTTATCTGTAGATCTGTATACGAAGCCTGGCGATGCCGTAGTTCTTCAATCTCCAGTCTATTATCCGTTCTATGATGTCATTGAAGGGAATAATCGCACCGTTGCTCGCAATCCATTACGTATTGAAAACGGACGCTATGAGATGGATTTTGAAAATTTAGAACAGCTGTTCAAAGATGGCGCCAAATTAATGCTGCTTTGCAACCCGCATAACCCTGGTGGTCGTGTATGGGAACGTTCAGAATTAGAAAAAGTCGCTAAGTTGGCTGTTCAATATGGTGTTATTGTCGTATCCGATGAAATTCATTGTGATCTAACTTTCGAAGGACATCCACATACTCCGTTTGCTTCTCTATCTGAAGAAGCAGCGAATATTACGATTACGGCACTTGCTGCAACAAAAACATTCAATATTCCAGGACTACATACTTCATTCGCAGTTATCTCGAATAGCGAGCTACGTGAAGTGTTCGATAAGCGTGTAAAAATATTAAGTATTCATATGGCCAATCACTTTGCGCAGGATGCTGTTCAAGCAGCTTATAATGAAGGTGAACAATGGCTTGATGAGTTGATCGTCTATGTGAAAGCTAATCTAGATTACGCAGTAGAATATCTTGCACAGCATGTACCAGCAGTTAAATCACTGGAGTCACAAGGTACATATCTGCTATGGCTAGATTGCCGTGCGATTAGCGAGGACCCAGCTGAATTGAAGGAGCTTATGTATAAGAAGGCGAAGGTAGCCTTTAATGAAGGCTCTACGTATGGTGCTGAAGGTGCAGGTTGGTTACGTATAAATCTTGCTTGTCCACGTTCGGTTCTCGAACAAGCATTGAAGCAATTTGTAGAGGCGATTAATAACTAAGGCAGATCATTAACGTTCAAAGCCAAAACAAGAGCTTGACGAAAAACGAACGGACATACGATGCGCTAATTAGATAAATTAGCTACTATTTTGATATCCACTTATCGCGCACAAAAAAAGGCTGATCCTTTAAAGTAGTTGTAATATACTTTAGGATCAGCCCTTTTTGTTTTCTAGTTATTAATGTTCAGACTCTTCATAATCATTGGACACTTTCAATACATCAAACAGTTTGAACAATAAGCTTAAAATAATTGCTACTACCGTAGCAAGTGACATACCCGACATGGCGAAGTCTCCAATAGAAAGAGTTACACCACTTAGACCAACTACAAGTACGATTGTCGTTAAGTAAAGATTGGTAGGTTTACTGTAATCTACTTTTGATTCGATAAGTAGTCTTAGACCTGATGCCGCGATAACACCGAATAATAGTAGTGATACACCACCCATAACAGCTTCTGGGATATTTGAGATTAACCATGAGAATTTACCTAAGAAGGATAGCGCAATTGCAATGACTGCTGCTAGTCCAATAACGAATGTAGAGAATACACGAGTAATCGCAAGGACACCGATGTTTTCACCATAAGTTGTATTGGGTGTAGACCCTACAAAACCAGAAATAATCGTGGAGATTCCGTTACCAAGTAAAGAGCGGTGTAGACCAGGGTCCTTGGAAAGATCTTTATCAACGATATTACTTGTAACGACTAAGTGACCAATATGTTCCACGATGACAACGAGCGCAGCTGGTGCAATTGTCGCAATGGCAATCCAATTGAATTCAGGAGTAGTCATCGTTGGGAACTTGAAAAATGCAATATTGCTTATTCCATTGAATTTTACTAAACCCATAAAGATAGCTAGTACATAACCGAATATGATACCAAAAAGAATAGGGATAATTCGCATGAAACCTCGGAATAGAACGGAACCGATTACTGTTACTGCTAATGTAGCGATAGATAGGATAACAACTTGTGGATCCATTACCCAATCTGGATCGTGATCTTTACTAATCCAACCAGCCAGACCAGCCGCTACTGGAATGAGCTCCAAGCCGATAACTGCAATAATTGCGCCCATCGCTGCGGGTGGGAAAACAACATCAATCCATTTGGTACCGACTTTTTGAATGATGAATGCGACGACTGTGAAAATAATACCTACTACGATAAAGCCGCCAAGTGCGTCAGCATAACCGCCACCAGCTTGTTTCGTAATAATCGCAGTTACTGGTGCAAGAAATGCAAAGCTTGAACCTAAGTAAGCTGGAATTTTCCCTTTTGTGATCAATATGTACAATAGTGTACCGATACCATTCATCAGCAAGCAGATCGCAGGATCTACTTCCAGAATCGTAGGTACTAAGACTGTTGAACCGAACATTGCAAATAGATGCTGAAGACCAAGCATAAGTGACATTGCTACTGGTGGCCGTTCGTGAACACCAATTGATTTGCGCATGATTATTGCTCCTTTAATAAAATAGTAATTGCTTTGTAGATTCTATACGAATTCGACTAATTCTGACAAGGGCTATGTTAGCTATTATTTGCAGCAGCTTGTATTATTACACATCACCCTGAACTAATTTGCGTGACGATAATTCAATCGTATACAATAGAGAGGTGGACGCAGGGACTACACATAACGACTTATAATGGGTAAGTGAAGCTGGGCGGCACAAGTGAGGAGAATATAGATGAACAACTATCAACTGATCTCTAATCAAGTAGAACAATTCAAAAAATTACGCGATGATGTTACACGTGTCATGATGATGTATCAATTCGCCTTAACTGAATTAGAAACGAAAATTGAAATATTAAAGGAAGAATATCAACTTCTGCATGATTACAATCCGATCGAGCATACGAAAACTCGTGTGAAATCGTTTGAAAGTATTATTGGTAAAATACAAAGGAAAAGTCTCCCGTTTTCTATTAATAGCATTCGCCATGAGATTAAGGATGTAGCTGGCATTCGAATTACATGTTCTTTCATTTCAGATATATATCGTGTGCAGGAGATGCTACAGAAACATTTTGATGTGGAAATCTATGAAGTAAAAGATTATATATCTAGTCCTAAGCCTAACGGCTATCGTAGTTTACATCTTATCGCGGGTGTTCCTGTCGTGATGACAACTGGTCGTGAAATCGTTTGTGTTGAAATTCAAATTCGTACGATCGCTATGGATTTTTGGGCGAGTCTGGAACATAAGATATTCTATAAATATGATCAAGCCGTTCCATCTAAACTTACGGCGGAATTAAAGCAAGCGGCCGATGTTGCTAATAATTTGGATGAGCAGATGGAAAGATTACATCATGAGATAACGATTATTAAAGAAAATCAAGATCACGATGAAAGTGATGAATTTGCTAGACTTTTACTTAGTCAAATGGGTCAGTCTCAATTGAAGCTCCCTCATATTTTTGATCAAGCATTGATAGAATTACCAGGGATTGAAGGGAATGTGGAAGGAAGCACTAAGAATAAAGGCGACTAATGTATATTTTTATCGACAATTAGCGAATTTCTATGTAACTTGCATAGACAGATTGCCAAAAGTTTAGTAGGATAATAGGCATATCACATAGCATTTCATGTGCTAATCATAGGGGTTGAAGTCGATGTTACCACTTGGATCTAAAGTAGTTTTTATAGAGGATCAATTTGAACAGAAGCTTCCTATAGGTGAGTATGGGTACATCATTGCATATGATCGTAATGCCGATAACGTGTTTGATTATGTTGTTCGTGTCCCTAGCCTGAATCGCAATTTTGCTGTGCCTGATGAGGATATTGAGCTAGAAGAAGAAATTCTTAAGCAGGAAGCCGAGCAAATTGAGAAGGAAGCATTAATTGATTATGCACTTGCTACTCAGAACGAGCAATTATTTTATAATATTATGAATGGTGTAGCAGAAGAGGAAGTTGAAGAAGAGTCTGAGCCGCAGATCGCAACAGGTGAAGATTTTATTCGTCAAATTAATCTAAAAGCATGGATCTAATGAAAGAGAGGTAGCGTGTGAAAGCTCGCTATGTCTCTTTTTTCTGTTGTCATTGCTATAATTGCGCTAGGCAGGATATAATAATATGAATGAAAGTTTAAGGAGAGTATTGTTGATGAGTATAACGTTAAAAGATGTTGACCATGTAGCTAACCTTGCACGCTTGGAGCTATCTGATACTGAAAAAACTCAGTTTACAGATCAGCTTAATGCTATTTTGAAGTATGCTGAGAAGCTTAATGAGCTGGACACTGATCATGTAGAGCCTACAAGTCATGTGTTTGAGCTTGTGAATGTTATGCGTGAAGATGTACTGAAGGAATCGTTACCGATTGAGAAGGTACTTCTTAATGCGCCTGACGAAGAAGACGATCAAATAAAAGTACCTGCGGTACTTGAATAATTTAGAGAGAGTGAAGGGAGGAACTACTGTTGTCACCTTTTGAATTAAGTATCCAAGAAGTTGGAGCAAAGCTGAAAAACAAAGAGCTTTCTGTTACAGAACTAGTCGATGCATCATACCATCGCATCGCTGAAACAGATGAGAGCATTAAAGCATTTATTACATTGAATGAGGACGCTGCACGCACACAAGCCTCTCAATTAGATGAGAAGCTAGCAAATGGACAAGCAGAAGGAGCTTTGTTCGGTTTGCCTGCCGGAATTAAAGATAATATCGTTACTGAAGGTTTGTTAACGACATGTGCCAGCCAATTTTTAAGTAATTACAATCCTATTTATGACGCTACTGTAACGAGTAAGTTACGTGATGCCGGTACCGTTACGATTGGTAAATTAAATATGGACGAATTTGCAATGGGTGGTTCTAACGAGAACTCTAGCTATTTCGCAACACGTAATCCATGGAATACAAACCACGTTCCTGGTGGTTCAAGTGGTGGCTCGGCAGCGGCTGTTGCGGCAGGACAAGTTTACTTCTCGCTTGGATCTGATACAGGTGGATCGATTCGCCAACCAGCTGCATATTGCGGTATCGTTGGTTTGAAGCCTACTTACGGTCTAGTTTCACGCTTTGGTCTAGTTGCCTTTGCGTCATCTCTTGATCAAATCGGACCACTTACGAAAAATGTTGAAGACGCAGCTCATGTGCTGCAAGCTATTGCCGGTTATGATCCGAAGGAATCTACATCTGCTAATGTAACGATTCCCAATTATGCGGATGCACTTACTGGTGATGTGAAAGGCTTGCGTATTGCTGTTCCTAAGGAATATCTAGGAGAAGGTATCGATCCACGTGTGAAAGAAGCAGTTATGAACGCTTTGAAAACATATGAATCGCTTGGCGCTACATGGGAAGAAGTATCGCTGCCACATACAGAGTATGCGATTGCTACGTACTACTTACTTGCTTCATCTGAAGCATCTTCTAACCTGGCTCGTTTCGATGGCGTTCGTTATGGCGTTCGTGCAGAAAATCCAGAGAACCTTATCGATCTATATCGTAAATCTCGTAGTCAAGGCTTCGGTCAGGAAGTTAAGCGTCGTATTATGTTAGGTACGTATGCATTAAGTTCTGGCTACTATGATGCGTATTATTTGAAAGCTCAAAAAGTACGTACATTGATTAAGCAAGACTTTGATCAAGTATTCGAGAAATATGATCTTGTTATTGGACCTACAGCACCTACTCCGGCTTTCCGGATTGGTGAGCAAGTTGGCGATCCACTAACGATGTATCTTAATGATATTTGTACAATTCCAGTTTCGCTAGCGGGTATTCCGGCAATTAGTGTACCATGTGGTCAAGCTGATGGTCTGCCAATCGGTTTACAAATTATCGGTAAAGCATTTGATGAATCTACAGTATTACGTGCAGCTCATGCATTTGAGGCTAATACTGAATTCCATAAGCAGCGCCCACAGTTATAAATTTGTGCGTGATTACGAAAGGAAGATTATTATGACTACCAATAAATACGAGACGGTCGTAGGTTTGGAAGTGCACGTTGAGCTGCATACGAATAGTAAGATTTTCTGTGGCTGTTCAACTGCTTTCGGCGCACCTGCGAACTCTCATACATGTCCAGTTTGCTTAGGTCATCCGGGGGTTCTTCCTGTGTTGAACCATCAAGCTGTAGAATATGCGATGAAAGCATCCATGGCATTGAACTGCCAAGTAGCTGATATTAGTAAATTCGATCGTAAAAACTATTTCTATCCCGACTCACCTAAGGCGTATCAGATTTCACAGTTTGATCAGCCAATTGGTGAACATGGATATATTGATATAGAAGTGAATGGTGAAACGAAACGTATTGGTATTACGCGTGTGCATCTTGAGGAAGATGCGGGTAAATTAACTCATATTGATGGTGGTTATGCTTCATTGGTTGACTTTAACCGTGTAGGAACACCACTAATTGAGATTGTATCTGAGCCAGATATCCGTTCACCTGAAGAAGCAAAAGCTTTTCTTGAAAAAATTCGCACGATCATGCAATACTGTGATGTATCTGATGTGAAGATGGAAGAGGGAAGTTTACGCTGCGATGCGAATATTAGCTTACGCCCTTATGGTCAAGCTGAGTTTGGTACTCGTGCAGAATTGAAGAACATGAACTCATTCCGCGGCGTGCAGCGTGGATTAGAATATGAGCAAATTCGTCAAGCAGAAATTCTTGATGAAGGAGGCATCGTTATTCAAGAAACTCGTCGTTTTGACGATGCCGTTGGTAAGTCCTTCTCGATGCGTGGTAAAGAAGAAGCACATGATTATCGTTACTTCCCGGACCCAGATCTTGTGAAGCTTAACATTAGTCAAGAATGGAAAGATGCGATTCGTGCTACGATCCCTGAACTTCCAGATGCTCGTAAAGCTCGTTATACTTCGCAATTCGAACTTTCTGATTACGATGCTGAAGTGATTACATCATCGAAAAAAATAGCCGATCTATTCGAAGAAAGTCTTTCCTATACGAAGGATGCTAAAGGTGCAGTAAACTGGATTATGGGCGATCTGCTAGCGTATCTGAACAGTAATAACAAAGAACTATCGGATATTGCGCTTACTGGTCAAGGTCTAGGTGAAATGCTAGGTCTGCTTGAAAAAGGTACAATTAACGGTAAAATCGCTAAGACGGTATTCAAAACAATGATGGAGACGGGTAAGCTTCCAGGACAAATTGTTGAGGAACAAGGTCTTGTGCAAATTAGTGATGAAGGTGCATTGCTTGCCATCGTTGATGCTGTGCTTGAGCGTAATCCGCAATCGATTGAAGATTATCGTGCTGGTAAAGAAAAAGCGATTGGCTTCTTAGTTGGTCAATTGATGAAAGAAACTAAAGGGAAAGCAAACCCTGCATTAGTTAACAAGCTACTTATTGAGCGCTTGAAATCTCAGTAAATTAAATGATTATATTGGCATACAATAGTAGTGCATTACTGCGTGGTTTCAAACTATGAAACCACGCAGTATCTCTTTGTATTCATAATAATTATTGCATAAAGGAAGTGCATATATGCTGTTAGCAGCTGTTGGAAACCCTTGGTATATTGACGAGGTAGAAATTTTGATTCGTCTCATTATAGCATTAGTACTTGGCGGAATTATTGGTTTTGAGCGTGAGCAAGCTAATCATGCTGCTGGATTTCGAACTAATATATTAGTTTGCGTAGGGGCATGCTTGTTAATGTTATTATCTATCTATGGATTTTCTGATTTCGTTAATGAAGTTAATGTACGTGTAGACCCAGCGAGACTTGCTGCTGCAGTAATTACAGGAGTAGGTTTTCTTGGAGCCGGAACTATTTTATTTACCGGTAAAAAAATATCTGGACTTACGACTGCAGCATCCTTATGGGTGGTAGCTGCGATCGGATTAGCGGTAGGAGCAGGTTTTTATTTTGCCTCTATTGCAGTTATGATTTTAGTTGTTTTGACTCTATGGTTATTTAACAAATTAGAATCGCGCTTTATGCGTAACAAACAACATTATGTAGTTAATATGACATGCACAGATCAAGCGATCTTATTATTGTATACACAGCAAAAACTAGATGAGCATCATGTTTCACTTAATAAAATGTCGATTGAAGATATGGATACATTCGATACACATACAGGAGAAAGATTGAGTGAATCACGACATATTAAAGTTACCCTTCATATTAACGTCTCTCGCAAACGTAAAGATAGTATTTTGTCACTCGTGCAGGAATTGAAGCAAGTGGAGGGTGTTCGTTGGATCGGTTACGAGTAGATCATAGGAAAAATTGGATTACAGCAGGCCTGGCGGTGTTATTGCCGGGCTTAGGTCATTGTTATCGTGGTATCTACGATAAAGCGATATTTATTGTGAGTAGCTTTCTATTTCATCTGGCGCTTGCATATACATTGTTACATGTGCTCGTTATTGAACAACCATTAACGATTGCTTTTCTAATACTTAGTTTGCCTTATCATTATTTTTATGCGATTTTCAATAGTTTACAAGCAATGGATGAGCGATATTATTATAGAAACTCATGGATCAAAATAGCTTTCTCGTTAATATTGTTAGTGCTAACCATTGTTTTGTTATTACCATTCAGTAATACGTATGCGTTCAAATTACAAATTATTTACCACTATCCGATGTTCGTAATTATGAGTATTGTTATGTATGTAGTTACGCATTTGAAAAGGAAAATAAAAACATATATTTTAATAGGTAGAATTACGGTAGGAGCTTTATTGACATTGCTAGCCATTTTATTATGGTTACAACAGATTGCACCGATACAGTGGGTGCAGTGGGGCTACATTACGCCACTTGTATTTCTACTTGAACTTATTGTTTTAGCGATATATTACTATTGGTTTAATCGAGCAGCGATGTTTAGACCTGATTATTGGGGCGTGTTCGTCCTTATTATACTTGGAAGCACATCTTACTTTGTCATGCAGTATAGCGATTATCCCACAAAAATATTACAAAGCTTTCATGCTCCTGCTCCCAATAAGGAACAGTTAGATGGATCAGTTGGTTTTCGCTATGAATTAGCACCAATTAAATTACCTATGGATGCATCAGGGAAAATTCAATTTAGAAATTTGAATGGTTACGTTGAAATTGTACGGGATGATGTAGATGAATTGACGTTATACCCTGTCCTATATGTGAACACGGAAGATGAAGAACAAGCATTAGAAGTAAAGCAGCAAAGTTATATTGATGTTAAATTCGATAGTGGAATATTAATGCAATCACAACTACCTTTATACAACTTGAATCGTTATCCGCGTATGGATGTGAAAATGGTTATCCCTAATCATTATGAGCTTACTGAAGGTATGAGGATTAAGCTAGAGCATGGTGCCCTGCATATCGAAGGGATAACGATATTGGATAAACTTAGTATTGAAAGTAATAGTGCTGCAATTAATGTATATGGAATAACCGGAGATGTGGAAGTAAGTACTAAGCAAGGAAATGTTTTTATGAAAAACATAGATGGTAGTGTAGCAGTACAAAGCAAGAAAGGGATGGTTACACTTATTAATCCACTTGATGACGTACAAGCAACTGCACTGAATGGCTTGTTACATGTTATAACTAATAAGGTGGCAGGTAATTGGAGTTTGACCGCAACCGTAGGAAATATTGTAGTGAAGCTACCAAGAAAAGCACATTATTTAATGGGAGCTAAAGTATCTTTTGGAAAAATATCAGGCGATCGAATTGTTGAAAAGAATAGTAAACGATATGAAGCTAGTGTTGGAGCTGCTATATATACGATATCTATGTATGCCTCAAATTATATCCTTATAGAGGTTGCTCAATAAGCGAACATTGACAAAACTTAAATTATAAACGTATTATAGTAGTAATGATTTTATTATGGTAATAATTATTTTATTAGGGAAGGCGTGAGGGGAATGATTACTAACGTGCAATTAGCTTTAGAACAATTGAAAACTAATGGCGTTCGAATGACCCCGCAGCGACACGCGATATTAAGTTTTCTGATGGATACGCAATCGCATCCTACTGCTGATGATATATACAAGGCTTTATCACCTACTTATCCTAGCATGAGTGTTGCAACTATTTATAACAACTTACGTTTATTCGTAGAAGCGAGCTTAATACGCGAACTAACTTATGGCGATGACTCTAGTCGTTTCGATGCGGATTTATCAGATCACTATCATGCAATTTGCAAATGTTGCGGGTCAATCGTAGATTTTATCCATCCTCCATTACTTGAAGTTGAACGTGTAGCTTCGGTAAGTACAGGTTTTATTGTTCAAGGGCATCGTATGGAGATATACGGTCTCTGTCAAAAATGTAGCAGTACTCAACTTAAGTATTAGAATTTATTTGACGTGCAGAAGAGCGATTCATTTCATCGCTCTTCTGCACGTTTTTAATTAGGAGCGATAAAAATTGGAACCTAGACAAACATTTCACGTGAATAAGCGAAAGGGTTTTCGCTTTAATAGTATCATCTGGCTATTTTTCGTTATTGCATTGGTTGCAACATGTTGGATCGGTTATGTAAAGCTTGTCCCTTCGTTTGAGCAAAATAGTACAACCTATCCATTTGAGCATCCTATCTATTATGAAGGTAAGTTGCAAGCTTCTGGTGCTGTTATTGTAGATGAGCATGTAAAGCTACCATTACCATTACTAGAAACGATTTTAATAGATTCACCAATATATTATGAGCAAGAAAGTAATACACTGGTATTAACAACGGTTGATAAAGTGTTGCGATTTGAAACGGAATCACTGAATGCGCTTTTGAATGAGAAATCATATGAGTTAACTTTAACGGCAGATGTAGTTGATGATACGGTCTATATACCATCAGAAATTATTGAGCAATTATATGGTTTTCATATCGAATACTCTGCTTCAACGGGAATTGTGATGGTTTATAAGGGAAATGACGCTGTAGATACGGTGACTATTACTAATGAGAAGGGGAGTCACTTACGCGAATCTGCAACGATTAAAAGCCCATATTATAAAGTGATAGAATCAGGGCAACAACTTATGGTGTGGGAGCGACAAGAAGGCTGGCTTCGCGTTCAAACATTAGATGGCGTTGAAGGCTTTGTAAAAGCATCACATACTATAGAAGGTTCACCGATCGTTTATGCAAGTGATGTGGATGAATATAAAGGGATAGATCATGATTTGGCTGGTCAAAAGATTAATTTAACGTGGGAAGCTATATATAGTAGACAACCTAACTTGACGGAAATGCCAGCAATGGAAGGTGTTAACGTTGTAAGTCCAACATGGTTTGAACTTGTGGATGATACTGGAAAGATTCAAGGTAAAGCTACCCATGAGTATATAGAGTGGGCTCACGCACGGGGATATCAAGTTTGGGCGTTATTCAGTAATGGATTTGAGCCGGATCAGACGAGTGAAGTGCTCGCTAGTGCTGAAAAGAGATTTTTTATGATTCAGCAGTTAATTGCATTTGCTCAGCTATATCAGCTTGAAGGTATTAATATTGACTTTGAAAATGTATATACAAAAGATAAAGAAAATCTTGTGCAATTTATTAAAGAGTTAACGCCAATTATGCATGAACAAGGGTTAGTCGTTTCTATCGACGTAACACCTAAATCTACGAGTGAAATGTGGTCAGTATTTCTAGACCGTGAAGCACTCGGTAAAATCGTTGATTACATGATTGTTATGGCATATGACGAACATTGGGCGGCGAGTCCAAAGGCTGGTTCGGTAGCGTCTCTTCCTTGGGTTGAAAATTCTATTTCACGAATTATTGAAGAAGATGGAGTGCCTCCTGAGAAATTAATATTAGCAATGCCATTATACACACGGATATGGTCTGAGACCATTCAGGAAGATGGTTCCTTGAAAGTGAGTTCCAAAGCGATTGGGATGAAGCGTTCGGATGAGATTATTGCTGAGCAGTCATTAGAACCGCAATTGGATGAAGCCAGTGGACAACATTATATTGAGTATGTGGAAGAAGGAGTCACTCAGCGAATTTGGTTAGAGGACGAGCTTTCCATTGCGAGTAGAGTTGATCTTGTGCATCAATATGATTTAGCAGGTGTCGCGACATGGGCAAGGTCGTTCCAGAAGCCCGTAATTTGGCCGGTCATACAGAAGTCATTATTTAAGTAGATAGTTCAAAACATCTACTTGTGATCACGATGGTTAGCTTCGCGGTGGATTTGGCAGCGAAGCTAACGATTTATAAAAACAAAGGCTAGTCAGTGATGGAATCATCATTGACTAGCCTTTGTTCTCTTATGTAGATTATTTATTATGGTAAGAGTTGATCCAGTAACTATGAACGAGCTTGTTCACTCGTAGTTTCTGTAGAAAGGTTTGTAGCATTTGTAGTTGCAGCGTCAGGATCAAGTGTGAGAATTGTTTTGCAAAACATACAGCGATCCGTTTTGCCTAACATTTTTGTTTGTTTGTGACATTCAGGACATTGCAGCATCGTTGCACTTGTAGACATCATGCCAGCCCAGAAGTAGATTGCAACACTTACTAGCAAAGCGATTAGACCGATAACTAAGAAAAATGCAGCGATAATTTTACCTACATTACCAAATAGCAAAATTCCTCCCGTGCCAAGAATCATAATACCCATACCTACAAGTGTGAAAATCATCCCCCAAAGTCGAAACTCATTAATTTTTGCTGATTTGAAAAAGATACTTTTCATTCTGTCATTCCTTCCTCGTATAGTAGCTTCAATAAATAGCAACTTTCAATTCATCAATCTCTCTTAAGACAAAATATTTCGAAAAAAAGCAGGAATCAACATGTAATTGTCGAACAAATGTAGTGTCTGCAAGTTCATATTATATCGTATCTTTATATGATTAGCTATACGGAGGCAGTGGTGGAAATTATAAAAAAACAATTACTTGAACTTTACTCATTAAGAAAAGATGTGCAAGGGCTAGTGCTTATGCATAATGTGGAGAAATTTCCTTTCCACACCAATGAATATGTATTCTATTTACTAGTCGTATCAACAAAAGAGGATAATATCGCAAAGGTCGAGCACTTAGAAATTAATCACGAGAGAATTTTTGTTAGAACGGTACATTCACGTGAACTACAAGATTCTAATACTACACAACATCGTTATAACTTAATGGATTGGTTAATGTCAGGAGAAATCATTGCGGACAGTCAACAATATTTAGCGAAGATGAAGCAACAAATCATTGAGTTTCCCAATAAGCTGCGTGATCAGCGAAAGCTTTGTGAGTTTAGCGGATATCTGGCAACGCTTTTTCAGGCAAAACGCAATTTATCAGTTGGTAATGTGTTGGATGCTTATAGCCAGATATTAGGTTCGATACATCATTGGGCCAATCTTGTACTTATAGAAGAAGGCATCCATCCTGAACTCACCGTATGGAAACAACTTCGTAAAGTGCATCCAGGTGTATATAAGTTGTATGAAGAATTAATAGCAAGTCCCGAAACGATCGAGCAACGTGTTGAGTTGGTCATGCTTGCTTGCGAGTTTTCTGTAATGAGTAAGATGAAGATATGTTGTAAGTATCTCCTTGATATTATGAGTGAGAAAAAAGAGTCATGGAGTATAAGTGAGTTACAGCAGCATCCGCAATTGCAATATATTGTAGAGGATATTACGCTAGTTATTCAAAAACTTGTTCAAGGTCATCATTTGAAAGAGGTAGCTATCCTTAATAAGGATGCACAAAACAATGTAGTTGAACTTCAATATGTATTGAATTATTAATGTAAAAGGGTGTTGATTACTGATTAATGCCCTTTATATGGTGAAATAATCAAAATATAGTGAATAAATAGCGTTAATTAATATAATTAATAATTTTATTAGGAAAAGTATTGACTCTTATAGTGATTATATGATAAATTACTACTTGTCGCTTCGAGCGGTGTGAAAGTAAAGAAAAACAAAAATTACTTTTTCGAAAAAAACACTTGCAATGAGATAGACAGTTATGATATATTATTCCTTGTCGCCGCGAGAGATTGGTCGATAAGAAATAAAGAAAAAATGGATTTTATCAGTGAAACTGAGAAGATACATTATTATAATTTATAACCTTGATCTTTGAAAACTGAACAACGAGTAAGAACTGCCATTAACAATTTCACCTTTGTGAAATTGTTAATAACAAGCGAAACACGAAGATCTTTCCGAGCACGTTGTGCATCGAAAAGACTTCACT